>CBDUBH010000020.1:0-43383 GCA_965365345.1 uncultured Melioribacteraceae bacterium
GTAAATTAAAAATTATGTCCTATCGAAACTCCGTATGCGAAATTTCCCAAGTATTTTTTGGGCAACCCGAAAATTTTATTTCATCCGAAGATTTTAATTCACGATCCAAATTTGTCCGTTCTCAATTAATTTTTATCTTTTTTTATTATGCACGAAAACGGAGAAACCGTAAATGAAAAAGATAAAATTCATTTCAATTATCTTTCAAATAATTTTATTTGTTTTTTTGATTGATGCTAAAGCACAGAGCCACGAAAATTCAATTCCGCAAAAATCAAATTTCATTCAACTTAGCGGTGAATTGTTTAAAGCGGTGCAACTTTCCGGAATCTTCAAGGATTCAAAAACATTTGTTGATGCCGTTCCTAAAAAATCTCCTGAAGAAATTCTGCAAAAATACAATTCTCAAAAAGGAAATTCTGACTTTGATCTTAAAGAATTTGTACAATCAACTTTTGATCTGCCTAAAGAAATTTCCGAATCATCAGATATTCCCGAAAGCAATTCGATGGATGAACATATTGAAAATCTTTGGGATATTTTAAAGCGAAATCCGGAATCGCAAAATCAAAATTCAACTTTACTTACTTTAGAAAATCCGTATATCGTTCCCGGCGGAAGATTCCGCGAGATTTATTATTGGGATAGTTTTTTTACGATTTTGGGTTTACTCGCCGATAATAAAATTTCACAAGCTGAAAATATGGTTCATAATTTTGCTTACCTGTTGCGGAATTACAAAATGATTCCCAACGGAAACAGAGTTTATTATTTAACACGCTCACAGCCGCCGTTTTTTTCGCTTATGATCGATGCAATTTGCAGATACAAAAATGATTATTCGTGGGGAGTGCAATTTATTGATGAACTTGAAATTGAATATTCTTTTTGGATGGATGCCCAAGATTCACTTTACGGAATAAATAATTCTATTAAAAGAGTAGTTTTACTGAATGATGGTTCAATTTTGAATCGCTATTTTGATAATGACACAATTCCGCGTGAAGAATCTTTTAAAGAAGATTTTAATCTTGCGCAGAAAATTGATAAAAACAAAAGAGCAAAATTTTACAGGGATTTAAGAGCTGCTGCGGAATCGGGATGGGATTTTTCGAGCCGTTGGTTTGCTGACGGAAAATCAATTTCAACAATTCAAACTACTGATATTATTCCGGTTGATCTGAATTGTCTTTTATATTTTTTGGAAATAACTCTTGCCAATTTTTATGAAATGCAAAACGAAATTTCAAAAAATGAATTTTATGAAAATCGTGCTTCCAAAAGAAAAGAAATTATAAATAAAATTTTCTTTAACGAAGAAGAAAACTTTTATTTTGATTACAATTTTAAAAAGAAAGAGCACACGAAATCTTTAACGCTCTCGGCTTGTTTTCCGCTTTATTTTGGAATTGCGCCTGAAAGTTTTGCGGAAAATGTAAAAGAAAAAATAGAAAAAGATTTTTTGATGCCTGGCGGAGTAATTACAACTTTAAATCAAACAAAAGAACAGTGGGATGCGCCGAACGGCTGGGCACCTTTGCAATGGATCGCAATAAAAAGTTCAAAAGAATACGGATTTGATGACTTAGCAAACGAAATTAAAAAACGGTGGCTAAATTTAAATGAAAATGTATTTACACGAACAGGAAAAATGTTTGAAAAATATGATGTTGAAAATCTTGAACTTTTTGCCGGCGGCGGTGAGTACGATCTGCAAGATGGATTCGGCTGGACAAACGGAATTGCAGCCGCTTTATTAAGTAATTTCGAGGAAAAGTTATTAATAAAAGAAATTCCGGAAGAAAACAAATAGATAATTTCCTTTGCAAAAACATTTATAAAATTTCTTTTAAAGAGAAAAAATTTTCCATAAAAAAATATTAGGCATTTTAAAATATTATTTGTAATTTTATGAACCGGATTTAACCGGCTTTTTTTCAATTTTATTTTAAAGGTTTTTTTGTGAGTACTAAATTATTTGTAGGTTCTTTACCTTGGTCAGTTAATGACGCGCAATTAGAAGAAGCATTTCAAAAACACGGCACTGTAGTTTCAGCTAAAGTTATTATGGATAGAGCTACAGGCAGATCAAGAGGATTCGGCTTTGTCGAAATGTCAGAACCTGCTGAAGCGAAAAGTGCAATTACCGCACTTAACAATTCAGAATTAAAAGGAAGAAAAATTATTGTTAATGAAGCTAACGCTCGTGACTAATAAAGTTTGACTTTAATTCTAAAAGCGTCTCACATAAGACGCTTTTTTTATTTTAAATTCACTTATCTTTTTTTCGAATCCTGCCACAATAATTTCATTTAAGTTTTACAGAATCAAATTTCGTTTCAAAATTCAAATCTTATTCCGCCGGAAATTGTTCTGCCGGCAGCAGGATAAAAATATTTTGTTCCGTTAAGTAAATATCCGGTTGAGTTATATTTTTTATCAAAAATGTTTTTAATGTCTGAATAAATATCAAACTTACCTGCTTTGTATCCTAATCTGAAATCTGTTACCGCACGATCATTTAACTTCTTATTATTTTCATCATCCAGAAAAGTACCTGAATACGAATTAAAAATTATTCCTGAATAAAATCCATAAATATTTGAAATATTAATTCCTGCCGAAAGAACATTTTCCGGAACGCCTTTAACAAAATTATTTTCGTAATTTCCCGAAAGGAATTTTACTTTGTTGATCGTGTAATTTACAAATGCCGCAACTTTGTTTTTATATCTCAAACTTACTCTGCTTTCAACTCCGTTGTGCCGTGTTTTTTCAATATTTTCATAACGGAAACTTGCAATATCAAAATCAATTTCATCAACAACTTTTGAACTGTAAAAAGCTAAAAATAATTCAGCAAAAAGCGAGCGCAAAATTTTCAAACTGTTATACGAACCGAATTCAATTGTGCTTGATTTTTGCGGCTTCAAATTTGAATTTGCAAATGGTTCTGCCTGAAAAGGCATGAACATAAATTCATTTTCGCTAACCGGAATGAAAATTCCGAAATCCAAACGATTTAAATTTATAAGCTGATCAACTGTCGGAGATTTAAATGCTCTGTTGAAATTTGTATAAATGCTGCCGCTGTAATTTTCGCTTTCTGTTAAAAGTAAATTCAATCCGATTTTCGGACTTAAAGCTGAATTTGAAATTTTGATTGATGAATCTGGAATACTGCTATTATAATTATCATTTATGTGATCAAATCTTAAGCCGAAATTCAATTTTAAATTTTTCAAAAGATTTATTTCACTGTTGGCAAAAATTGCGTAATCCTGTCTATTTCCTTTTGCTTCATTAATTTTTTCGTTATTTGCCAAAAATGAATTTTGATAATCTTCTTCAAAACCATTGAAAACATTGAAGTATTCGCTATTATAAAATCCGAAATTCGCATCAGAGCCAATAGTTATGCGGGTTTTAAGCATATTCAAATTTGAAAAATGGTTTGCGCTTAATTTCACTTCATTTACATTTAGTTTTCTTTTTTTTGTATCGCCGAAAAGTGAAGTATCATAAACGCCAACCGGCTGAAAAGTTTCCGGATCCATAATTGGAATTTGATTTGTAAATGTGTTTACCGCATCAGAATTTTTATTTTTAATTCCGGCTTGTAATCTCAAATTCTGATTTTCTGAAAATTTTATCATGTATTCAGAAAATAAATTAAAACGGTTTTCCTTTACTTTATCTTCTCTGAAAATTGGAAATGAGCCGCTGCGGGAAGTTTCAGTAAAATTCCCGGGAACAGCTCCAGGCTTTTTCAAATCATTAATTTGATTGTTTGTACCGAATTTCAAATATGAATTTGAATTGAGCTCAATAAAATAATTTCCGCCGAAACTAAGCAAAGTCTGTTCGCTGTTTTTTCTAAATCCATTTGATTTATCACCAAATAGATAAAAATTAAATAAATTGTTTTTTAAATTTCCCGCAAAATTAATTCCCGCACCGTATGAATTAAAACTTCCTGCTTTTGCAAATAGAGATCTGTTTTGCTTTTTTGAAGTTACATTTATTACTCCGCCGATTGCCGCATCTCCGTAAAGCGCTGAACTTCCTCCGCGAACAATTTCTACGCTTTCAATATTTTCAACATTCAAAAAATTCCAGTTAATCAATCCGGTTTCAAGATCATTAATTTGAATTCCATCGACAAAAACCGATGCGTATTCTGCTTCGCCGCCGCCGTAAAATCCGCGTAGACTTACAACCGGATCTAGTCCGTTTCCGCTTTTATCCGCAATTGCAACTCCGGGAATCAAACTGAATAATTCATAAAAATCCTTTACCGGGAAATTTTGAATTTCGTAAAGTGAAATTCTGCTTATTGAAGATGTTGAATTTAAAATTTTATTTGGAAATTTATCGGCAGTAACAACTACATCAGAAATTGAGTGGGTTAAAATTGAATCGGGATTTCCGGTTTGTGCGTAAACAAAAATATTTATCAGAAATACTACAGCAACAATAAATTTAAACATCACGCCCTCAATAATTTCAGTTTGCTATTTTAATCAAAATAAAAAAACTGATTTTATTAACAAGAACGATTTATTTTAATTCGCATTAATTTCGATCAAAATAATTTCATTAAAACTCACCGGACATTTTAATGATCTATATTATTACAAGTATTGATTTGAGGGAATGTTATTAATTGAAATAAATTTTGAAATGTAAAAATCAGGAAAGAAATTATTACAATAATTTTTCAAATGAAATGAAATTCATTTTTATCTGCTTGAATAAATTTACAAATAAAACTTACCAGCTTATCATAATCTTCAAAATTCATCGGCTTGTTGAAATATTTTACTGCACCTAATTCAAGGCAGCCATTAATTTCTTTTTGATAAGTTGAAGTGGTAAAAAGTACAACCGGAATGTTTTTCAATTCTTTTATTCCGCTTTTTATTTTTAGAAATTCGATCCCGCTTATTTTCGGAATATTCAGATCCAAAATTATTACATTCGGCAAACGGTTTTCAGCATAAAGCTTTGATAAAATTTTAAGCGCAATTTCTCCATCTTTTGCAATTTCAAAATTAAAATTTCCGCATTTAAAATTGAATGATTCTTCAAGAAGAAAAATATCTCCCGGATTATCTTCAACAAGCATTATTAAATTATTTTTTTTCATCTTAAATTGAACCATAAATGTTGTTTCATAATATCAAATTAAAAGCTAACAATCAACTAATTTCGGATACGTGCTTTTTCAAAAATTCAATTAATAATTTTCAAAATGATTTTTTATTTGATAAATAATCAAAAGCATTGAAAATAAAGGCAAAAGTAAAATTTTAAATTTATTTTTTTTAATCAATCAATAATTTTTGATCAATTTGCCGGCAAAGTGAAATAGAACGTTGATCCTTTTCCGGGTTCTGAATCGAGCCAAATATTTCCGCCGTGGTTATCAACAATTTTTTTGCAGATCGAAAGTCCGATTCCCGTTCCCGGATATTCTTCGTTGGAATGCAATCTTTGAAAGATCACGAAAATCTTTTCGAAATAATTTCTTTCGATCCCAATTCCATTATCTTTTATTGAAACGCGGGTCATATTTCCTGAATTTGCAAAATCAATTTCGATCTCGGGTTTTTCATTTCTTACATATTTCAAAGCGTTTGAAATCAAATTTTGAAACAGCTGATTTATTTGAACCGGATCGCCTTTTATACAAGGCATTTCAGGATATTTAATATTAGCTTTTGTTTCATTTATCTGAACTGATAAGTCTTCCAAAACCTGACTTATTATATTGTTCAAATCAACCAGAGTGAAATTTTCAATTGTTCTCGTTGTTCTTGAAAATATCAGCAGATCGTTTATCAATTTGTGAATTCTGCCCGAAGCGTTCAAAAGTTGATCAAGAAATAATTGCGATTTTTCATCAAGATCTTTTTGAGTTCTTTTTTTAAGCAGTTCGGCAAAATTGCTTATCATTCTCACCGGTTCCTGCAAATCGTGCGATGCAACATAAGCAAATTGTTCAAGTTCTTTATTTGATCTTTCCAGCTCAGAAATATTTTTTTTAAGTTCCTGCTGGGTTTTTAAAAGCCGGCGGTTTGCATGTAAAAGTTCATCATTTTTTTGAATTGTATTTTCGTAAGATGAAAGAAGCAGATCAACAATTTGCCGGCTATCAGCATTAATTTCATATTGTTCACCGCGGAAAATTATTTTTACCGATTCAGAATTTCCATTTGATAATTTTCTTAACTCCCTATTTTTCAGGATATTTTTTATCCGTTCAATTAAAAAATCTTCATTGTAAGGTTTGGTTAAAAAATTATCTGCGCCTGCTTGAATTCCGTTTATTACTTCATGCGGATCAGTAAGACTTGTTAAAAGAATAAAAGGAATTTCTTTTGTTGCCGGATTTGTTTTTACCGCTTTACAAAATTGATAACCGTTAATTTGCGGCATCATAACATCGGAAATTATAAGATCGGGCGTTATGTTTGTTAATTGATCTAACGCGATTTTTCCGTTTGAAGCAGTGTAAACTTTATACGAATTCCTTTCAAGAATATATTTTAATCTTTCGAGTTGTGTTGAACTATCTTCCGCAATTAAAATCATTTTTTTCATAATCTAAAGAATTTTTTTACTGAACATTAAAACTAATTTCCGTGATCAAAATTAAACTAAATGTTTCAATTAAAATATTTCAGCACTTCGGAAATTTGTTCCGGATTCATAACATAATTTGCAGCATTAAGTTTTAATGCTTCGCCGGGCATTCCGTAAACAACAGAAGTTTCTTTATCTTGAACAATTGTAAGCGCGCCAGAATCTTTCATTTCTTTTAATTCTTTTGCGCCATCTTTTCCCATTCCCGTTAGCAAAATTCCTATTGCCCTGCTTCCGTATTCTTTTACAACAGATGAAAAAAGCACTGAAACAGAAGGAGAGTTTTTACTTTCATTATCTGAAAGCAAAAGAAATTTTCCATTTTTTACGGCAAGATTAAATCCCTGCCGTGCAATGTAGCATTTTCCTTTTTCAATTTTATCACCATTCATAGGAATTTCAACAGGAATGCTTGAATTTTCATTAAGCCATTTTGCAAAATCAGTTGTAAAATCCGGTACAATATGCTGAATAATAATTATAGGAATATTAAAACTTTTAGGCAAACTTTTTAGCAGATTATTGATAATTACCGGTCCGCCGGTTGAGGTTCCGATTGCAATAATTTCAATTTTTCTGTTTTTAATTTCCTTTTCTATTCCGGTGATTCGTTTTATTCCGTTATTATTCTGGATTTCCGCTGCTGGTTTATTTTTGCGTGTCCGCTTAAAAACTTTAATTTTGGAAAGAACTTTTACTTTTTCAATCAGATCTTTAGAATACCTTTGAAATTCGGGGGAGCCAACAGCTCTCGGTTTTTCGATCATTACAACAGCGCCTGATTCAAGCGCTTTAAAATTATCAGCAGGATCTTTTGAATCTAAAAATCCGCTTATTATAATTATTGGAACGGGATTTGTCTGCATTATTTCGCTGATAGCTTCCAAGCCATCCATGACCGGCATGTTGATATCCATTGTAATTACATCGGGTTTGAACTGATTCACAAATTCAACGGCTTGTTTTCCGTTGTTTGCAATTCCCGCTATTTGAATATGCGGATCAGTAGAAAATACTTGCTTTAAAGTTTCAATTACAACCTGGGAATCATCAACTATCAAAATATTTATCATTACGCTCTAAAATTTTCTTCCTGATTTTTGAAAAGTAAAAAATGATTTTCTTAACTATGTTAAATCAATCGTTTTACAATTTCAAGCAAATTACTTTGTTCAAAACTGCTTTTAACAATGTAAGCATCGGCGCCGGCGTCAATTCCTTTTGCTTTATCTTCCAAACTTGCAAGCGCAGTTACAAGCACTACCGGAATTTCTTGAAATCTTTCATCATCTTTTATCGCTTTCGTCAATTCAAATCCATCCATTTTCGGCATTTCAATATCGCTTACAACAAGATCAAAATTTCCGGTTTTTATTTTATTAAAAGCATCATTGCCATCAACCGCAAGGGAAATTTTATATCCGCGTGATTCCAAAATATCTTTAAGTAAAATCCGCGATGTTATTGAATCATCTACCACTAAAATATTTTTAGATATTTCTTCATCTTCTGCAATTTCACTTACTGCGCTTCTTACACCTTTTTTTACCGATTCCAAAATATCTTTTACATTCAAAACCGGAATAACTTTTCCATCTGCTGAGATTGTTGCGCCGCTGAAATTTTTTACGCGCTTTAACTGTTTGTTAAAAGGTTTTTGCAGAATTTCCTTTTCATCTAAAACTTTATCAACAATTAGAGCAATTTTATTTTCTTCATCGCGCAAAATAATTGCAGAATAAGAATGAGATTTATTTTTTCCATTTTTTCTGGATAAACCTAAAACATCGCTTAGAAAAACTGCGGAAACAGGAGTGTTTTCGTAAATAATTGTTTCTTTGTTTTCAACAGTTTTAATTGTGGCTGAATCAATTCTAAGAACCTGGTTTATTTTGTTAGAAGGAATTACAAAATTTCTTTCTGAAGTTTTTATAAAAATTCCGCGCAATGTAGTAAAAGCGGAAGGCAAAATTATTTTAATTGTTGTACCTTTATCTTTTTGAGAATTTACTGAAACAGTTCCGCCGATTTTTTCAATTTTATTTTTTACGATTGCCATTCCCAAACCGCGTCCGGAAATATCAGTAATAACTTTGCTTGTTGAAAGATCAGATAAATAAATAAGTTTAATTGCTTCTTCATCACTTAAACTTTCAGCCTTTGATTGCTCTAAAACCCCTGATTTTATTGCTGCTGCTTTGACTTTATCAATATTAATGCCTTGTCCGTCATCCTGCAGAATTATTTCAATATTAGATGAGCCGGGATTTGTAACATTTAAATTTATTTTTCCTTTAAGATCTTTTCCTTTACCAAATCTTACATCAGCACTTTCGATACCGTGATCAATCGCATTCCGCAAAAGATGAAGAAGAGGCTCTTTCATTTCATCCAAAATTCTTCTGTCTGCGGTAACTTCACCTCCGCTTGTTTCAAAATGAATTTCTTTTCCGAGTTCATTTGAAAGATCACGTACGAACTTTGGAAAAATATCAAGCAGATAAGATGATTTAAAAATGAAAGTTTCTTTTATATCATCATAAATATTTCTGAATCTTGAATTTATTTCATTACGGTTTTGCAAAGCAAGTTTTAAGATTAATGAAACCTTTTCTTGAAGCGCGGGAATATTTTCATAAGTTTTATTCATCGCCTCTTTAATTTCATTCAGCTCAAAAGAATTTTCATTATGTTGATTTTTTGATTTTAAAATTGTTCTACTTTTTATTTTTTCAAAATCCTTTCTAAAAGTTTGAAGTTGATTTTGAAATTCGCCAATATTTTTCACAATATTTTCAGCGGAAGTACGGGCAGTAATCAATTCTTCAATTTGAAGAAGAAGCGAATCCATTTTTGCTACCGGAATTTTTACGGTTGCATCAATCGTGTTTTTAGCCTTATTTAACGGGCTTATTGCAAAATCCGGCGCCGGTAAAGATTCAAAAATATTCTCTTTTTTGATTAATTTATTTTCAAATTCGATATTAAAATTTTGATTTTTATCCGGCACAAAATTATTTTCTATCCTTTCGGAAATTTCATATAAATTATTTATAGCATAATCAATTTGCGAACTTATTCTTTGTTTTTCATTTTCGTTTTCCGAATCCAAATAATTTTTGATCAGATTGATTGATTGATGAAAATTATTAAGCAGTTCGTTTGAAATTTTAATTTCATTTTTTTTGAGTCGCGCAAAAACTGATTCAATATTTCCGCAAAGAGTTTCGATCTCCGGAATTCCAATTGCACGCGCTGCACCTTTTAGACTGTGGAATTCCCTGTACAGTTCTTCAATCAAAAAGAAATGATCATCATTATTTTTATTTGATTCAAGTTTCAAAAGTCCGGCGGAAATTTTTTCAATGTGTTCTTCCGCTTCCGCTTTGAATGTTTTGAATAATCTATTTAAAAAGTTTTCTTCCATTTAATTTCTTTTCGTTAAAGAATTTTTGCTATTCATTTTCTTTGAATATTGCAACAATGTCTTTTAATTTAAAACTTAATGATTGAAGATTTTTTGCTGAATCTTCCAGTTGCTTTGTGGTTGTTGCATTTTGTGAACTTGCGACTTTTATATTTCCCATTGCAAGTGTAACTTGTTCCATTCCAACAACTTGTTCGTGCGAAGTTACGGAGGTCTGGAACGCAATATTTTTTGCAATGTTAACAGTATCAACCAAATTTTGTATTGAATCGCCCGATTGTTTTGCAAGTTTCAATCCGCTCTCAACAATTTTTTCGCCTTGTTCAGTAGCAAGCACTGCAGAATTTACTGCGTTTTGAATTTCGTTCAAAGTACTTTTAATCTGCATTGTTGATTGTTTTGATTGCTCTGCAAGAGATTTAATTTCCTGAGCAACAACTGCAAAAGCTTTTCCCTGTTCGCCTGCGCGCGCTGCTTCAATGGAAGCGTTCACCGCTAAAAGATTTGTCTGTTCCGCTATATCATTTACCGCGCTGATAATATCTCCGATCGATTTACCGTACTCTGAAAGTTTGATTATATTATCTGCAATTATGGTCATCTGATTTCCGATCTTATTAATTCCTTCGCGTGTTTCATCAGTTGCTTTTTGTCCGAGTTCGGAATAATCAGTTGCTTTGCTGGAAATTTCGTAAACTTCCTTTGAGTTTTTATTTGCAGTTTCGGATGTTCTTCTAACTTCTTCAATAGTTGTAGTAGTTTCACCGACTGCACCGGCAATTTCTGATACGCTTGCGGCAAGTTCTTTTGTACCGGAAAATATTTCAGATGTTGAAGAATTTAAAACATTTGTTGTCTCTTTTAATTCACCAATAACTTGATTCAGATTATCAAGCATTTTATTTATTGCTACAGAAAGCATGTCATTATTTGATTTTGGAACTGCCCGCAACATTAAATTTCCTTTTGCAATGCTATTTGCAATTCCTGCAATTTCTTTTAACGAAAGGGTCATCTTGTTAAAACTTTGCCACAAAGTTCCTATTTCATCTTTTCGGGTTGATTCAGGAATTTCAAAATTGAAATCACCTTCGGCAATTCTGTTTGAATAATTTTTTAAATCCTGAATCGGTTTTGCGATAAGATTATTTAAATAAAAAGTTATTATAATTATTAAAATCAATAATAATACAGCAATAATAATTATCTGCATTGAATAAGAATTAAATTGGGAATTAACATCAGCAATATCTTTATCAATTTTAATTGATATATTATCTGAAATTGAGATCGTCATTCTTCTAATATTTTCATACAAATTTGTAACTATATTTATTCCGATTTTTGCTGCATCATCATATCTGCCTCTGTTTATAAGTAAAATCTGCTGATCTACAACATCCAACAATTTTTGGTATTCATCTTTTAACTCAAAATATTCTTTTTGAAATTGAGTATTTTGACTTATTAAACTTGCAAGCATAGCAAGATTTTCATCTGATCTTTCCCGTGCATTTTGAAATTCCTGAATCAGTTTTTCTTTTTGTGCATCCCTGAAATCATTTATCATAAGTTGGAGAACTTTTGTACGCATCCTGTTTAAGTTTGCTTTTAGGTCCACAGCAGCAAGAGAAAATTTATAATCAACTTCCGCAAGTCGCTGTTGTTTATCGCGAATCATGCTCACTTCATTAATTGAAAATGCAATTATGGCGATTAAACCCAATAGCATCAAACCGAAAGCAAGGAAAAGTTTTCCCCTTGTTGAAATATCAGAGAAACTTATCATATTTATGACTCCTGATTTTATATTTTATCATCTATAATAATTTTTTCATCATTCAGGATTTTTTTTCCATCAAGAATGATAGTAAGATCTTTTGTTACTGCTCTTAAATATTTTTCACGAATGTCATTTAGATTTGGAAGTCTGGTTTGTGAATTTTCCATTGATACTTTTTTTACACCGTAAACATTATCAGCTGAAATTCCGAATGTCATTTCTTCATCTTTTAAAATTAAAATTTTTTCAAGTCCGGGAATTGATTTTTGCGGAAGTTCAAAGAAATTTTTTAGATCAATAACGGAAATTATTTCGCCGCGCAAATTGATAATTCCTTTTACAAAAGCGGGAGTTTGCGGCAGCATGGTAAGATCTTTCATCAATAAAACTTCTTTTAAAAATTGAGTTTCAATTCCGTAAATCTCATTTGCAAGTTGGAATTCAATTATCTCAATTTCATTTACATTTTTTTCTTTAGCTTTTTTTCGTGCTAATTTTTCAGCTCGTAGTTTTAATATTTTTTCAACTTCATTTTCTGATAGTTCAGTTTCAGCACTGATTTTATTGATGTTTTTTAACTTATCGTAAATTTCAGATTTTTCTTTCTCAGTAAATTCTTTTTTGTTAGGCATTTTTCAGATCAAATTTTTCTTTGTGATAAAATTAATTCTTTCATTCTTCCGGCTGTAATTCCATCTGCAAAATCCAAAGTTTCGTTATCATCATAATTTTGCAAAAGATTTAATGCGGTATTAAAATATTTTCTACAATCATCATATTTCTTAATTTTCGCACAAATATTTCCGAGGTAATAATGCGCCAGTAAATTATCCTGTTCAAGATAAATTACTTTTTTTAGAATAGTTACAACCGAATCATAATCTCCTTCAATATACAGAAGATTTGCCAATAAAATATAGAATTTTGTATGTAATTTATCTTCATCAATTCCGGTTTTGCACCACTGTTTTGCAAGTTCCGTTTTTCCGAATGATGTGTAAGCTTTAATCAAAAGTTCAATGTAATCGCTTCTGCTGATATCTGAACCAATGTTCTCCGGTGAATCCAAATACTTTGAAATTACATTTATAGCTTCATCATAATTCCCTTTTTCAAAAAGTCTTTTTGCATTCTCAAAAGTATTATCGCTTGAAATGCTTGATTTTATTGACTGATATTTATCCTGATCTTTTTTTAAGCTTTTTTCATCATAATTAATTTTATTATTAAATTCTGTTTTATTTTTAACGCCAGAATTTATTTTGTTTTCCGGAATTTCAAAATTGTTTTGTGAATATTTTTTCTGAAATTCATAATTAGCGTTGATTTCTTTTCTAAAAATAACAGCATTTTCAAAAAATAATCTTTCAAACTTTTGCTTGTCAATATTTGCCGTTTCAGCGGAACCTAATACTAAAAGTCCTTTATTTTCAAGGGTTCCGTAAAAATTTTCTATGATCCTGTTTTGCAGTTCTCTATTAAAATACATGATAACATTTCTACAAAGAATGATATCGAACTTTTTATCTTTAATAAACTTATGATTGTGATTTGAATCCGCTAAATTTAAAAAATCAAATTTCACTATTTTTTTTATACTGTAATCAATTTCAAATTTGTTTTCATCAATTTTTTTGAAATATTTCTGTTGAATATTTTTATCTAAAGTTCTGAAAGACCATTTGCCGTAAATGCCTGATTTTGCTTTTTCAAGAAAGTACGGATTTATATCCGTTCCCAAAATATTAAGATCAAAATCAATTTCACCGAAAAGCTCTTTTATCATAATTGCGAGCGTGTATGGTTCTTCGCCGCTGCAACAACCGGCGCTCCAAATATTTAGTGAATTTTTCTTTTCCTTAAATTCAATTATGAATTCCTTTAAAGCATTTAACGCGCCTATCTCCCTGAAAAAATAAGTTTCACCAATTGTCAAATATCTTGCAAGCGTAAATATCCTTTCGGAATGAGTGATCACTTCAAAAAGATAATTTATAAAATCATCATCTTTTGCAAATCCCTTATCTTTTGCGGCATTGCTGATATGCCGTTCAAGTTCATGCGTGCGCTCGGGTGAAAAATAAATTCCCAGATTTTCATAAACATATTTGCGTATTTCTTCTATTCTAATTTCTGTCATATAAGATATTATCAACTATTCTTTTCTAATTTATTCAGAATTTCATCCAACGCAAAAATTTCTTCGCTTAATAGAAAATTTTCAATATTGGCAATGATCACTGTTTCGCCCTTTATTTTCAATACTTTGCTTGAAATAGTCAATTCCGGATAAACAGAATTTATATCAGAAATTTCATTTTCATCAATTTCCTGAACCGAAAAGACTTCATCTGCAACAATCCCGAAATTTCTTTTTTCTCCTTTCAGAATAATGAATTTATCGCTTAATGAAATTCGTTTTTCGGGCATTGATAATTTTTGCCTGATCTTAATAACAGGAATAATTTCGCCATGATAATTTATTATTCCCATAATATTTTCAGGCGTTTCGTGAAGAGGTTCAATTTTTACCGAGTGAAGAACCCTTTCCACATCTTTTATGTAAAAAGCGATTTTTCTGTTATTAATTTGAGATATAAGAATTTGCAAGTTTTTTCCGGATGTTAAATTTTAATAAAACTAAGCGAAATTCAATAAAGATACAATACTATTACATAATAAATAAAAGTTACTTTTCTTTTGCTTAACCTTATTCGAAAAATAAAATTAATATTGAAAATCTTGATTTACACAATTTAACGATTTCATTTTTTTATTCATCGAAAACTGATTTTTTTGCTTATGATAAAAATTGAGTTAGATTAATTATTAAAGAATAAGGTTGAAATGGAAAAGCAAAATGTTTTCAGGGTTTTATCACTTGATGGCGGCGGAATGCGCGGACTTTATTCTGCAACACTTTTAACAGAATTAACAAAACTTTTCGACGGTTCAAAAAAAGATTTTGATCTTGGTAAAAAGTTCAATCTAATTTGCGGTACAAGCACAGGATCAATTCTCGCCAGCGGATTGGCTGCAGGAGTTCCAATAAATGAATTAAAAAATATTTATATAAAAGACGGTAAGAAAATTTTCCCAAAACCAATGCCCGAACCAAAAAGATTAGGATTTTATCTTTGGGTATTAAAACATTCATTTGTAAATTCAGGCTGCAGAAAGCAATTGGAAAGATCTTTGTATAATATTTTCAAGGATTCAACTTTGAATGATATTTACGAAAAACGGAAAGTTGCACTTTGCATAACTGCTGTTGACGCGCTCAATTTTAAACCGAAAATTTTCAGAACTCCGCATGCTTTTAATGATTCTGAAAGATACGATTACAAAATTGTTGATGCGGTTTTATCAAGTTCATCAGCTCCGGTTTTATTTCCGGTCAATAAAATAAAGGGTAACGGCTCAACTTTAAAAGACGAATATTATATAGATGGCGGACTTTGGATAAATAATCCGGTGCTTCTGGCAATTTTGGAATCGCTTATAATTTTAAAAAACAGTAACACTCCGCTTGAAATAATTTCTGTAAGCACATGCAATCATTTAAAGGAAAATGAAAAATATTTTGATTCACCGGCGTGGGGATTGCTAAAATGGACTTCTGGAATGCGATTGATGGAACAGCTTTTATCTGCGCAGGGATTCGGTCATAATTTTATGGCTGAATTATTTTCAAAGTTCCTTAATGAATCGGGTAAAAATATTAAAGTAATCAGACTTGCAGAAACATTAAAATTACCGGAAGAATATTTAAAGATCCATGCGGATAGACCCGGAAAAACAGCGGTAAAAACAATGACGCAATTAGCTGAAAGAGATGCTGATTATATATTCAATAATTCATCTAATGATGATAAAGTAATTTTGAAAGATATTTTTACATGAAATAAACGAATCGCTATTCAAAATTTTTTTTAATAAAAAAGGTCATTATAAAAATGACCTTTTTAGAATCTCTATTAACTTGTATTAAAAAGCTATTCTAATTTCACTTCAACCGCTTCAAACGCGTTGCCGTGCATGTGTCCCACCACAACAACATTTTCAGCATTTTCCATTCCCGGAGGAATACTGCTTGCAGTTACAAGAACTTTTTTCCCCATTTTATCCTGAACATAAAACGCAACTTTTCCCGGTGCGCTTGTTCTGTCAATTCCATCTTCTGAAATAAAACGGACTTTAACTTCCTTATTCGCGTGGCTATCGGGATCAAGACTTGCAAAAGATCCTAACCCTCTTTGCGGTGAAAAGAACACAAAATAAATAAACGCGATTGTGATCAATATCAATGCGGGTAAAATCAGTTTTTGTAAATTTTTCATTTCATCCTTTTATTATTTTTATAAATATAATAATTACTTAAAATTATTTTCAAGTATTTTCGGAAAACTTGATACGATTTTTGAATTTTATTTTATGTTTGGTGAATCCGAATTTAAATAATTATAAATTTCTTATTTAAGAATTTTCATTAGAATTTATATTTTCATGATTTCTTAATTAAAATATCAATTTAAAATTGAATTTCGAAATTGATTTATTTCTTTTTTCATTTCAAATTAAATAATAAATCACCGGAGATTTTTTTATGAATATAGAGGATAGAATTTCGGTTGAACTCGGCGATATTACAAAACAAAATGTTGATGCAATTGTAAATGCTGCAAATACAACTCTGCTCGGCGGCGGCGGAGTAGATGGCGCAATTCACCGCGCAGCCGGAAAACAACTTTTGGAGGAATGCCGAACTTTGAACGGCTGTAAAACCGGCGATGCTAAAATTACAAAAGGATATAAACTTCCGGCAAAATTTGTAATTCATACAGTCGGACCGATTTGGCGCGGCGGAAGTTTTAATGAGGATGAATTGCTGAAAAATTGTTACAAGAGAAGTCTGGAATTGGCTGTAGAAAATAATATAGAAACAATTGCATTTCCATCAATAAGTACGGGCATTTACGGATTTCCATTTGAACGCGCAGCGAAAATTGCATTTCAAACAGTGAAAGATTTTCTAATGAACAATAATTCAATAAAGAAAGTGGTTTTCGTAACCTTCAGCGAAAACGATTTTGAAAAGTATAAGAAAATAGTTTACAGTGATCAGTAAACAGTTTTCAGTTTTTAATTTCCGTTTGTGAAGTTTGATTTAATCGAATTAAAATATCAATTTTGTCATTCCGGCTTATCCGGAATCTTTTCTTCCAGATTTTCTAAAAAACATTTACTCAAACTTTATTGAGCAGATACGAGATATATCTCGTCTCTACAAAAAGAACACTTTAGTTATTAGCTGTAGAGATGTAGCATGCTACGTCTCTACTTATTATCACAAAAAAAAATAAAAGAAATTCCGGATTCCCAACAGGACAGGCAAGCATACGCCAAAGGCAGGCAAGCCGGAATGCAGAAATTATTTTTTAATCTTTGAATCTTTCAATCTTTTCATTTTTGAATCTTTCCTATCTCAAAAATAAAATCGCAACTCCTGCAACTGCAATAAATGCGCCTGTAACAGCACGGAATGATAATTTTTCTTTATATACAAAATAAACCATCGGAAGCATAATTACCGGAACTGTTGCCATAATTGTTGAAGCGATCCCGACTTTTGTAAAAGCAATCGCAAAAAAACTGAATGTAATTCCGAGATAAGGACCAACCAAAGTTCCAAGTAAAGTTAATCCTAAAGATTTAAAATCATTCCGATAAACTTTAATAGGATTTTTATAAACTTTCATAAAAGTTGCAACGGGAATCATTAACAAAATCGAAACGGTTATTCTTACTAAAGTTGCTACAAATCCGTTAATTTCACCTTGTTCAAAAGCAAGTTTTGCAAATATCAATCCGCCCCCTTGACCAACAGCCCCCAAAAATGCGTAAATAACTCCCTTTTTATTTAACTTTTGTCTGCCGGTTGCGCCTTCGCTTTTTTCAAGCACAACAATTGCAACTCCAAAAAGCGTAACGAAAATTCCTAAAATCCCCCAAACCGTAAGAGTTTCGCCTAAAACAAAAAACGCCAGAATTGCCGCAATTGCCGGTGCAAGCGACATCAAAAGCATACTGAATCGCGGATTTATATATTGAAAAGATTTGAAAAGAAATGAATCACCGAAAACCAATCCGATAATTCCGCTGATTGCAAGATAAATATATTGAAGTGATGATAATCTTAATGAATATCCCATCACCGAAATTGTAATTATTAAAAGAACAGTTGCAAAAAGCATTCTGTTTATATTAACTTGAAGCGAACCAATTCTTAAAGTTGCAGCTGAAAATACAATTGCCGTAATTGACCATAAAAATGCCGTAAAAAGCGCACTTAACTCGCCTGCATAAGGAAATGGAGCCATAAAATTCCGGAAAATATTTTGAAAAATTTGACCAAACAATATAAGCAAGTTTAATCTTATAAAAAATCAAATCTTTTATTTGAAGTGGAAATTTGAAATTGAATTCTAGACTATAAAAAAAGCCGCCACTTTGAATCCCGATTTAATTGGGACAAGATGACGGCTTAGAAATTTTTGAATAATTTGTCTGATTTCGGACAAGCCGGAATGACAAATTATATTTTCATATTTCTTAAATTAATCTAAAAATTACTTCATCAAAATCATCTTTTTAGATTGAATGAAATTGTTAGCTTTAATTTGATAAATGTAAATTCCGCTTGAAAGAGTTGATGCATTAAACTGAACTGAGTGTCTTCCAACCGGTTTTTCTTCATTTACTAAAGTTGCAATTTCTTGTCCCAACATATTATAAATCTTCAATTTAACTTGTGATGCTTCCGGAAGTTCAAAATTAATAACTGTAGTCGGATTAAAAGGATTTGGATAATTTTGCAGAAGCTTAAAATCTTCAATTTTAACCAAATTCTGTTTTACATCTGTCGGATTATCAATTTTCTTATATAAATTGTAACCCCATGCATTAAGATCAATATTAGAAGATTGAGTAAAATTAACTGTATCATCCGTAAAAATTTCAACATAAGTACCGAAGTGAATTGAATCAGATATTGTTCCTGTAACTGAATTTGATGAAAGATTAAATATTGCAAAAATTTTATCTTCTTCTTTTTCCCTTACGAATGAAAATATTTTTTGATTATTTGTAGTGTTAACTTTTTTATAAGCCCCGCCAAAATTTCCGTTCCATAATGCTTTATTTTCTTTTTTTAGATTCCACAACAAGCTGTAGATTTTTTCGTAAGCGTGTGCATTCCAAATAATTTCATCTTTATCAAAAAATGCCAAACGCTTGTTAAGTCCTGCTTCTTGACCGCCATAAATAAGTTGCATATCACTTATTGTTGCTGTTAATACCGCAAATGATTCTGCCGCACTGCCGAATAATTCACTAGTTGTTCCATGCCATGAATTCTCATCATGATTTGATGTAAAGTACATTCTATAATGGTTGCCGGTATAGTTTTTTAATTCATTATTTATGTAAGCATCAAGATTTATTACAGTATTTGTTCCATTTACAATATTTTTAAGAACACCATAGCCAAATCCATACATTCCCCAGGCATAACTCGAATTAAATCCTATATATTGATATTTAGTATTATCATCTTCTGCCAGCATAAAAACATCTGGCTTAACTTTCCTGAGTTCAGCATTTGCTTTTGACCAGAAATCAGAAGGCATAAAACTGACTGCATCACATCTAAATCCATCAATCCCAACTTCTTCAATCCAGAATTTCATAGCATTTATCATTGAATCACGCAGGGCTTGCTTAGAATAATCCAGCTGAATTACATCAGACCAATTTGTACCAGGTGGAGGAGTAAAATTTCCGCTTGAATTCTTAACATACCATTCCGGATGAAGTGTTGTTAGTTCATTATCCCAAGAAGTATGATTAGGAACCCAATCAATAATCACATACATACCTTTTGAATGAATTGAATCTACTAAAGCTTTGAAATCCTCCATTGTTCCAAATTCCGGATTAACTTTAGTATAATCTTTAATTGAATACGGGCTGCCAAGAGACCCCAAACGATTTTTAATTCCAATTGGATTTATTGGCATAAACCAAATAATTCCTACTCCCATATCTTTTAATCGATCTAAATGAGGTTCAAATGCTTTAAAAGTCCCGGATTTAGTGTACTGCCTTGTATTTACTTCATAAATATTAAGATTATACGACCAATCCTCGTGAGTTTGAGATTTTAAGTCTGCAGGAAGATAGAAAACGAATAAGCTTATTAAAACAAATTTATAAATAAATCGAGAGACTGGTTGAAATCTATTTTTCGATATCACTTTTTCTTACCTAATTGAATTGCAAAATGAACAAATATCCACATTAATAATTTCAAAAATAGCTAAACATAGGTTAATTATCTATGGCTAATCAAATTATTGAGCTAAAGCATTTTTGTTTATGTAAATTTTTAAAAATAAAAAAGCCGTCTGATTCTGAATCCCGATTTGATCGGGACAGAATGACAGCTTAGATATTATTTATGATTTGTCTGATTCCGGCTTGTCCGGAATCAGACAGTTACAATTTTATCTTCTAAATTCTTATCCTAAATCCTTACTTCATCAAAATCATCTTTTTAGATTGAATGAAATTGTTAGCTTTAATTTGATAAATGTAAATTCCGCTTGAAAGAGTTGATGCATTAAACTGAACTGAGTGTCTTCCAACCGGTTTTTCTTCATTTACTAAAGTTGCAATTTCTTGTCCCAACATATTATAAATCTTCAATTTAACTTGTGATGCTTCCGGAAGTTCAAAATTAATAACTGTAGTCGGATTGAATGGATTTGGGTAGTTTTGAGATAAATTATAAGTTTTAATATTTTGATTTTCATCTGCAACTGAAGTCAAATCAAATTGTTGATATGTCGCTTCAACTTTATAGCCGGAAGCTCTAATTGTATCCGCATATGAATTGTAAAAAAGCGGCAATTCTGCATCTAACTTATCCCAAAGATCGTTTTGAAATGTGAATGCTTCTGCACTTGTCCAATTTCCGTGATTATCATAGGTAAAGTTATACAAAGTTTGTTTTTTCCATTCATTATTTTCCCATTTCTCCCAAAGCAAGGATTTTCTATTTCCAAACTCATCATATTGATTTGTCTGTCTATTATAAAAAGTCCAAACACCGGTATTTCCTGAATAGCTTGTTAAAGTCAATAATCTTCCACTTTCATCATGTGTAAAATCGGATTCTCCTACTACTGTCCAAGTCGTATCCCATAGGTCAACCAATTTTCTTTTCATTTTATAACCTCTTTCGTCATAAAATGTAGAGTCTTTTCTTGTATCAAACCACCCATTATCATTCCAATCTTGCCATACTTCATAATACAAACTATCATTTGAATTATATTGATATATAATTTGTGCGCCATTCTGCCAAGTTTCATAAGTATAATTTTCTACTAATTTATTCATTAGTTTTCCATCTTCATAAGTAAAAGAACTTCTGTAGATCGGTTTTAATTGATCGCTTCTTCTGTCTTCCCATTGCTGAAATATTACTCGATTATCATCATCAAATTTATAAGAATATTTTTCTGAATTTATCCATTGATTTTCGTACCAATACTGTCCTGTACTACTTAAACAATTATTTCGTGTATCATAAGTAAAAAGTGTTCTATATACATTTTCTAAATCATCTCCTCCCCTATAGTCTTCCAATTTCTCGCTTAACATATTTCCGCGCGTATCATAAGTATAGCTCCACCTTGATAATTCTCTCCATGAATGCCAAGATCGAGATTTAAGTTTTCCATTTGTATAATACTCATAAGTATATTTGCTGCTTTCTTTCCAGTATTCAACCCATTCAAAATCTATATATTCGCGGTACCACACTACTGTTTGATAAGATAAAACTCTATTATTCGAATCATATGTATATATAAATTTCTTATAATTCTGCCAATCTCCATCTTTCCAAATCTTTGAAATTTTTAATACTAGATTTCCTTTTTCATCATATTCACATGAATCATTATACTGATTATTCCAAGATCCAGATGTGTTTTCTTGTCCTAAATATGATAATAAATTTCCTTTTTCATTGTAGTTATACAAACTCCTCAAAGTACGGTTAAATCCATATTGATATAGTAATACCGGCTTTGAAAATTGTGATGAATTCTGATTGGAATTTTGAAAATTAAAAAATTCATCTTCTTCATGGTCGATTTGAGAGCTTTTATTATCAACAAAGTGATGCTCTTTAAATCTGTCAATTTCAGATTGAATTTTTAGGATTGGTTTAGTTTGAGAAAACAAAGAATGAATGGTTAACAAAAAAATTAAAAAAGTAAAATATTTCATCATAAAGCACCCCAAATTTTTAGATAATAGAAAGGATAAAAAGCTAATCGCAAAATAAAGAAAAAAAAAAATGAAAACGAAATTTTGAATATAAATTTATAGTTTATTTGAAATGTGATAAATTTATTAAGAATGATCAGAATTGCAATTTTATAATTCTTGATTTAGATTTTTAAAATAAAAAAGCCGCCACTTTGAATTACTCAAAATGACGGCTTCTCAAATTCCCGTAATTTGTCTGATTCCGGACTAGCCGGAATGACAATTATATTTTCATAATTTTAAAATTCTTACATTCTTACAAATTAAAATACATCTTGAATTCAAACGGATGCGGCATTGTGCCGATTGCTTTTATTTCTTCTTCTTTTAATCTTACCCACTGTTGAATTAATTCATCAGTAAAAATTCCGCCGCGCTTTAAGAATTCATTATCAACAGCTAAAGCATCCAATGCTTCTTCTAAATTTCTTGGTAAGAATTGTATTTTTTCCCTGTCTTCATCCGAAATATTTTTTCCGAATGGACCAAATCCTTCTTTTACCGGATCAATTTTATTTACGTATCCGTCAATTCCGGCAAGTAACATTGCAGTTAAGCAAAGATAAGGATTTGCAGTTGCGTCCGGTGGTCTGTATTCAAATCTTGCTTCATCAGGATTATTAACGTAACTCGGAATTCTGATTGCCGAGGCTCTGTTTCCTGTTCCGTAAGTTAACGCAACGGGCGCTTCAAATCCCGGCACCAATCTTTTATATGAATTTGTACTCGGATTTGTAAATGCAGAAAGTGCAGGACCGTGTTTTAACAATCCGCCGATAAAATATCTTCCGAATTCGTTAATGTTTCCGTATTCGCCTTTTTGATAGAAAAGATTTTTACCTTCTTGGGTCAAATAAAAATGCAAGTGCATTCCGTTGCCGGCTTGATGATACATCGGTTTCGGCATAAAAGTTATGAATAAATTATTCAATCTTGCATGATTAAAAAGTACATATTTTGATGTGATAATATTATCAGCTGTGTTTAAAAGATCGCTGAAATAAGTTTCAATTTCCTGCTGTCCGCGTTCGCCGACTTCATGATGATGATATTTTACATTGATACCGAACTTTTGCAAAAGCTTGCATGATTCATCTCTGAAATCATCATAAACATCAAAAGGATTTGCTGCATGATAAGCTTTTTTGTAAAATTCTTCGGCATGTTCAATTCTGTAATATGAAGCCGCAGTTCTTGTATCGTATTCCACATTTGAAAAAATGTAAAATTCAAATTCGGGTCCCCACCATGATTTATCCGCTCCGGTAATTTCTTTTAAAAGATTTTCGGCTTTTTTTGCCAAGTATCTTCCATCTTGTGAAAAAGGTGTATGATCATCATCGGTTAAAACAATGTGTGTATAAAAACTTAAGGTTGGCGCATCTCTGAAAAGATCTAAAACTGCAGTATCAAGATCGGGAATCATTATCATATCGCTGTTTTCAACTTTGCTGAATCCGAAACTTGAGCCGTCAAATCCAACGCCTTCGTGTAAAAGTTTTTTTAAAATATCGGGATAAACAGGAAGCGTAATGTGATGAAGTCTGCCGGAAAGATCAATGCTTTTAAGATCAATGAATTCAATGTTGTGCTCTTTAATAAGATCATTACATTTTTTCAATGCAACATCGTTCATAAAAAAACCTCGTTATTTAAAGGATAATATAAAGTTAAATCGCTTGTTATTCTGACAAAAAAGCGCCTGCAAAATTACAAGCGCTTAAGGTCATGTTATTATTTTAGATTATTCTAAAGTACAATTGATGGCATTAATTCCCAAGAATCTTGCCGTTGTATCCAATTCTTCTTCAATTCTTAATAACTGATTGTATTTTGCAATACGGTCTGTTCTTGAAGCAGAACCGGTTTTAATTTGTCCTGCGTTTGTTGCAACCGCTATATCTGCAATTGTTGTATCTTCAGTTTCGCCTGAACGGTGACTGATAATTGAAGTATAACCTGCAATTTTAGCCATTTCGATAGCGTCAAAAGTTTCAGTCAAAGTTCCGATCTGATTTACTTTTATCAAAATTGAATTTGCTACGCCTTTTTCAATACCGGCAGCCAATCTTTCGGTATTAGTTACAAAAAGATCATCACCAACCAACTGAACTCTGTCACCAATTTTATCGGTAAGCATTTTCCAGCCATCCCAATCATCTTCAGCAAGACCGTCTTCAATTGAAACTATTGGATATTGTTTTGCCCAGTTTGCCCAGTAATCAACCATTTTTTCGATCGGGATCAAATTATTAGGATCTGATTTGAACAAGTGATAAGCATTTTTTTCTTTTATGAAAAATTCGCTTGCAGCAGGATCCAAAGCAATTGCAATATCAACACCGGGTTTGTAACCTGCTTTTTCAATTGCTTCCAAAATTACTTCAACAGCTTCATCATTTGATTTTAAGTTTGGAGCAAATCCGCCTTCATCGCCGACTGCGGTATTGTAACCTTTTTTGCTCAATACTGATTTCAAAGCGTGAAAAGTTTCAGTTCCCATTCTTAAAGCTTCAGCAAAATTCGGTGCGCCGATAGGCATTGCCATAAATTCCTGAAAATCAACATTATTATCAGCGTGCTTTCCGCCGTTGATAATATTCATCATCGGAACAGGCAAAGTTTTTGCATTAACACCTCCTAAATATCTGTAAAGCGGAAGTCCTAAAGCCATTGCGGCGGCTCTTGCAACTGCCATTGAAACACCTAGAATTGCATTTGCGCCCAAGTTTGATTTATTTGTAGTTCCGTCAAGTTCGATCATAAATTGATCAACACCTGTTTGATCCAAAGCATCAAATTCAATTAATTCATCAGCAATTTTATCATTAACATTTTCAACTGCTTTTAAAACACCTTTTCCTAAGAAGCGTGATTTATCGCCATCGCGTAATTCAACTGCTTCATGCTCGCCTGTAGAAGCGCCGCTTGGTACTGCTGCTCTTCCTATTGCGCCGCATTCCAATTCAACTTCAACTTCTAAAGTCGGGTTTCCTCTCGAGTCAAGTATTTCGCGTCCGAATACATCAACTATTGTTGTCATTATTTTCCTCCGTGTTATTTATATTATTTTTTTCGTTTTTCGAATTTCTGTAATATATCTTAAAAAATTTAATTTATAAAAGTAAAAAATAAGTGAAATAATTCATAATTAAATTAACGTTAAATTTTCAAAATTTTAATCAGGAAATTCTGAATGAAATTAAGATAAGGTAAGATTTGTGTTTAATAAATGCAGTGCAGAAATGAATTTACGATAAAATGAATAATTACAAACAGAATTAATCCTGATTTTTTGAGTTTGTAAAAAGTTGTCATTAATCAAAATTGTTATTTATAATAGGAAAAAAGGGATTGCTTCGTCACTTCGTTTCTCGCAATGACATTTTATTTATTTGTCATCGCGAAGGAGTTTACAACTACGGCGATCTCTTTTTTTATAAACTCAAATCTTTCCAATCAGGATTCATTAAATTGATTAATTCAATTTTCTTTTTTCTTGATCCGCCTTTTATTTTCTTTTCTCTTACAATTGCAGAATTTATATCATTTGTAATTTCATAATAAACAAGTTTGTTTAAATTATATTTGCTTGAGAATCCTTTTATTAATTTATTTTTGTGTTCGTAAATTCTGCGTTCTAAATTATTTGTTACTCCGGTGTAAAGAACATTATTTGTTTTGTTTGTGATTATGTAAACGTAATAATTGTTCATAATTGTTTTTTTAGATTCATGAGATTGCTTCGCTACGCTCGCAATTACAATTTTACTTTCTTGTCATCGCGAGTCCCATTGGGGACGTGGCGATCTCTGGGATTGCTTCGCTTCGCTCGCAATGACAATTCTATTTTCTCGCAATGACAATTACTTAATTTCAATCATATCATTTTTTCATTAATATGTCTGTTTCGGTAAGTGCGGCAATTATTCCAATCCTTTTCCTATTGTAAATTTTAATTCTTCTCTAAAAACTTCTGAATATTTATATGCTCTTAAATAACCGACTGCATCGCCGTAAACATTTCCGGGTTCATTTTGTGAAAATCCTGGTCCGTTAACCGGCAGAATTCTGTCAATTGCGAGTATTCCGCTTTTTTCACTCGGTATTTTTATGCTTATGATATTTGAAAAAGATGTATCGACTAAATACATTCTATTAACATCATTATATTCATTTTTATATAAAAAAACTCCGCTTGTAAGATAATAATCTGCTTTTCCATCAACAGTAAGTTTAACTTCTTCACCATTTAATAAATTGGTTTTTTCAAATTTAACATTAGTTATTTTTTCGGGAAAATTGATTTTGGATTTTATCGTTCCTGCGGTTGTGTTTATTTCCAAACTTAAATTTTCATTCAGATCTTTATAATATGGGTAAAGAAAATTAAAATAATCAGGGTTACCATTGAAATATTTTATTGAATCACCATCAATCAAAACACTTTCTATCTGAAAACTTTCGCCCGCTATAATTCTGCAATTGAAATCCATTCCGTATGCAACTCCGTTATCATTTACATTTATATTTGCCAAAATTTTTGCGTTATCAACTTCAACAAATGAATAATTATCTTCTTTACATCCGTAAAAAGTAAATAAAAATAAAGCGGTTAAAACTATTGTTTTTGTTTTTGTTTTCATTTTGAAATCTTTTAATTTATGAGTTAATTCAAACCGTTGCCGATTTTCATTGTTTTGTCGACAATTTGAGTTAAGGAAAATGAAACTTTTCCATATCCATCACCGCTAAGCCGGTTTTCTTTATCAACTTTATACCTTATAGTTGAAATAAAAAGTTCGCCATCGGTGTAAGGAATTGGGATTTCAATAGTATTATTTTCGCTCGAGTAATAAAGACTATATTTACTCAAAAAGTTATTGCTCGGGATTTTTACGGTAAAATACACATCGAATTGAAAATTTTTGTAACCTTCAGGAATTGTCACTACAAGAAGATCACCATGATTCAAATTATCCTGTTTGCTGTAATTAATTTGAATTTCTTCTTTTAAGTAATTGAAAATTTTTCCCGAAATTTTTCCCGCAGGGGATTTAAATTCAATATCTAAAAATTCATCTTTATGTTTTGCAAGCGTATCGTTCAAATAAAAATTATATTCATTCAAGTTACCTGGCTCTCTATCTGAAAGATCAAAAATTGAAGTCCCGATTTTCAGATATTCAACTTTGTTCGCGGGATAAACAGCAGCGCTTCCTCTTATTGAAAAATAGGAAGAGTGAAATTCTTCAATAATGATATTTACAAAATTTTTACTTTTTTCAACTTCCAGAATATGATTTTCTTCTTTGCACGATGAAAAAAGAAATAGTAAGCCCGCTAATGAAAAATATTTAATGAATTGACTGAAAAATTTCATTTTTTACTCTGTGGGATTTTAATTTCAAATAAAGGATTGGAATACAACAATGTTAAGATTATTTAAGAAGAATTTCATGTGGCACCCCAATATTTTAAAGTCTAAGAGCAATTATATTATTAATTCATTCAAATTCAAAATAGTTTTCTAAATGTAATAATTAATAATATTTGTGGAATTCAAAAAGAACTTCCGCGATACGCCGCGGAAGTTTAATAAAATTATTTTAAAATGATCAGTTTTTTGGTTTGCGTGAAATTACCTGCCTTAATTGTATAGAAATAAATTCCGCTTGATAAATTGTTTCCGCCAAACTGAACGAAATGATTTCCGGCCTGTTTATTTTCATTTACTAAAGTTGCGACATGATTGCCAAGCAGATCAAAGATCTTAATTTCAACAAAAACATTTTCGGGAATTGAATACCGGATAGTTGTTTTCGGATTGAACGGATTAGGAAAATTTTGTTCTAATTTATACTCATCGGGAATTATTTCCTTTTTGCTTACTTTAACAAAAAATGTATCTGTATTTTGCACAAAAGAATTTTCGGCAGTCCAGATTATTTCATGTTCGCCTGCTTCATCCGCCTTCCAGAATATTGTATTTATTAAAGAATCAAATTGCAAAGTAGCGGGATGTTTCAGAAGTTTTATTTTTAATTCAGGATAGCCGTTTGCCTTTAAAACAATTTTGATTGAATCATCGATATTTATTGAAGTATCTTTTATTTCTTCAACAAAAATTTGTTTATCGAAAACTAAAACGTAAAATGAATCAGATATTTCATTAAGATCATTTTTTGCAGAGACTATTATTTCGAATGTTCCGGAAGTTCCTGCTTTCCAATTAATGATTCCGCTTGCAGAATCGATATTCATATTTTGAGGTGATTTTGTCAAATAATATTTAGGCGCGGGAAATCCGTTTGCATTTATGCTGATATTTAAACTATCGCCTAAAGCAATTGTTGTATCGTTTTGAGTATTATAAAATTCTACAGGCTTATTTACATTCACCGTTACCGTATCAGTCTTGGAGCCAAATTCATTGTAAGTTTTTACAACAATTTTGTTTTTACCGCTAAGGTTTGCCTGCCACTTTATTATGCCGGTAAGTGAATCTATTTGAGCGCCTTCGGGTGAATTTATCAAGCTGTATTTTGCCTCAGGAATTGCTTTGGATTTAATTTGAAAAGCTATTGAATCCGTTATTAAAACTGACGTATCTTTGATCACATCGGTTTCAAAGACTCCAAGATGATTTGTGTAGATTTTATCTGAACCTACAATCCAAACATTTTCAGTACTTAATGCATTTACGCTTCTCAAATTCACTGAAGAATTAACTTTAATTCTTTTCCAGTTTTCACCGCCGTTTTCTGTTTTAAGAATTATTCCGGCATTTCCGGCAATCCAGCCAATATTTTCATTCGGGAAATAAACTGAATTCAAGTTACCTAAAGTGCCGCTTGGTTTTTCTGTATAATCGAGAAAATTCTTTGCTTTAACTATTTTACCTTGATCGCCTACAATCCAAATTAAATCATTTTTTAAGATTTGAATTGAATTTAGATTACTCATAACAATTCCACTTTGAAACCCTGTACCATTAGGGAGATTTGAGTTTTGCATTACCATTCCCCATTCTCCTGCAGCAAAAACCATACTTTTGTTAGCTTTAATATCATTAAAATCAGCTATTACTCCGGGTCCGTATCGAAATATTTCCCATGTTTTTGCACCATCGGTTGTTTTAAAAACATCATCTTGCGAAGTAGCATAACCGACATTCGGGGATATAAACCAAAAAGATTTCGATCTGAATACTCCAACTTTTTCGCTCCATGTTCTGCCGCCGTCTTCCGAAAAATAAAGTGCTTCACCCGAACTTATCCATCCGTTAGCAGTATCTACAAACATCACTTTGTTAAAGTTTAAGTTTGATGTATAATTAATTTTTTCCCAGTTAACGCCGCCATCGGTTGTTTTCAGTATTAAACCTTTACTGCCGGCAATCCATCCGTGATTTTCATTTAAGAAAAATACATCGGTAAATTGTGAGTTTATTTTTAAATAGGAATTTATATCAATCAATGTATCTGTTTGCGCAAATAAATTTCCCAAGCACAAAAAGAAAATTATTCCGGCAAGTATCTTTTTTAACGACATTTTGTTCCTGATTTTTTATGAAGTTTTATTTTTAATTATCTGCTTAATTTTTGATTTATTCCGTTCGATTGCTTCGTCATCCCCACCGGGATTCCTCGCAATGATATTTTACTTACTTGTCATCGCGAGTCCCGATTAAATCGGGACGTGGCGATCTCTTCCTTTTTTAGTCATTCCGGCTTGTCCGGAATCCCTTCGAAATAGAAAAGAAAAGATTCCGGACAAGCCGGAATGACAGATGAATTTTATTTAATTTTTATTTGATATGATTTATTTTCACTCTATCTCATTCTTATCAATCTCTTTCATCAATTTATCTGTTTCGGTAAGCGCAGCAATTATTTTTTGATAATGCAATACATCTTCAAAATTTAAACTTCTTCCCTTTCTATCTTTAAGCCATTTTTGCGCGGGCTGATATCCGCCGATGTAAAAATTCCATGCTGTTTCGTTTACATTGTCAAAATATTGATCTTCGTTTATCCGGACTTTTCCGTTTTCATATTTTATTTTTTCTACTTCGTTTGTGCCGCCAACCGGATAACTTGTTTTGAAATTTTCTACAACGGGATTTTCAAGCAGATGAATTTCTCTTAAAGATTTTCCTAATTCGACTAATTTCCAAAATGTGTTTTTGTCTTTTGGATATGGCACTCTCGGAAAATCTATTTTCAAAAATTCTTTGTATTTTTCTCTGTAATTTGGTGAGTGTAAAACCGCGTAGATGTAATCTAAAATATCAATCGGAGCATATGTATTTTCCGTTTCTTCTTTTTCGTTTGTGAATTGAAGTTTTAATTTTTCTGAAATTTTATTTACGATTTCAAAATTTAAATTCGGAACTCTTTCAAAATTTTGCCCGATTGTCTGCTGCTCTGAATTTTCGGGATAAAGGTAAAGCGGGAAATGATAAGTTGCTTCTTTTGTTTGAAGTGAAACGGAGCATTTATCACTCAAATATTTTGTAATAAAAATATGCTGAAAATCAAAAGTGCTTTGCTGCTTACAAATTAATAAAGCAAAATTATTTTTTGAAATCATTTGCTTCATAATTTCATTTCTTGGATAAGACAAAATTCCTTTTGACTTTGGAGAATATAAAATAAATCTTGTATCAAAAGGACGATAATCTATTTGTTCTATTGAAGCATTTAAAATATCTTCTTTTGCTTTTATATATGTCCAATCTCTGCTGTCTTTTCTTTCATTGTATTTATTTCGAAAAGAAAATTCATCTAAATTTTTAAAATCATTTACAATGTTTTTAATATCATTAAGATTTGAATGAACTAATAAATTATCTCTTGCAGAAACAATTCCGCAAGCATTGGATTTTAATAATTCATCAACTTTAAACCCTTTTTCATAACTTTTAATTTCATCAAAATTTTTCTTTACAAAAAAGAAATTCGGTGTTGAATATTCTAAATCATTCCACTTTAATGATTTCAAATTATTTTCATTCAGAAATTCATATTTGAATTCTCTTTTTCCGAACAAATCAAAATGAAAAACTTTTCCTAATTCGTTTTGCTTTTTCTTTCCGGTTTTTACAAAAAGATTAATCGAAACTCCCTGCATAATATCGAAAACATTTTCGTCTTTGCTTCCATCAGGAGAAACTTCTTTCTTTTTGGAATTTCCGTGAAGATCAATTGTGAAAATTTTATCGTAAGTTTTAAGCAAATTCCAGCGCATTCCTCTGAAAGTCGGATTATCCAAAAATCCATGAGGATTTATAAAAGCCAAAATTCCGCTTCCATTTTTTTCGATAAAATGCTGTCCGAATCTTATAAATTTTACATAATCATCATTTAGCCAATGTTTTCTTTCATTAAAATATTCGCCATCAATATATTTATAATCATTTATTAAATTTGTAATCCATTCACCATTATTCGAAGAAATTCCGCTATAAGGCGGATTTCCCAAAACAACCATTACAGGCGTATCTCTTTTGATGTGATTTGCTTCGTTTGCTTCCTGAGATAACCAATTTGCAAACAAAGTTCCGGTATCGGGATGATGCTCTTCCAAAGAATTTGTTAAATAAATCTTAAAGCGCTGCTCTTTTTTCGGAGTGTAATTTGTTTCCTTCAAAAGCAGATCAAGTTTCAAGTGAGCCATTGCGTAAGAAGCCATTAAGATTTCAAATCCGTTTAGGCGCGGAATTAAATGCTCATCAACATAACTGTTCCAGATGCCTTGCTGATTTTCAAACTTTTTATAGATCTGTTTTACAACTTCCGAAAGAAAAGTTCCGGTTCCGGCTGCGGGATCTAAAATCTGAACTTTGTGAAATTCCTCTTCAACTTTTTTCCCTTGCTCATCAATTTTAATTTTCACTTTTGAAGTATCAGCTAAGCCTTGCGGAATGTTAAATTCAGATTTCAAAATATCATCAACCGCGCGGACTATAAAATTTACAACCGGCTCGGGCGTATACCAAACTCCTCTTGATTTGCGGAGTTTCGGATCATACTCGGCAAGGAAAGTTTCATAAAAATGAATTACGGGATCGTTCTGCTGAGTTTGTTTACCGAAATCTTTTAACAATTCTTTAATATCGGTCGCTCTGAAAATATCAGCCAAAGCATCAACGATCCATTGGATTCTGTCATCTAAATCATATCCGGCAATGTATTGAAAAAGTTTGCGCAAAAAAGGATTTGATTTAGGAATTAGTTCAGCGGCTTCGTGTCTTGAAAATGAATCAAGTGAATTGTCGTGAAGTCTTGCGGCAAACATTCCGTAAGAAATTGTCTGCGCGTAAATATCAGCAAATTCTTTCGGCGTAATATCGTGAATCAGAATTTCTTTGAAAGATCTTAACTGATTTATCAAAGTATTATCAGATGATTTTGAATTTTGATTTTCATCTTCTAAGATTGCTTTTTCAATTACATCGGAAAGTAATCTTGCTTTTGCGGCCATCATTTTAGAAAGCTTTGAAGCCGATTTTATTGTTTGTCCGGTAAAGCTTAAAAAATCTTTTATAAGATTTAAGAATTTAGAAAAGTTTTCAGTTTTAGGAAGAATTTTATTTCCGTGAATTTCACCGATTGAAATTGAAGCGACAAGTTCGCCATCACGGAAAAACTGAAAAGATAAATAATCTGTAATGATCAAATTTGATAATGATTTTTTGTATCTGTCAAATTGTTCTTTATGGTTTTTATTATTTAAGTCGGTTCCCAGATCTTTCGCTTCGATATAGCCGATAGGAATATTTCTTTTTGTTATTATGTAATCCGGAGCGCCGCAGGAAATCCGTGAAGGCTCATTTGTAACCAAAACGGAATTATCAATTGATTCAATTAAAATTTGAAGATCGGAACGGAAAGTATGTTCGGTAGAAATTCCGGTTTTAAATCTTGTATTAAGATTTGAAAGATACTCATTGATCTGCTGCATTAAAATTTCACCCCAAAAAATCTTAAAAGAATTCTTCAAAAATTATAAAAGTTTTTTGGAATTACAAATAAAAATGGGAAATGGAAGAATGGGAAATGGAAAATGAATTTGTCATTGCGAAAATTTTATACTTTCATTGCCGGCATTTTTCATTTGTCATTGCGAGGAGTAAAACGACGAAGCTATCCCAGAGATCGCCACGTCCTTTCAGTCCTCGCGATGACAAATTAATCGAATTTGTCATTGCGAACCTGCCCGACTTGATTTCGGTCAAGGCGGGCGAAGTGAAGCAATCTCTGCTTTTCTTGTCATTGCGAGAAGGAACGACGAAGCAATCTCCCAATTATTATTTTGGGGATCGCAACCGCTCCCGATGACACACAAGAATAATGTATTTTTAATAAATGTTTTCAGTAAATTATGCTAATAATTTTCAGATAATTCAGTTCTTTCGGTTCTGAAAATTATTGAATTGTCATTTTCCCTAAAATCAGCCCAAACAATTTTATCTTCTACTTCCGGCTTAAAAGTATTTATAATCTCGCCATTTAAATTCATCAAATGAATTATATTATTCTCTATTTCTACAAAATAATTTCCATTCCCTGTAATATTTACATTTTTAAATTGTCTCTCAGGATAAATTCTGTTTAAAATTTTTCCTTGAACCAAATCGTAAACTAAAATTTCAATATTATCACAAACAATAATGCTGTTTTGATCATATTTAAAATATTTACTTTCATAACCGCCGAGCGGATAAATTTTTCTGTTTGCGAAAAATTCCGGGGTAACAGAATTGTTAAAAATTGAAAATTCAATTTGCCATATATGATTATTTTGATCCCAACCTTCTCTTGAATAATAAAATTTATCTGAACCTTCCAAAAATCCTGTTTTAATAATATCATTATTTTTTAAGAATTTATGATCCGGCTGAATTGAATTATTCTCTTTAACATTATAAATATTTAAGGCTATTGAATCAGAAACTTCGTTGTTTTTTGAAGTTCTTTTATTAGATAAATATATGATGCTCTCTCCATCTGATGAATATTCAGGCGGTATGTAATCAATTAAAAAATCATTTGAAGATAGTAAAATTTCAGTTGCTGCTGAATTTACATTCAATCTTTTTAACTGATTATCTTTTATAAATATCACATAATTTTCATCAGAAGAAATGCCGGAATTATTTATAAACGGCCAAAAATCAGCGAGTAATCTACTTTCAGAATTATCAAAATCATAAATTTTGAATTGCGAGTTTATATTTTTGGAATATGTGAAAAGCATTTTATTTGATTGAGGCAAAAGAATAGGTTTAAATCCTTCTACTAAAAATGCTGTTGAGCTATCAGAAATGTTAAACCGGTATATTTTTGAAATTGTATTCTGATATTTATGATTCATTTCAGTACCTGAATCACATGAAGATAGAAAAGGAAGTATTGCTAACAGCGAAAATAAAATTATACTTTTCATTTTTGCCCCTTGCTATTTTTAACCGCAATTCCGTTATATAAAGTTTTAAATTTTATATGTCTTTAACAACTTTTATAAACTTCTTTTGTAATAACCGTAAAAATTGATGAAAATTTTTTGCAGCTGTTGAAATAAAACTATTTAATTTATTTGCATTTACAAAACCGCAGCAGAAATTATTATTTCCTTAAAATTTTATCCATTGATTTTCCTTTTGCAAGTTCATCAATCAATTTATCCAGGTAACGGATCTTTTGCATTAGCTTATCTTCAATTTCTTCAACACGATAGCCGCAAATAACACCGGTAATTTTTGAAACATTGGGATTTAATTGCGGTGCCTGATCGAAAAAAGTTTGGAAATCTATTTTAGTGTCAATTTGATTTTGCAATGATTGATTGTCATATCCTGTAAGCCAGAAAATTATTTCATCAACTTCTTCTTTTGTGCGCCCTTTTTTTTCAGCTTTTTGTATGTAAAGTGGATAAATAATTGCAAAAGGGGTTCTGAAAATTCTTGTGTTATCCATTTTTATTTTTCATTAATTTTTTGTGGGAGGAACATTAAAAATAGTGCCCCCGAGAGGATTCGAACCTCCGACCTGCGGTTTAGGAAACCGACGCTCTATCCTGCTGAGCTACGGGGGCAAATAATTTTATTTTTCTAAAATCTTATTCAGGAATTTTCTTCCTGCGGCGGACTTTAAATATTTTTCTCTTTAAATTTTTCTGCGCTGAAAAAAATTCTTCAAAACAACAATTTTTCCGGTTTGACAAATTTCGTTTTTAAATATATGAAATTTTTATTTGCTATACATGTTTTTCATTTTCACATTGTGTGCAATATTTGCCGCTTTCAATTTGTATTGTTGTATGTTCAATCCCGAATTTATCATGAAGATTTTCAGCTACCTGTTTCGTAAATTCATCATCAATTTTGGATTCCGGTTTTACCAAATGCACTGTTAATGCGGATTCGGTTGTGCTCATTGCCCAGATATGAAGATCGTGCACGTGAGTGATTCCCGGCAAATTTAAAAGATAATTTCTTACATCATTAATTTTTATGTTAGCGGGAACGGCATCAATTGAAAGATTAAATGAATCTCGCAGTAAACTCCATGTTCCAACCGTAATTACAACTGCAATTATCAAACTTATGACAGGATCTATCCAAACTGCACCGGTTATCTTTATAAAAAATCCCGCAGCAACAACTCCAAGTGAAACTGCGGCATCGGCAGCCATGTGTAAAAATGCACCTTTAATATTCAGATCGGTTTTACTCCCAGAAATAAAAAGCAGTGCTGTTATTGTGTTTATTATTACTCCGATAAATGCAACAAGCATCATTACCGAACCGGCTACAGGCTGTGGATTTGTAAATCTTTCAATGGATTCGTAAGCAATTGCGCCAACAGCGATCAGCAAAATTACCGCATTTATCAATGATGCAAGAATTGTAGATTTTTTAAATCCGTAAGTCCGGTTTCCGCTTGCAATTCTACGAGCCAAAATACTTGCTCCCCATGCAAGTGCCAGCCCCAAAACATCGCTTAAATTATGCCCTGCATCCGCTATCAAAGCCATTGAATTTATTGAAAGTCCGTAGAAAAATTCTACCGCTATATAGATCAAATTTAAAATTATCCCGAACAAAAAAGCATTTCCGAAATTTGCTGAATGATTATGGTTATGATCGTGCATTTAAAAAATCTCTCCTGAAAAATTTGCAGCCTTTTTGAAAAATATATCACAAGTTATCTTCAAAAATCATTTTAATTTTTTTTATTAATAATTTTTCCCTGAAAATCAGTTTTCCCATTGTGATTTGAATTATAAAAATATTTGAATAACTCAAATTTACAATTTTATTAAAAAGAATTACTTTTTGAAATTCAATTTAAATCTTATAAATAAATATCAGTAAATTTCCTTTAAAATTAGCAAAGAAAAATCATTTTTCTAATTATAAAATGTGCATAAAAAATACATCTCAATTGATTCATTTATCTTACTAAATTTAATTTTTCTTTTGGAATTATAATTTTAATAATATTGTTCTATTTTAGTTGAAGAAAAAAGGAGAAAAAATGATTTTAGGCGAAAATTGCAAAAGAAAACCAAATATAAATTATCCGTGTGACTGGAGTTATAAAATAATCGGGAATAATGTTGATGAAACTTTAACAGCAATTGAAGAGGTTATTTCAGGTTTGGATCATAAAGTTAAACCTTCAAATGTCAGCAAAACCGGTAAATATTTCAGTTTTGATCTTACTTTAAAAGTTTTAAGTGAAGATGAAAGAAATCTTATCTTCAAAAATCTTAAAGAACATGAAAATATTTTAATGGTTATGTAAATAATTTTACTTTTTTACAAAATAATTTTAGATACTTTTTTTTGCACTTGTAAGATTTTAAGAAAACAGGTATACTGAATTAAGTTCATTAACATCCGATGTGGAGTTAATTGAACTTAAATAAACGGCATCGGAAGTTTTAAGTTGTTCTTTAAAAGTTATATATCAAGGAAAGTTGTTAGTTAGTTAGACCTATTTTTTAATTAAGATTCGTTGTTATTAAGTTCAATTATTTTAGATATATAATTTTAGAGAATGCTTAGATCAGCTGATGCCGATTTTTTTTATCTATTTTGAAATTTAAATAAATGTTGCACAAATAAAAAAACCGGTTATTGATATAACCGGTTTTTCTTTTTTAAATATTATAAATGAAATTTAATATTCTATTTTATTAGACTTATTTCGGAAAAGCTTTCATTCAATTTAAACCAATCGTTTAATATTTCATTTTCTTCGCCTTTATAATTCACATGAATAAATTCATTCGTTTTGGATGAATATTTGTAATCGTTTTTCCATTCTTCAATTTTTGTTACAGTTTGATTTAACGCATCCAAAATGTAATAAAGTTCTTCGTTCGTCATTGTTTGATGAAGCGATAATCTTACCCAGCCCGGTTTTTCGGAATAATCTCCTTCATTAATTTTTTCTGTAATTCTGTGTGATCTTGTCGGATCAACATGAAGTAAATAATGTCCGTAAGTTCCGGCGCATGAGCATCCGCCGCGAACCTGAATTCCAAATCTGTCATTTAATATTTTCACCATTAAATTATAGTGAACATCTTCAACATAAAAAGATAAAATTCCGAGGCGTTCTTCGTGTTCGTTTGCAAGAATGTTTATTTTCGGGATTTTTCTTAATTCTTCAAATGCAATTTTTAAAAGTTCTTTTTCGCGCATCTGAATTTTTTTTGTATCCATTTGCTCTTTTAAATTCACTGCAAGCGCGGCCTTTATCGTTTGCAAAAATCCGGGAGTTCCGCCATCTTCCCTTATTTCAATATCTTTAATGAATTTATGTTCGCCCCAGGGATTTGTCCAGTCAACGGTTCCGCCGCCGGGCTGATCGGGAATTTGTCTGTTATATAATTTTGAATCGAAAATTAAAACTCCGGTTGTTCCGGGTCCGCCTAAAAATTTATGCGGCGAAAAGAAAATTGCGTCAAGTTTTTCAAGCGGATCTTCGGGATGCATATCAATATCAACATAAGGCGCGGATGCGGCAAAATCAACAAAACAAACTCCGCCGTATTCATGAATCATTTTTGCCAATTTGTAATACGGAGTAATAATTCCGGTAACATTCGAACATGCCGAAAAAGAGCCGATCTTTATTTTTCTGTTTTTATATTTTTCTAAAAGAATTGCAAAATTGTTAAGATCAACAAGTCCTAACTCATCGGGTTCAATTACAACAACATCGCAAATTGTTTCCAGCCATGAAGTTTGATTTGAATGATGTTCCATGTGAGTGATAAATACAACAGGTTTTTGTTCTTCTTCAAGATTGATAAATCTTTTTAATTGCTCCGGTGCTGAAAGTCCTAAAATTCTTTGAAATTTATTTACAACGCCCGTCATTCCGCTGCCGGTTGTAATTATAACATCGCTCTCAGATGCGTTAACATGTTTTTTAATTATTTGATGTGCTTTGTGATACGCTTTTGTCATAAGCGTTCCGGTAATGCTGGATTCTGAATGAGTGTTGCCTACAAAAGGTGCAAATTTTTCAAGCAGTTTTTTTTCGATCGGTTCGTACGATCTTCCGCTTGCAACCCAATCAGCATAAACGATCTTTTTATTTCCGTAAGGTGAAATGAATTCACGGTCAATGCCGATAATTTCTTTTCTGAACTGTTCAAAATATTTTTCGTTTTCAGTCATTTTAACTTCCCGGAGTTTACATGAATTTTTAAATCAATTTATTTTTGCGAACTTTAACGTAAAAGTTGATCCTTTACCTTTCTCGGATGTTACGGAAATTTCTCCGTTATTAATTTCCATACATTTTTTTACTAATGCCAATCCTAATCCGTTGCCTTCATATTTGCGCGTGTAACCGGTTTCTTCCTGCACAAACGGAGTAAAAATTCTTTGCAGAAAACTTTGGGAAATTCCAATTCCCGTATCTTTAATTTCAACATAAGCAAATTCTTCATCTTCGCAAATTTCAATTTCAACATTGCCCGCAAGCGTATATTTTACTGCGTTATCAATAAGATTTGAAAATATTTGCGAAAGTGTGTATTCATCAGCTTTGATCTTTAAATTTTGATTTGAATTTTTGTAAACGTAATTCAATCCTTTTTCATAAATTGATCTTTCAAATTCCGATGAAATTTTTTGAACGAAAGTTTCAAGCGGAATTATTTTAAAGTTAGGATTGAAATTTTCCGTTTGAATCTGCGACATTGTAACAATAAGATCAATTGATCTTACCAAGCGGTTGCTTGCTTTTTCTATTGAGCCGAAGAGATCTGAAATATCATTGCGATGTAAAATGTCAAGTTCATATTTTATTAATGAACCATAATTCAAAATTACATTTACCGGCTGGCGTATCTCGTGCGATACTTGTGCTAAAAATTCCGTTTTTAAATTATCTGCTTTTTCGGCTTCATCTTTTGCTTTTATTAATTCATGCTCAAATTTTACGCGCTCGGTAATATCATTGCTCATTATTATAAAATGAGTGATTTCGCCTTTTATATTTTTTATTGATGAAATTGAAGTTGCTTTCCAGTAATCAGAGCCGTCTTTTCTTTTTGCAATATATTCAACTTTCCATTCATTACAGATTTTTATTGCTTCAATTATTTCGTTTAAATTCCTGCGGTTCTTTTCAATTATACTTGGCGTTTTTCCTAATACTTCTTCTGCCGAGTATCCCGAAATTTCCGTAAACTTCGGATTTACATATTCATAACGGAAATTTACATCTAGAATTCCAACAGCATTTTGACTTTGAATAACTGCTTGCGAAAATTTTCTAATTTCTTCTTCAACTTTTTTCCGCTCAAAAATTTCATTTTTCAAAGCGATGTTTGATTTCAAAAGTTCTGCGGTTCTTTCGCTTACTCTCAATTCAAGTTGTTCTTCAAGTAATTTGCGCTCGGTAATATCGCGTGAATTTATTACAATTCCTTCAATAAAAGTATCACTCAATAAATTCTGAAGAACACATTCAAATACCCGCACTTTTTTATCTGAATTTGAAAATCTTAATTCTACAGTTTCAGTCAACCCGGATTTTATAAGAATTTTTGAAATTGCAGAATCAAATTTCGCAGCATCATCACTTAAAACAAAATCCCTGAAATTTTTTCCTATCATTTCCAAACCTAGTAAACGGCTAACCGAAGGACTTTCAAATCTTACTCTGCCATCAGGTTCCATTAAAGTTACAAGATCTGAAACATTTTCGATAAGCGCGCGGAAACGGCTTTCACTTTCAAGCATTATCTGCTCAACATATTTCCTGTCGGTAATATCAGAAATCATTCCTTCGAAATGATAACTTCCGTTTTCACAATTAACTTTTCTGATGTTTGAATTTACCCAGCAAGTTTCGCCTTTTTGTTTTATGATCTGAATTTCGAGATCGGAAATTTTTTCGGTTCGTGAAAAATAATTTTGAATGATTTCCCACTGACCTTTTTCAAAAAATATATTATTGACAAATTGTATTTTCTGAATTACATCATGCGGATTTTCAAAGCCCAGAATTTTAGCAAACGCTTTATTCACCATTAATATTTTTCCGCTTGATTCAGATTGAAAAATTCCTTCAAGTGAATTTTCAAATATTAAACGGTATTTTTCTTCGCCTTTTTTTAATGTTTCCTCAAATCTTTTTCGCTCGGTAATATCTGTAATTGTTACCAATCTCGCATTCTGATTTTCAAAAACAATCGGAGCAGATTTTATCATTGCGTAAATACTTTTTCTGAAGCGGGTAAAAAGTTCGATCTCGTAGGATTGAAAAAAATCGTTGTTCAATTCCTGCATCTTTTCATTGATCAAACTTCTGTATTTCACATCAACAAAATCAAGGATATCGGCATTTAAGATTTCTTCTTTTGAATAGCCGGAGATTTTAGAAAGTCTTTCATTCACAAAAACGATTTTGCCGTTAACATGAACCAAAATCGATTCTGTTGAATTATCAATTATAGAAAGTAATTTTGAAAGATTGTTATTAAGATTTTCTTCAGTTGTTTTTCTTAAACTAATTTCTTCGCGAAGCTGCAATTTTGTTTCGTACAATTCTTTTTTCAATGCAGAAAATTCTTCCGGAGAAATTTCATCATTGGAAAATTCCCCGGTAGAAATAATTTCACTGTAATCAGGTTCACTAAAAAATTTATCTTTAATTCCCGAAGTCAATTTATCACTGCAATTTATTTTATCAGGATTTTGATCAAGTCCTTTCATATACCCAAAAAATTATTTTATACCAGTTTTATTATCGGAAGTAAAGTTACAAATTATTAACAAAAAAATCTGTTATTAGATTATAAAGTTGTATCCTTGTCATTCCGCCGTAAATTCCGTGATCTTTACCCGGATAATACATTGTTTGAAATTGTTTGTTAGCATCAACTAATTCTGTAACAAGTTCAACCGCATTTTGAAAATGAACATTATCATCAGCAGTTCCGTGGATAAGCAAAAATTTTCCCTTTAAATTTCCTGCAAAATTTAATGCTGATGATTTTGCGTAACCTTCCGGATTTAATTCCGGTGTTTGCATATATCTTTCGGTGTAAATATTATCATAAAATTTCCAATCGGTTACAGGAGCAACAGCAACTGCGGCTTTAAAATGATCAGCCGCTTTCAAAATTGCGAGAGAAGAAGTGTAACCGCCGTAACTCCATCCCCAAATTCCAATTCTACTGCCATCAATATATTCTTTTTGCGAAAGATATTTTGTAGTTTCGATCAAATCAAAAATTTCCCATTCGCCTAAATTTCTGTAAGCAAATTTTTTAAATTGATTTCCATTTCCGCTTGTAATTCTTGAATCAACACCTACGACAATAAATCCTTTTTGAGTAAGCAGCGAATGCCACAAATAACTTACGCTTCCCCAACTATCTTTTATAAAAAGCGAACCGGGACCGTTATACTGCACAATTACAACAGGATGTTTTTTTGTTGAATCAAAATCAACGGGCTTAATAATAAATGCATCAAGTTCAACATCATCGGAAGTTTTGAATTTGAAAAATTCTGTTTGCGGAAGCTCATATTCCGAAAAAACTTTCATATCATTTTTAATAAGATCTGAAATTTTTTCTCCGTTATTTTTATGAAGCGAAATTTGCGGCATCATTTTAGAACTTGAAAAATTATCAATATAATATTTTGCATTAGGCGAAAAATTTATTCTGTGAACGCCATTTTCTTTTGTAATATTCTGCTTTTTACTTCCGTCAAATTTAATTGAATATAGATCTGTAAATCTTCTGCCTTTTTCCTGCGATGTGTAATAAATTGTTTTTGATTTTTCATCAACTGATTTTATTTCATCAATTTCATATTTTCCTTTTGTAATTTGGTTGATCAATTTTCCATTATAATCGTATAAATACAAATGCGGAAAACCGTCTCTTTCGGAAGTCCAGATAAATTTTTTATCATTTTGCAAAAAGAAATAATTATCTGAAACATCAACCCAGTTCTCATTTTTTTCTTCTAAAATTAATTTTGAATTTCCTGAGTTCACATCAAAAAATAAAAGTTCCAAATGATTTTGAAGTCTGTTCAATCTTTGAACTGAAAGTAAATTAGGATCATTGGTAAATTTGATTCGCGGAATGTAAATATCTTTTTCTTCGCCTAAATCCATCCAAACTGTTTTTCCGGTTTCAACATTTGCCGCACCGATCTTTACAATTGAATTTGGAAATCCGGCTTTAGGATAGCGCATTTTTATAAAGTTAAAATTTATCGAATCCCATTCAGCAATTTGAATTTCGGGAACGTTTGATTGATCAAAATTCCAGAACGCGATTGTTTTTGAATCAGGTGAAAATTCCCATCCTTTAATAATTCCGAATTCTTCTTCGTAAACCCAGTCAAATTTTCCGTTTAAAATTAATTCGTTTCCGTCAAAAGTTAATTGAGTTTCTTTTTGAGTAGCAATATCAAATACAAAAAGATTATTCGCACGAACGAAAGCGATCTTTTTTGAATCAGGCGAAAAATGAATATTTGCCTGCTCCTGTTCATTATCAACAGTAAGAATTATTTTTTTTGATTGAATGTCATAAACGTAAAATGCGCCGCCTGATTTTG
>CBDUBH010000021.1:0-41734 GCA_965365345.1 uncultured Melioribacteraceae bacterium
AATTTGCAAAAGAAGCGCAAATTGCAATTTACGCGCGCAGCACTTTTCAACCCGGCAAAGAAACAATCGTGCGAAAACTTTCACCGGGAATTCCAAAAGGTGTAAAATCCGTGGTAAGTGAAAATGATGTTATCCGAATTAAATTAACAGGCGCAAATTCATTTTTAAATTTCAATAAAATTACGGCTTATTTTAATGAAAAAGAAATTCCTATAAAGGAATTAAATATTGACCGCGATAAAGATCAAGCGAATATTTCGTTTGTAATTTCGTATAAAAATATTTACGGATGGGAAATTGTAAAAACAACAATTATAAAACTTTGCGAAAATGAAATTCAGTTTGATGATTCGCTCGGTGCAGTTTCTTTGATCGGCGAAGGCTTAAATAATGATGTTTCAATTTTGATGGATACAATAAATTTTCTAAACGGGAGTGGAATTGAAATTTCCGGAGTTACAACAACTTCATTCAGAATTTCATTTTTAGTAAATAGAAATGATGTTGAAAATTGCGTTGTCAAACTTCACGAAAAATGGATCGAGGAAATTAATATTCAAAGATGAAAAGATTCAAAGATTGAAAGATTGAAACATTGAGCAAAAAAGTAAAAGTTATGTCGTTTCTTCCGGATGCTACGGGACGATTAAATCGGGATGAGAAATCTAAGATATCTCTTTCACTTCATTCTTTCGATGTGACAAAAATAAATTGTCATTTCGTACGAAGTGAGAAATCTTAATTTATAACTAGATTGTCATTCCGGCTTGTCCAAAATTTGACAATATTCAACTTAATTCTAAATTAATAATTCTACATTCTAAATTATCAAAACGGAACTTTTTTTGTAATAATTTTATTTAAATGATTTTCAAAATAGACTTAATAAAAAACAAATTATTGAAAGTGAATTTTTAGGAATGGGCAAAGATAAAAAGAAGAAAAGCAAATGCAAAAATAAGAACGGTAAATGCAATGGTGATTGCAAATTAAAAGTGGGAAAATATAAAAAGAAAAAGAAAGATTAACTAAATATTTAGAATATTATAAATCATGTGAAAATTTTTCAAGGTAATTTAATACACTAAAAATTATATTATTCATGGCTTCATAACCTTCTTTTGGCGCTGAAAGAATTTCATTTTCACTTTGAACGAATTTTGAATCATCAAAATCATTTTTACTGTTTTCGATCAATATTTTCGCGGCAAATTCCGTCATCTCTAAATGAAATTGAAGACCTAATATTTTTTCCTTAAAAATGAACGCTTGATTTTTACACGCTTTGCTGCTTGCAAGAAGAATGGAATTTTCAGGAAGTTCAAAAGTATCTTCGTGCCAATGAAATGCCCTAAATTCATTTACTTCATTTCCGAAAATGCCTGATTTTATTGCTTCATCTGTTAATTTTATTTTGTGCCAGCCGATTTCTTTTTGCAAATTTTTCTTAACCTTTGCACCTAAAACATCAGCAATTAATTGCGAACCTAAACAAATTCCTAAAACAGGTTTTCCTGTTTCAATAAAATTTTTAATAAATTCTTTTTCTTTTTTCAGCCAGGGAAATTTTTCTTCTTCATAAATATTCATCGGTCCGCCCATAACAATTAACAGATCAATTTCATCCACCTTTGGCAAATTTTCATTTTGATAAAATTCTGTTGAAGTTAATTTGTGATTTTTAGAATTAGCCCAATCTTCAATTGCCCCAATATATTCAAAAGGGACATGCCTGAAATAATGAATTTTCATTTTGTAAATTTATGGATTAGAATTTTTTTAAAAATAATTTTCCCGAATGATAAAAAAGCAAAATGATATTTTCAATTTAAATTTAAAAGTGAAATAAATTTAATAAACCAAAACTCATTTCATACCTTTATTTACAATATTCATAACGCAATAGTAAACTCAATATATTGATTTTATTGGTTAAAACTCGATTTTGATCTTACATCATTTTTTTAAGTTGTGAACTTACACCAAATACAACTGCATCTTCGGCAAGTGCAACAGCGGTATCGGGAAGTTTTAAAATTTCATCAGCTTTTGTTCTGAGTTTAAAGAAAACAAAAGTCGACGCGATTGCTGCAGCACCGCCAATTATTGCGCCGGTTAATTTATTTTCATTTTCAAGCATGCTTATTGCAGCGCCGCATGCAGCACCTGAAATTGCGCGTGCGGTTAAAAGCGGCGCATCAATTCTATCTGGAGCGTTTGGAAGTTTATCTGCCAGCATTTCCCCTAAGGCCAAAACATTCATTGCCGCATAAACATTTGAGTTTTTCAAAAATTTTAATCTTCTGTTGCCTATCCCGAAAAATGCTTTATCTGATACTATATTGCCAATCAATGCCGGAGCTGACATGCTTCTCATTCCCGCAATGGTTCCGATCAATATACTTTTAAGCAAAAATTTTTTCATTATTACCTTTCATTTTTATTGCTCTTTAATTCACTTAACAAATTAACGCCAATATAAACAATGCAGATAATTACATTTTGAATATTTGTAAAAAAAGTTTATGCTTACTAAAATAAATTTTAAATAAAAAAAAGCAGCATAATTCACTTATGCTGCTTTTTATCAAACTGCTTTTATAAAATTTCTTATATAAAACTTACAGGAAATTTAGTTCAACAGAATTTTAATATCTGTTTCTGCTAAATCCGCCGCCGCCGCCTCTGTTTCCGCCGCCTGAACGACCGCCGCCGCCGCTTCTGTTATCAGTTTTTGGACGTGCTTCATTAACAACTAATTTTTTTCCTTTAAGATCTTTTGTGTTCAATTCATTTATTGCATCTTGACTTTCTTTTGCGCCCGGCATTTCAACAAAGCCGAAACCTTTTGATTCTCCGCTAAACATATCACGAATTATTTTTACGCTTTTTACTGCGCCGTATTTTGAAAACTCGTTAGTTAAATCTTGTTCACTAACTTCTCTGGCAAGGTTGCCTACATAAATGTTCATATCAAATGATCCTTTAAAATAAAATTATAAAATGTGATATGTAAGTAAAAATCAGGTAAAAAGCGTGAATCGGAGAATTGCCCTTTTCGATTTTAATCTTTAGTATATCAGGATTAAATATAACGTTAAAATTCTAATAAGCAAATATAATTTTTATTAACCTGTTTTATTTAATAATAAATTTACTTTTTGTCCGGTTATGTTTTCAATTTCCGTTAAACTTTCATTTATTTTTTTTCTGTGCAGTGAATTTTTAATTTCAATATCAGAATCTTCTATAAGTGAATCCAAATATTCGTTAAGTTCATATTTTTTTACATCATCATTTTCACATTGTTTTAAAAGATGTTTTATTACTTCGATTTGTTTTAGCATTATTTGAACATCTTTTTTTCCGTAATTCCGCAGCGGATCAAAATAATTGAAAAGCAATTCCCTGAGATTAATTTGATTTTGAATAACACGCAATTTCCCTTTTTCATCACGGTAATATTCTTTGCCGGCAAGAAAAATAATTTTGGAAAAAAGCTCCTGCATATAATTCATAACTCTGATTGCCGTTGCCGGATCGTTGATTCCGGGACTTAGTGCTTTAACCGCAACTTCTGAAAGATGTTTAAATCCGAAAATAAAATTAAGCGCAACAATTTCCTTTTCATTAAAGATCACTTTTCCCAAAACTTCATCGAAAATTTCGTTTTCATCTTTAATTTCTTTATTTATTTTAAGAAGCGGAGTATCATTTACAACGTACATTCCGGGAGGAACCAAAACTTCAATTACAATATCATTTTTTAGAGCAATTTCAACAAGATCATCCTTATCAATACTTTGCAAAAAACCGGATTTTTTGCTGTTCAAAATTTTTGCTTCAGTAAATTCGAAATTTTCCGGTTTTTGTTTTTTTTGAAATTTTAATTTTTCATCTATCTGCCGCAAAGTTTGGGTGTAAAGCGATTCTGCCAAATTTCCGATCTGAATTGAATTTGAAATTGAATGAATGAAATAAACGAACAGACCGATTGAAATTATTGTTAGTCCAATCGAAATTAAAATTGCAAGCGCAGGAACGAAATTTGCTTTAGGTTTAACATTTACTAAAATAATCAAAGTGTAAATTATTGTTCCGATGTAAAATCCCAATATTTGCTGATGCGAGCGCGTTGAAATCAATCCGGGAATCAATCTCGGCGATGAATTTGACGCTGCCTGATTTAGCACAAGCATTACCAAAGTAAAACTGAAAACCGTAAGTGAAAGAATTCCGGAAATAATTGTGCTTAAAATTGTTCGTGCAGTTTCGGCGTTTGTTGTGGTAAAAAGCATAACATAATCATGAAGATACTTTGAAAATTGTTCTTCTTCATAATTTAAAATTAGAAACGCGGCTGCTATAAAAAATGCACTGATAAGAACCGGATAAAACGCGATGTTCTTGATCAGAAAATAATAAATAACTTTTAATCTGTAAATTAAACCGCTCATAATTTCAATCTAAAAAAATGGATTAAATTTCCTACTCGCGAAATCTTGAGATTTGATTTTTCTTCATATCAAAAAAAATCCAGAAGAATTTTATTTTGACTTTTCTGATCGATAATATTTTTAATTAAATTAGAATTCCCTTTCCTGCGGAATTGTTCTTTCGCCGGATTTTTCAGATGATTTCAAGATGCTGAAATTTCCGTTAGTTTCAAGAATTACCGCTTCAACTTCTTCTAAATATAAAATTCCGCTTCCGCGCATTGCCTGAAAAATTTCTTCTTTAGCAACGCGCAGTTCTTTAATTTTCTTTTCGTGAAATTTTCCTTTGTAAAATAAAATTTCGGGTTCTGATTTTACCAGTTTGTTAAAAATTTTAAATTTGCTGGAAAGCATTGCAACAACAAATTGCAATAAAACGAGTAAAGTTAAAGCGAAAATTCCTTCGAGCAAAGCCGTATCTTTAGAAAGTAAAATTGTTGCCAAAGTTGAACCCAACGCAACTGTTACGATAAAATCAAAAGCATTCATTTGTGATAAAGTTCTTTTGCCGGAAATTCTCAGCAACGCTACTAAATAAACATAAGCAAGTGAACCAACAACCAAAATTTTTAAGATCGAATTCCAGTTATCAAAAAACATTTCTTTACTCCCAAATTCATCAATCAATTCAATATATAACCTTAATTCTTAAAGTTTCAAGTTTGGGCGGAACTTATGTCACTCATTTTTTAGTTTAATCTAATGAATATTTTAATTAAATTTGACTTTCAAAATTTGGAGAAAGTAATGGCTGATTTCACAATAGATGATGTTCTGAATTCATTAAGAAAAGTAGATGACCCGGATTTACGCAGGGATTTGGTTTCACTCGGAATGATAAAAAATATTAAAATTGAAGGAAATAATGTTTCATTTGATGTTGAACTTACAACTCCGGCTTGTCCTTTAAAAGATAAAATTAAAAGCGATTGTATTGAAGCATTGAAAAATGATATACGATCAATCGGAAAAATTGATATAAATATGACCTCAAGAGTAAGAAGTCATGTTAACGAAATTAAAGAACAAATTATGCCCGGCGTAAAAAACACAATTGCGGTTGCAAGCGGAAAAGGCGGTGTTGGAAAAAGCACAGTTGCAGTTAATTTAGCCGTTGCATTAGCAAAAGATGGCGCAAAAGTCGGCTTGCTTGATGCTGATATTTACGGTCCAAGTATTCCATTGATGTTCGGAATAAATGAAAAACCGAAAATTTATCAGGATAAACAAACTGCAAAAATGGTTCCTTTGGAAAATTACGGCGTAAAAATTATGTCAATCGGATTTATGATTGATGATAACACTCCGGTAATTTGGCGCGGACCAATGGCAAGCGGTGCTGTTAAACAATTTATGAGCGATGTTTTTTGGGATGATTTGGATTATTTGATTTTTGATATGCCTCCAGGAACCGGCGATATTCAATTGACTTTGGTTCAAACAATTCCGCTAACCGGCGCTGTAATTGTTACTACTCCGCAGGAAGTTTCTTTGATCGATGCGCGCAAAGGTTTGAAAATGTTTCAAAGAGTAAATGTTCCTATAATGGGAATTGTAGAAAACATGAGTTATTTTATTGCTCCTGATACCGGAAAACAATATGATATTTTTGGAAACGGCGGCGGCGAAAAATTTGCAAAAGAATATGAAGTTCCGTTTTTAGGCGGAATTCCGATTGATCCGAGAATAAGACAAGGCGGCGATTCGGGAATTCCTATTGTTGAAGGCATGCCGGAATCAGAACATGCAAAAATCATTCGTGATATAAGCAGAAATTTGGCTGCGCAGATAAGCATTCAAAATACACAATCTTCGGGCAAAAAAGTTCAAATTATACTTGGTGATGAGTAGGAGAAATAAATGGCAGAAAATGTAATGGAACAGAAAATATTAAAGGCGTTGGATTCGATAAGACCTTATTTGCAAGCTGATGGCGGTGATGTTGAACTTGTCCGCGTAACAAACGAAGGTATTGTTGAAGTAAGATTAACAGGCGCTTGCGGAAGCTGCCCGATGAGTCAAATGACTTTACGCGCCGGAGTTGAACGCGCATTAATTCGCGAAGTTCCCGGTATAAGAAGAGTTGAAGCAGTAAGTAATTAATTTAAGCGTTCAGCTTTCAGCAGTCAGTTTATAATTGCGCTGTCATTCCGGCATAGTCCGGAATCAGACAGCATTATATTTTTGTTCTTAAATCATAATCTTACTCTTTTTAATAATAATGATATAAAGATTAGGAAAGTTAATCTTGTTTTGTTATTGCGGAAAGCGAGAAATTTCTTACTTGTCATTTCGAATCCCCCAGGCAAATGAGAAATCTTTCGACTTGTCATTGCGAGGAGCGTTAGCGACGTGGCAATATCCTTTTATAATTGTCATCGCTGCAATTTACTTTATTGATCTCGTAATGAAAAAAGATTCCGGGCTTTGCCGGAATGACAATTTATTTAAGACTGAAAACTTCAAAAAAATTCCTGAAGGCTGATCGCTGAAAGCTGACAGCTAAATTATAAATTCTAAATAAAATAAAATAAAAGGATATTCGATGCGTAAAAAAGTAATTGCCGGCAACTGGAAAATGAATAAAGATATTCCGGCATCTGTAAAATTAATTGAAGATTTGAAAAATACTCTAACAAATTTAAACGATAATGTTGAAGTAATTGTTTGTCCGCCTTTCACTTCTTTGGATTCCGTAAATACTTTGTTAAAAGACAGCCCGATAAAACTCGGCGCGCAAAATATGTATTTTGAAAATGACGGTGCTTTTACCGGCGAAATTTCAGCCGACATGCTTTTAAGCTCAGGATGCGAATATGTAATTTTAGGACACAGCGAAAGAAGAACGATTTTCAAAGAATCTGACGAAGTTATCAACAAAAAAATAAAAAAAGCTTTGGAAAAAGGTTTAAAACCGATCTTTTGCGTCGGCGAAACTTTGGAAGAAAGAGAACACGGAATTACAAATCAAATTGTAAAAACTCAAGTTACAAAAGGTTTGGAAAATGTTTCATCCGAAGAATTGGAAAAAATCATAATTGCTTACGAACCTGTTTGGGCAATTGGAACCGGAAAAACCGCATCAAAAGAACAAGCCCAGGAAGTTCACGCATTTATCAGAGATTTGATCAAAGAATTATATTCAGAAAATTCCGCCGCAAAAATAATAATTCAATACGGCGGCAGCGTAAAACCAGAAAACAGCGCAGAACTTCTTTCTCAGCCGGATATTGACGGCGCACTTGTTGGCGGCGCTTGCTTAAAGGCAGATTCGTTTTCGGGAATCATAAAATCCGCATAAATTTTTAACAAAGCCTTTCAAATTTAAAAGAAAGGCTTTCGTATTTTCGGACAAACACATTATATTGATTTACCTTTTCTATTTTGTTATTTTAAGTGTCTTTTATACAATTATTTACGATGCAAAATGAAGATTTTGAAAAATCTGCTTTTAATTTTTATTTTACTTTTTGCCGGAAATCTTTTTTCACAAATTCTGATTAAAGAACTTCCCGCAACAAAATTTCCCGATAACATAAATCTGTTTTTGGGAGAATCATCAACAAGAAATATTATTAATTTAAACGGAAATTGGTCGGTTCATCAGCCTGACAAAAAAGATAAAACCACAAATATTTCCGTGCCGGCAAGTTTCAAAGGCGAAGAAGATCTGGTTTTTGTTAAATCATTTTCAATTTCGCAGGAACAGGCAGAAAATAAAAGACTTCAACTTGTATTTTTAGGATTGAGTTATTCCGCTGAAGTTGTTTTAAACAATTATGTAATTTACAAACATCCCGGCGGTGAGTTTCCTTTCAAAGTAGATCTGCCTGATAATTTACTTTCATATCAAAAAAATAATCTTCTTGAAGTTAAAATAAATCACAAATTAGAATCTGAGAATACGATTCCAAGCAAGCAAAGATTTTTATTTCCTGAAAGTTTCGGCGGAATTATTCGCGATGTTTACATAAAAGTTCTGCCTTTGGTCGAGTTTTCAAATTTGGATTTTTCAACTCGCGTAAGCGGAAATTCGGCATCAATTAAAATTGATACAAAGATCAATAATTTCAATAAAAACGGAAATGATACAATTCCGAATGCAAATTTGTTCAACTATAAAGTTCAACTTATTTCGCCTGCCGGAACAAATTCAATTTCCGATGAGCAAAATCAATTTGAACTCGGCGCAAATAAAGAAAAATTATTTTCAAAAAATTATGATATTGCAAATCCGGTTTTGTGGAATCCGCAATCTCCCGCATCTTATATTTTAAGACTTCAAATTTTCAGAGGGAACGATTTAATCGATGAAGTGCTCCATAATATTGCTTTTTATTCTTTACAAGTAAATGATGATGAACTTTTACTTAACGGAAATCCGTTTACTTTAACCGGCACAACTTATTTTTCTTCTTTCCAGAATTTCGGGAATATGATCACTTACAAACAAATGGAAGAAGATCTGAATTTAATAAAATCAATGGGATTTAATTCGATAAGATTTGCAAAACACGCGCCGCATCCTTATTTACTTGAACTTTGCCGCGAAAAAGGATTGCTTGCTTTAATTGAACTTCCGGTAAATTCTTTGCCTGAAATTATTAGCGGAAAAGATAATTTTCTGGAAAGATCAAGATCCTATTTAAATCAATATCTATCTAATTATAAAGATTTTTCTGCAGTTGCCGCAATCGGTTTGGGAAGTTCATATCTTTCAAATTCCGGAGATCACGCAAATTTCATTTCTAATTTAGCGGGAATTGTAAAAGATAATTATTCAAAATTAACTTACGCTTCTTTTATCGGATTTGAATTGCTCGAAATTAAAAGTCTTGATTTATACGGAATTGAAATTTTCGATAAACAAATTTCAGATTACGAAATTGCTTACGATAATTTGAAAAGAAAATTCGGTAAAGGAAAAGTTTTTATAAGTGAAGCAACTTATCCTGCTTATTTCGGCGGAACAAACGGTTATTTAAATCCTTATTCTTTGGAAGCACAGGCAAAATATTTCAGCGATCTTATTGATTTTGCAAATAATAATGATCTAAGCGGATATTTTATAAATTCGGCTTTTAATTACCGCGGAGATTATCCTTCGGTTACTGCCGGCTACACTGAAAATGCTCTTTACAAAATCGGAATTTTAGATGAAAACAGAAATCCGAATTCATTAAGTCAAAAAGTTATTTTTTCAAAATTGAATGATGCCGAAAAAGTTACAATACCTATCGGAAGCAAAAAAGATGATATGCCGCTGGTTTTTGTAATTGCGGTTGTTGTTGTAGTTATGATTTTGGGAGTTTTGGTAAATTCAAAAAGGAAATTCAGAGAAGATGCAACACGCGCGCTTTTCCGTCCGTATAACTTTTTTGCCGATATTCGCGATCACAGAATGTTTTCGTTTTTTCAGGCAAATATTCTGATGATAATTCTTTCGCTTTGCAGTTCGCTTTTATTGGTAAATTTACTTTTCTTTTTGCGCACTAATATTCTTTTTGAAAAAATTCTCCTTGCTTTCGGCTCTGAAAGTTTAATGCGTAATATTTCGTATTTGGCTTGGAATCCTAACGAAGCGATAATCTGGCTTTCTGTAATTTCACTAACAATTTTCATTTTTTTAACGATTATTATCAAGGTTGCGTCGCTTTTTGTAAAAAACAGAGTTTTTTATTCAAGCATTTATTACACCTTTGCGTGGGCATTTTTGCCTTTAATTCTTTTGTTGCCGTTAGGTTTAATGCTTTATAAAATTTTAAGCGCAGATGCAATTTCATTGTATCTTCTGATTGCTTTAGTGATTTTTAATTTCTGGATATATTTGCGTTTGGTAAAAGGAATTTATGTTATTTTTGATGTTAATCCCGGTCCGGTTTATTTTTACAGCCTTGCGATAATATTTTTTATTATAAGCGGAGTTTTGATTTATTTCCAATTTACCAATTCAACAATTTATTATGTTATTAACGCATATAAACAATATATGTTAATGTAAAAGTTCGGGGTGTTTATTTGTATTTATCTAAGTTAGAGATTTTCGGATTCAAATCATTTGCACAAAAAACCGTAGTTCATTTTAATAAAGGCGTAAACGGAATTGTGGGTCCAAACGGATGCGGCAAAACAAATATTGTTGATGCTATCCGCTGGTGCTTAGGCGAACAAAAAAGTTCAACGCTGCGCAGCGATAAAATGGAAAATGTAATTTTCAACGGAACGGCAAGCAAAAAACCGTTGGGAATGTCAGAAGTTTCTTTAACTTTAGTAAATGATAACGGACTCCTTCCAACCGAATATTCCGAAATTACAATTACGCGAAGAATTTACCGCTCCGGCGAAAGCGAATATCTTTTAAACAAAAATATTTGCCGCTTAAAAGATATAACCAATTTATTTATGGATACCGGAATGGGCACAAATGCTTATTCGGTTATCGAATTAAAAATGGTTGAAACAATTTTAAGCAACAAAGCCGAAGAACGCCGCAATATGTTTGAAGAAGCCGCGGGAGTTAATAAATACAAACTCCGCCGCCGGCTTGCATTAAAAAAATTAGAAGAAGTAAAAAAAGATCTTACCCGCGTTAACGATATTGTAAACGAAGTCGATAAAAAAGTTACTTCGCTTGAACGCCAGGCAAAACGCGCCGATAAATACAATAATATTTCTTCTATACTTCGTGAAGTTGAAGTCGATCTTGCTGAACGTGAATATTCACTTTGGAATTTAAAAAGAATTGATTACAGAGAACGTAAAGAAATTGCATTCGGACAAAAAATTCAAATTGAATCAAAAGCGCGCGAAGTTGAAGATGAACTTTCAGTTTTCCGCAGCGAAATTATCGGAATTGAAAATGAATTAAAACAAAAGCGTTTTGAAATTTCTGCTCAGGTTGAAAAACTTCATAAAATAAATAACGCAATTTCAATTTCCAACGAAAGAAAAAAATCGCTTGAAAAAAATATTGAAAAATATAAACAGGAACTTGAAGAATTGCGCTTTCAGGATGAAGATGCCGATGATACAATTGTTGAAACCGAAGATAAAACACGAACGGTAACAAATCAAATTGCGGAAAAAGAAAAGTTAATTGAAGAAAATATTGAACTTATTAATACACAGAAAGAATTTCTTACATCAAAAAGAAGCGAATTAAAAATACAGCAGGAACAAATTTTTTCTAAGTTCAAAGATATTACTGATAAAGAGCATCAGTTAAAATCATTAAAAAAATCCTGCGAAAACACAAACAAAGGAATTGAAAAACAGCAGGCGAAAATTACCGCTTCAACAAATTCGCTCGCAAAAACGGTCGGATATTTAGAAGATCTTGAAACCGAAAAAATTGATCTTGAAAATAAGATCGGCGAAAGCGAAAGGAATTTCCAATTAAAGCAGGATGAGCGCGCGAATTTAGAAAAAGAATTATCAAATTTAAAAGATAAAGAATACGAAGAACGCACAGCAATAAATTCATTAAAAGATAAAATTGAATTTTTACAAAGTCTGCTTATAAATTTGGAAGGCGTTTCCAAAGGCACAAAAGTCCTTTTGGAAAATGATGAGTGGAAAAAAAGTGAGCGGAATTTGCTTGCCGATGTCGGAGATTCAAAAGATGAGTATAAATTTGCACTCGAAGCCGCATTAAAAGGCGTTCTGAATAATTTATTGATTGAATCTTTCGGCGAACTTAACGAAGCCGTAAATTATTTAAAACAGAATGACCTTGGAAAAGCATCTTTTTATATTCTAAACGGAAATGAAAATAAAGGCGGATTTCTCGGATTTTTGAACCGCCGTTCATTAAAAAAGAAAATAAAACTTCTTAAAAAAGAAAATGAATTTTTGGGCTGGGCGGATTCTTTCATAATCACAAAAGACAAGTGGAAACCGTTCTTCAAAAAAATTCTTAGTAAAACTGCGCTTACAAAAGATCTTGATTCAGCTTTACTGTTAAGCAAAAAATATCCTGATTTTAATTTTGCAACTTTGAACGGCGATTTTATTAGTCAAAGCGGATTAGTTGAAGCGGGTTCTTCCACAAAACTCGATGATACGCTTTTCGGAAGAAAAATGCTTTTGCAGGATCTCAGAAATGAATATCCCAAATACGAAGCAAATCTTGAACGCTTAAAAGAATTTATAAAAGAGACCGAAGAAAAAGTTGAAGCAATTGATCTGAAAGAATTATCTGATCAGAATAAAATTCTTTATAATGATCTTGCAAACATTGAAAAACAGATTGCGCAATTTGAATTTGAAAAGAAAAAAATATTTGACGAGATCGAAAAAACGCGCACTGATATGAAAGAACTTTCGGCAATTGCCACAAGTTTGGATAAAGAAATTAATGATATTTCAACTGAACTTGAAAATGAAATTTCCGAAAGAAAAAACGCCGAAAATGCCCTTGCAGAAATTGAACTCGAAGTGCGCCGTGCCGAAAGTGAATTCGGAAGATTGAACTCATTGCAAAATCAAACCAAACTTGAACTTGAAAGATTGCGCGGTGAAAAGAAAAATTTGGAAAATGTAATTCAGCGTACAAATCAAAATAAAGAAAATATAAAACGCTCAATTCAAAAGCGTGAAAACGATATTGAAATTTCAACCGAAGAAGCAAAATCTTTGGAAAACGAAGTTGAAGACAAATATTTTGAATACGATGAACTTGAATCAGACCGTAAAAAATTAGTTGCTGTTGAAAGTTCAATTGATGAAAAACTCCGCGAAGTTAGAATTAAAGCGCAGGATCTGGAAAAACAATTTGCATTTTTCAGAAAAGAGCGAGACAGAGTTTCAGATGAAATTCAAACGAGCGAAATTAAAATTAACGAGATCAATTTAAAAGTCGATAATCTGCTTTCGTACATAAAAGAAAATTATTCGCTCACTTTGGAATTAAAAGAATTTGATGATCTTGATTCTTTTAATTTTCAGGAAAGATCAAGCGAAGTTCAATCGTTAAAACAGCAGTTGAAAAATTTGGGACCAATAAACCTTCTTGCTTATTCAGAATATGATGAAGAAAAACAAAGATTGGATTTTCTGCTTCAGCAAAGAAATGATCTGGTTGAATCTGAAAAAGATTTAATAAAAACGATTGAAGAAATTAATAACACCGCGCAAAGTCTGTTCTTTGAAACTTTTCAGCAGATCAGGGAAAACTTCATTAATATTTTCAGAAATTTATTTAATCCCGGTGATGAAGCCGATCTGAAAATTGAAGAAGGTGTTGATCCTTTGGAAGCGAAGATCGAAATTATTGCAAAGCCGAAAGGCAAACGACCGACTTCAATAGAACTGCTTTCAGGAGGAGAAAAAACTTTAACCGCAACGGCGCTGCTTTTCGCAATTTATTTGGTTAAGCCGAGTCCGTTTTGTATTCTGGATGAAGTTGATGCGCCGCTCGACGATGCGAATGTTGACCGTTTTACGCGCATCATTCACCAATTCAGCAACAGTACGCAATTTATAATTGTTACGCACAACAAGCGCACAATGGAATCTGCCGATACACTTTACGGCGTAACGATGCAGGAAGAAGGTATTTCTAAATTGGTTAGCGTAATGTTTAATGAGGAATTGGATGCCTTTGCAAAATAATTTTCATTCCGTAAAATTATTATTTCTCGGAATGTTAATTTTATTTTGCCTTCCGGAACTTTTATTTTCGCAGTGGATAAATGACAGTTATTCAAACAAGCAATTAGTTACAAATTCAAAAAATCCGATTAATATTTCCGCAGTTCCGGATAAACTCGGCGGCGGATTTATTTTTTGGCAAGATGAAATTCCTCCCGCAAAATCAAATGTTTTGTTTCAATATTTTAATGATGACGGCAAATTTACTTTCCGCACTGATGGAAAATCCGTAAGCAGATCAAGCAGCGTAAAAAAAGATCCTGCCGCAATTGAATTTATAAATAAGACCGCGCTCGTAATTTGGAAAGATGTTTACCAAAACTCGCAGGATTATTTTATTCAAAGAGTTAATTCAAAAGGCGAACTTTTGTGGAGTGAATTTGGAGAAAGAATTTCAAATTTTGTGGGTGATGAATTTGACGCCGATGTTTCGGCGGATAAAAATGGAAATGTTTTTGTTTCGTATTTGATAAAAGAAAATGAACCGCCGTTCAATTATAATTTATATTTGCAAAAATATAATTCTTACGGAAAGCCGCAATTTAAAATAAACGGAAATTTGATAACTCAATCTCAAGCAATAAAATCAAGGTCTTCGGTCGCTCCCGATAATAAAGGCGGAACATATATTTTCTGGCTGGAATTAATTTCCGGAAAAAATTCAATTCAATTTACACATATTGATTCAACCGGAAACATAACAATCCCACCGAAAATAATTTCCGATCCGCTTGCAAATATTTTTTCGTATTCAGTTTACACCCTTAAAAATTCATCGGTATATGTTGTTTGGGAAAACAGAAAATCAGGGAAAAATATTTATCATCAAATTATTTCTTCTGACGGAAATTTATTACTGAAACAAGGCGGAGTTCAAATTGCAAATCAAAAAGGCGAACAAGTAAATCCGCATGGATTTTCAACTGATTCAACAATTACAATAAGTTGGATAAACGAAGAGAAAAAAGAGCGCGATATTTTTGCGCAAAAATTCGATTTTAACGGAAAGCAAATTTGGAAAAATCCCGTTTCAATTTGCAATGTAAAAGGAGCACAAGGAAGTCAAAAAATAATTGATGACAGAAGCGGCGGTGCAGTTTCAATGTGGATCGATAAAAGAAGTACTTCTCCAAAAGGGAATATTTTTGCACAAAGAATTTCTTCCGCGGGCAAAAAGATTTGGGATTCCACGGGAGTTGAAATTTCATCAAATCCAAATTCAGAAAAAAGTTATCTTTCGGTTTTACCCAATAAAATCAATGGTGCTGCAGCAATTTTCAAAATGAATTTTAATAATCAAAATGCAATTTACGGACAAAGAATTTTAGGCAGCGGAAGATTTATTTTTGAAGTTTTAAATCTTTCAGCTATGGAAGAAAATAATTCTGTTAAAATTAATTGGGAAACCTTTAATGAAACTAATAATGCCGGTTTCTATGTTGAAAGAGCATCGGCTGATTCAAATTGGATTCAATTAAAATTTATTAAAGCGCAAAATAAAACCGGTTTGAATAGTTATGAATTTATAGATGCGCCAGAACTTAACGGAAGTTATTCATACAGAATTGCTCAAGTTGATAACGAAAATAATATTCAAAGATCGAGTGTTGTAAAAGTTGATTTTATTGGCGAAGGTAACGGAAATTTCGCTACGATTCAGAATTTCCCGAATCCTTTTTCTGATTCAACAACAATAAAATATTTCATTCCGCAAAGATCAAAAGTGGAAATTGAAATTTATAACGCAAGGATTGAATCAATCGCAAAAATAGTTGATCAAACTCAAGATAAAGGAACGCATTCAATTACATTTTATTCGCAAATTAATGGCGAAAAATTGCAAAGCGGAATTTATTTTTACAGAATAAAAACAGATTATTTTGTTGAAGTTAAAAAAATGATTTTGGTACGATGAAAGAAAATAATTTAAATGAAAAAGTTATAAAAGTTTTTATCGATTTTGACGGCACGATCACCAAAGAAGATATCGGCGAATCTTTTCTTAAAACTTTCGGAAAGCCCGATGAAATAAATAAAATTGTGCAGGATTGGTTTGAAGAAAAAATAACTTCTCCGCAATCGTGGCATTTAATGCTCGATACGATTTCAAATTTCAATCAAATTGATTTTGAAAATTTTTTGCTTGAAAAAGAAATTGATCCTTATTTCAAAAAATTTGTTGAATTTTGCGATCAAAATAAAATTGAAATTATGATATTAAGTGATGGACTTGACATTTACATCAAAAATATTTTGCGGCGCGAAGGTTTGGATCATCTCAAATTTTTCAGTAACAAAATCAGATTTGAAAACAACAAACTTATTCCGGTTTTTCCTCACGGCGATGAAGAATGCAAATTTTGCGGAAACTGTAAACGCAATCATATACTTGTAAATAGCGGCGATGATGAGTTTACAATTTACATCGGCGATGGATATTCCGATAAATGTCCCGTTGAATATTGTGATTTTGTTTTTGCAAAAAAATCACTTTTAAAATATTGCGAAAAAAACAGAATTACGTATTTCCCTTTTCAAAATTTTAATGATGTTATAAAAAAATTAACGGAACTAAATTCTAAAAAAAGATTAAAGAAAAAGCATCAGGCACAATTAAAGCGGCGCGAAGTTTATTTACAGGGATAAAAATTTTTGATTGGCAGCACCAATTGATTTTTTTTGTGTTAAATTTATATTCGTATTTTTAAATTTTTAACAAAGTTGGTTCAATGGAAAAATTACAGGCACTTGTTTTCAAATACAGAAGTTACACTCCAATTCCCTTTTTAATTATAATGTTAATGTTTCATAATGCCAATATTTGGAGTTTGATAATCGGATTTTTAATTGCGCTTTACGGAGAGTTTTTAAGATTGTGGGGCGTAAGTTACGCCGGCAGCGAAACAAGAACAACAGGAAAAGTCGGCGGAACTTTCCTTGTGATCAGCGGACCTTTCGCTTACGTTCGCAATCCGCTTTACGTCGGAAATATTTTGATGTACACCGGACTTGGAATTATGTCATTCGCACTTTTTCCATATCTTCAAATAACCGGATTCATTTATTTTTACGTTCAATATTATTTGATAGTTCAGGGCGAAGAAAATTATCTGCGCGGCGCATTTGGAACTCAGTATGACGATTATTATAAAAATGTTCCAAGATTTTTACCGAGAGCAACAGCTTATAAAAATCCTGAAATTCCGCAGCCGTCATTTAATTTGCAAGCGGGATTAAGATCTGAGAGAAGAAGTTTACAGGCATTTTCAATCGTTACGCTTTTGATCGTAGTAATTTGGTTAATAAGAAGATTTTAAATTGAAAAAAGAAGTTTTGGTAATTGCCGGCGAAGCATCAGGCGATTTGCACGGCGCTTCAATGATAAATGAATTGTTAAAATTTGATTCCGGAATTTCGGTTTGCGGAATCGGCGGCGATAAAATGCATGCAGAAGGCGCTGAACTGTTTTTTCACATCAATCAAATGGCTTTCCTTGGAATTGCCGAAGTTGTAAAACACATTCCGTTCATAAAAAAAGTTCAGAAAAATATTCTTGCCGAAGTAAAAAAGAGAAATATTAAAACAGCCGTTTTAATTGATTATCCCGGCTTCAATTTAAGTATTGCAAAAAAGTTAAAACAACTTGATGTAAAAATCATTTACTACATCTCGCCGCAAATTTGGGCTTGGGGAAAAGGAAGAATAAAAAAAATTCAAAAGCTTGTCGATAAAATGGTTGTAATTCTTCCCTTCGAAAAAGATTTTTACGGCTCGCATAATGTTGACGTTGAATTTGTCGGGCATCCGCTTATAAAGCAAATTCAAAATTATAATTATTTGAGCAAAGAAGATTTTTTTGCAAAATTCAATTTGGATACAGCAAAAGAAATTCTACTTTTACTTCCGGGCAGCAGAATTCAGGAAGTTAAAAAAATATTTCCGGAAATTATAAAAGCCGCTTCAAAAATTTCCAATGACCATAATTTGCAAACAGTTGTTGCATGCTCATCAAACATTGATGAAAATTTACTTTACGGATTAACGGATCAAAAGGATTTCAAAATTATAAAAGATCACACTTACGATCTTTTTAAATATTCAAAATTCGGAATTATAAAAAGCGGAACTTCAACTCTGGAAGCCGCATTATTCGGGCTTCCGATGATCGTGGTTTACGTTACAAGCAAACTTACATATCTTATCGGGAAAAATTTAGTTAAGATTGACAGCATCGCGCTTGCAAATATTGTATCGGGCGAAAAAATTGTTACAGAATTAATTCAGAATGATGTGAACGAAAAAAACATTTACAAAATTTCTTCGGAAATTTTAAGCGATGAAAATAAATTGAACGGAATAAAAAACAAATTTAATAATTTAAAAGATAAATTAAGTTCCGAAGATGCATCAAAAAAATGCGCTGAAATTGTTCTTTCATATTTAAAATGAAATTAAAAGAAGTTAACAAAAAAGTTTTAAGATTTTTAGGAAATCATTTCCTTCATACCGCAATTTCTGCGCTTTGCAATTCTTTAAAAATTAATCAGATAAATTTTGAAACAGTAAAGAAATTACAAGAGAACAAACAAAATTTTGTTTTGGCTTTTTGGCACGGAACAATGCTTGTGCCCTGGTATTTACAGCGCAATAATAATTTTGCCGCTTTGGTAAGTCCGAGTAAAGATGGTGAACTTTTATTCAGACTTTTGAAAAAATGGAATTACAATGTTGTGCGCGGCTCCAGTAACGAAAGCGGCAGCGAGGCGCTTGATAAATTAATTAATTTCGCTAATGAAAATTTTTCGGTTTCAATTACACCCGATGGACCGAAAGGCCCGCAATTCAAAATGAAAGCCGGCGCGGTTGTTACTGCAAAAAAATCAGGCATACCAATAATTTTGCTCGGAATTCATTACGAAAAAAAACGTAAGTTAAAAAGCTGGGATAAATTTGAGATACCTGAATTTTTCAGCAAAGTTAATGTAATTTATTCCGATCCTGTTTATATTGATAAGGATTTAAATTTCGAGATGACCTCGGAAAAAATTTTACAATGTGAATCATTGCTAAACGAAATTCAAAAAAAGGCTGAACAATTATAATGCTGTTTTTAAGATTATTGCTTTCTCCGTTTACTCCGGTTTACGCTTTTGTAATTTGGCTGCGGAATTATTTATTTGATAGAAATATTTTCAAGCAGCACAAAGTGAACGCAAAAGTAATTTCCATCGGAAATATTTCCGTTGGCGGTTCAGGCAAAACTCCAACCGTAATTCACATTACAAATCTGCTTAAACAATATTCAAAAAAAGTTGGTGTGTTAAGTCGCGGCTACGGAAGAAATTCGAAAGGATATCTTTTAGTTTCCGATGATGAAAAAATTTTGACTGACGTAAACACCGGCGGTGATGAAATTTATCTTACCGCGCTTGAATGCAAAGTGCCCGCTGCTGTTTGCGAAAACCGCGTTGAAGGCGCAAATAAATTTTTGAAAGATGTTGATATTGATGTGATAGTTTTGGATGACGCATTTCAGCATCGTAAAATTTACCGTGATATTAATATCGTTGTTTTCGATCAGAATTTTTTAAATAGGATCGGCGGTATGGATCAAAATCTTTTACCGCTTGGATTGATGCGTGAAGGTTTCAATGCCGTAAAACGTGCTGATGCAGCGATCATCAATAGAAAATTTTCAGAGATCTCACACCTTCCGGTTAAACTTCAAGAGTATTTTAAAGATGTGAAGATCTTTACCGCAAAATATAAAGCAACGGGATTTTTCGATTTAAAAAACAAACAATTTTTTAATCTTGATGAGTTCAAAGGACAAAAAAGTTTGGTGATTAGCGGAATTGCAAGACCGCAATCTTTTTTAAAAGTGCTTGAACAAAATAATATTGATATAAAAGATAAATTAATTTTTGAAGATCATAAAAATTACACTCCCGAAGATATTCAAAATATCAGAAAAGAATTTTACGCAAAAAATTCTCATTCAGTTGTTACCACAGAAAAAGATGCCGTAAAACTTTCACTCTTCAGCCGCGAGCTTGATGATATTGATATTTACTTTTTGAAGATTGAAATGGTGCCGGATAATCAGGAAGAATTTGAAAAATTCATCTTGAGTAAAATTTAATTCATATAAAAAGTTCAAAAATTTGTTATCTTTAGGTCTTATATTTTAAAAAATAAGTTAAATATAAATCAACAGTTACAATATTTAAAATACACGGAGGAAAATTAATGGCGAAAAAAGCTGCTAAGTATGTTTACTACTTCGGCGGAAATACAGCTGAAGGCACTGCAGAAATGAAAGAGCTGCTTGGTGGTAAAGGTGCTAATCTTGCTGAAATGGTAAATCTTGGTTTACCTGTTCCTGCAGGATTTACAATTACTACCGAAGTTTGTACTTATTATTATCAGAACAAGAAAAGATATCCCGCCGAACTTGAAAAACAAGTCAACGATGCAATGAGAAAAGTTGAAAGAGAAATGAAGAAAAAATTCGGCGATGCAAAAAATCCATTGTTGGTTTCGGTACGTAGCGGTGCTCGCGCATCAATGCCCGGTATGATGGAAACAGTTTTGAATGTTGGATTAACTTCAGAAACACGCGAAGGATTAATTGCTAACGGTGCTGATCCTAGATTCGTTTACGACTCACAACGCCGCTTGATTCAAATGTATTCTGACGTTGTTATGGAAAAAGCTGAAGGAATTGAACCTGCCGAAGGTAAAGGTGTTCGCCATCAACTTGAAAAAGAACTTGAAAAAATGAAACACGATAGAGGCGTTACCCTTGATACAGATCTTACCGCTGATGACCTTAAAGAATTGATTGAAACATATAAAGCAAAAGTTCAGGAAGTTTTAGGCAAACCTTTTCCTGATAATGCAAACGATCAATTATGGGGAGCAATAAGCGCAGTATTCAGAAGCTGGAACGGAAAACGCGCGATCTCTTACAGAAGATTTGAAAATATTCCCGATGAATGGGGAACCGCAGTAAACGTTCAATCAATGGTATTCGGAAATATGGGCGATACTTCAGCAACCGGTGTTGCATTTACCCGTAATCCTGCAACCGGCGAAAATGTTTTCTACGGTGAATGGCTTGTAAATGCTCAAGGTGAAGATGTTGTTGCCGGTATCCGCACTCCAAATCCTATGAATGAAAGCGGACAATCAGAACATACCGAAGGAATGGTTTCACTTGAAAAAGCAATGCCTAAAGTTTATAGAAATTTAATGCAATTCAGAAATACTCTTGAAAAGCATTACAGAAACATGCTTGATATTGAATTCACAATTGAAGATGGTACACTATACATGCTACAATGCCGCGTTGGAAAAAGAAACGGACCTGCAGCGGTTAAAATGGCATTGGATATGTACAAGCAAAAATTAATTACACGCGAAGAAGCAGTAATGCGTGTTGAACCTTCACAGTTAGATGAATTACTTCACCCAATGATCGATCCTGCAGCTGAAAGAGAAGCTAAGATGATCACAAAAGGATTACCGGCAGGACCCGGCGGCGCATCAGGTAAAGTTGTATTCAGCGCGGCTGATGCTGTTGCAAAAGCTAAACAAGGCTGGGATGTGATCTTAGTCCGTGAAGAAACAAATCCTGAAGATATCGAAGGAATGAGAGTTGCAAAAGCGATATTGACTGCCCGCGGCGGTATGACTTCACACGCAGCACTTGTTGCAAGAGGCTGGGGAAAATGCTGTATCGTTGGTGCCGGTTCAATCAAAATGAATCACGGTTCAAAATCTTTCACCGTTGGTGGAAATACAATTAAAGAAGGCGATTGGCTTACTCTTAACGGAACCAAAGGATATGTTTACGAAGGTCAGCTAAAAATGAATGAATCTGCTGAAGAAAATCCTGACTTCCAGGCATTCATGAAAATTTGTGATCAAGTTAAAAGATTAAAAGTACGTACAAATGCCGATACCCCTGAAGATGCAGCCCGCGCCCGCGCTTTTGGTGCTGAAGGAATCGGACTTTTCCGTACCGAACATATGTTCTACGGTAAAAACTCTGAAGAGCCGTTATTCAAACTTCGTAAAATGATTATGTCAAATAACGTAGAAGAAAGACGTGCCGCTTTGGATGAACTTTTCCCGTATGTAAAAAAAGATATGAAAGGCACAATGGAAGCTATGGATGGATTCCCGGTTACTATCAGAACTTTGGATCCGCCGCTTCATGAATTTGTTCCTAACGAAAAAGATGAAAGAAAAAAATTAGCAGAGGAACTTGGAATTTCTGCAAATGAGTTAAACGAAAGAGCTAAGGGCTTGCACGAAACAAATCCTATGATGGGACACAGAGGCGTAAGACTCGGTATCACATATCCTGAAATTACCGAAATGCAAGTTAGAGCTATTTTTGAAGCTGCTGCTGAATTAAATAAAGAAGGTAAAAAAGCTTTACCCGAAATTATGATCCCTGTTTCTACAACTTCAAATGAATTGAAACATCAATATGAAATTATTGAAAGAGTTCATAAAGAAGTTTTGCAAAAATATAATATCAAAAAATTGAATCACTTGGTTGGTACAATGATTGAAATTCCGAGAGCCGCATTAACAGCAGATAAAATTGCTGAGTATGCTCAATTCTTCTCATTCGGAACAAATGACTTAACTCAAATGTCATTCGGATTTTCAAGAGATGATATGGGCGGGTTCTTGAAAGATTATTTGGAACAAGAAATTCTTCCTGTAGATCCTTTCCAAGTGATTGATAGAGAAGCTGTTGGTCAGTTAATGAAAATTGCTGTTGAGAAAGGAAGATCTGCAAGACCTGATATTAAACTTGGTATTTGCGGCGAACACGGTGGCGAACCAAATTCAGTTGAATTCTGTCATCAGATAGGTTTAGCTTATGTAAGCTGTTCACCTTTCAGAGTTCCGATTGCAAGATTGGCTGCTGCAAGAGCAATGGTAAAAGAAATGAATTCTGCTGCCAAAGCTGCTCCGGCAAAAAATACTTCTATTAAAGTCGGCGGAAAAAAACCTGTTGCAGTAAAATCTGCTCCAATTAAAAAAGGTCCGGCAAATAAAACAACCGCAAAAAACAAGAAAAAATAATCTCTTTAATTGGCAGTAAGTGCATACTTACTGCCATTTTTTTTATTATATTTATAGAAAAAAATGTTCCAGAGATAGTTAGGAGAAATTATGAAACTATCGGATTTCAAGTATAACCTTCCAAAAACACAAATTGCAAAATTTCCGGCTGAACCCAGAGATTCAGCAAAGTTAATGGTTTTAAATCGCGCCAATCAAACAATCGAAAACAAAACTTTTAAAGATATTGTTGATTATATGAACAAAGGTGATGTGCTCGTAGTCAATGAAACAAAAGTTATTCAGGCGCGCCTTTACGGCAAAAAAGAAAGAACAAATGCAAAGATCGAAGTTTTTTTACTTCGCGAATTGAATAAAGAAGAATGCATTTGGGATGTGATCGTTGATCCGGCAAGAAAAGTAAGAATTGGTAACAGAATTTATTTTAATGATAATTTGTGGTGCGAAGTTATTGATAATACCACTTCAAGAGGAAGAACCGTAAGATTCAATCAGGCAGGAAATATTTTCAAAACGGTTGAACAGATCGGTGAAACGCCGCTTCCGCACTATATAAAACGCGAACCGGTTCCTGAAGATAAAGAAAATTATCAAACCGTTTTTGCAAAAGTTGATGGAGCCGTTGCAGCTCCCACTGCCGGACTTCATTTTACTCAAGAATTGATGGACGAGATCAAAAAGAAAGGAGTGAAAATTGCTCCGGTTGTTTTGCATATCGGACTCGGAACTTTCAGACCTGTGGAAGTTGAAGATCTTACAAAACACAAAATGGATTCCGAATATTTTGAGATCAGCCCAACCACGGCAGAAACAATAAATAAGGCTCTTCACAATAAAAATAAAGTTTTTGTTGTTGGAACAAGTTCAGCCCGCGCTGTTGAAAGCAGTGTAATGGCAGAAGGTTATGTAAAACCCAACAGCGGATGGACCGATAAGTTTATCTTTCCATCATATGAATTTAAAATTGCTAACTCTTTGATCACAAATTTTCACGCACCGGAATCAACTTTAGTAATGCTGGCTGCAGCATTTGCTGATTATGATTTCTTAATGAAAGCATACAAAAAAGCACTAAAAGAAGGCTATAGATTTTTAAGCTATGGCGATGCAATGTTAATCATATAATGAAAATTTTTGCGATAATTCCCGCAGGCGGTAAAGGTACCAGATGCGGAGGCGAAATTCCAAAGCAATATTTGAAAGTCAACGGAAAGGAAATTATTGCTTACACTCTTGAGATCTTTCAAAATTGCAAAAGCATAAATGAAATTATTGTACCCGCGCAAAGCGATTATTTTGATCTTTTAAATGAGATCAAAAATAAATACAATATTTCGAAATTAACACAAATCATTGAAGGCGGCAAAGAACGACAAGATTCAGTTTTTAATGCATTAAATTCGCTTAAAGCAAAAAAAGGCGATTTAGTTGCAGTTCACGATGCCGCCCGACCTTTACTCAACCCCGGAATTCTTTCAGAATCTTTAAAATCAGCGGAAATTTTCGATAGTGTACTTGTTGCAGTTTCCGGCCGGGATACTTTGGTAAGATCACAAAATGAATTTATTGAATCTTATCTTGATAGAAACGGAGTTTACTACGCACAAACTCCTCAAATTTTCAAATATGAAATTTTAAAAGATTCGATGGAAAAAGCATATAAAGAAAATTTCATTGGAACGGATGAATCTTCTTTAGTAACGCGGGCGGGATATAAAGTTAAAATTTTTGAAGGTTCGATTTTAAATTTTAAAATAACAACTAAAAATGATGTTGATTTGTTCGAAAAACTTTCTAAACTTTAGAACTCAGATTTTTTTTGTTATTGAAAAATTAACTTATTAATTTTAATTATATTTTAAAGGTAAAATAAGGTACGGTTATATGTTTCTACTGTTTATTATTGTGTTGTTATCGTATTTGATAGGTTCAATCCCTACCAGCATTATTGTAAGCAAATTAGTTAAAGGCATTGATATAAGAAATTACGGCAGCGGAAATGCCGGCGGAACAAATGTGTTTCGCGTAATCGGGTGGAAATACGGAATTTTGGTAATTCTTCTTGACGCGTTAAAAGGCGCTTTGGCAGTTATAGTTGTTGCAAGGTTACATTACGGAGCTTTCCCTTTCGAAAATGCTACTCCTTTTGATGATTTTACTTTGGTTCAAATTATTGCAGGAGTTGCTGCTGTTATTGGTCACATCTGGACCATCTTCGCAGGATTCAAAGGCGGTAAAGGAATTGCCACCGCTTTGGGAATGCTTATCACAATAATTACAATTGATATGTTAGTTGCTTTGGGAGTTTTTGTTTTGGTAGTAGGACTTTCAAGATACATTTCATTGGGTTCAATAATTGCGGCAATTTCAGTTCCGCTAATAATGATCGTAAGAGAAAATATTTTCCATGTTGATATACAAGGATACTATACTGTACTTCCTTTTTCAATTGCAATAAGTTTTCTTATTATTTACACACACCGTGCAAATATCAGCAGATTGATAAAAGGAAACGAAAATAGAATAAAGTTATTCGGTAAAAAATAAAAATTGAAACTATGAGAATATCAGTTTTAGGTGCAGGCGGCTGGGGAACAACTTTAGCCGTTCTGCTTCATTTTAACGGACACGATGTTTATCTCTGGGAACACGATAAATCTTACTATAAACAGTTAGAAAAATACCGTGAAAATAAAATTTATCTTCCCAATGTAAAAATTCCAGACGAGTTAATTTTAACGAATGATCTTGATGAAGCGATTTCAGATAAAAATCTTATCGTTTTAGCTGTTCCAGCACAATATTTACGCAGCGTTGTAAAAAAAATTCCTTATTCTAAAATAAGAAATTCGATTTTTGTAAGCGTTGCAAAAGGGATTGAAAATAAATCTTTGATGACAATGTCACAAATGATCAAAGCTGAAATTCCTTCACTTTCCGATTCGCAAATTTCCGTGCTCTCAGGTCCAAGCCACGCTGAAGAAGTTAGTAAAAGAATTCCGACTGCCGTGGTTTCCGCTTCCAAAGATTTTCAAACTTCAAAAAGTGTTCAAAGCGCGTTTATGACTCCGTATTTCAGAGTTTACTCTTCAACTGATATTATAGGAGTGGAACTCGGCGGCGCCATTAAAAATGTTATTGCAATCGGCGCCGGAATTATTGACGGTGCAAATTTCGGCGATAACACAAAAGCCGCAATTATGACGCGCGGAACTGCCGAAATTGCACGACTCGGAAAAGCAATGGGCGCAAGATCCGAAACTTTTGCAGGACTTTCAGGCATGGGCGATTTGATCGTAACTTGTATGAGTAAACACAGCCGTAACCGTTTTGTTGGCGAAGAGATCGGAAAAGGAAAAACATTAAAACAAATTCTGAACGCAATGAATATGGTAGCCGAAGGAGTTGATTCCTGCAAATCCGTTAAACAACTTGCGGAAAAATATAAAGTTTCTACCCCGATTGTAAATGAAGTTTATGAGGTTTTATTTGAGGAAAAAGATCCCGTTAAAGCAACAACCGATCTTATGACGCGCGATATGAAACCCGAATAAAGTCAAATAAATTTATTTAGGTTTTTAGATTTAGATTTTTAATTCCGGCTTTGTCCGGAATTTTTTTTGTAATTTTTCATAATGAAATTTAAAAAGTAGTGCGGAATCTTTAAAAGAAATAAAAATATTTTCTAAATTTTTCTGATATCTTTATTTAAAAAAGCCACCTGAAATTTTGTTCCGTTTCCTTTTTCACTTTGAACTTCAATTTTTGCGTTATTCATTTCGCAATATCTTTTAACTAAAGCCAATCCCAAACCGTTACCTTCAAATTTGCGTGTGTAGCCTCGCTCTTCCTGTGAAAACGGAGTGAATAAATACGGCAAATATTCTTTTGAAATTCCAACGCCCGTATCTTTCACTTCGATCAGCAGATCTTTATTTTCTCTGCCGATCTCAATTTCAACTTTCCCTTTATGCGTAAATTTTATCGCGTTATCAATTAAATTATTTAAAATTTGATAAACAGAATATTCATCGGCATAAATTTTCAGATCGTCTGTCTTTAATTTCAATTGAAGATCAATTCCCTTTTGCTTTGCAATTCTTTCGGCTTCAAAAATTACATCTTCCAAAAGTTCTGTGTGAAGATCAAATTCCTTTGGTGCAAATTCGTAAGTTTCAGATTGAATTTCGGACATATTCAAAAGCAGATCGATCGTTCTGATAATTCTTCTGCCTGAATTATGAATGCTTTCAAAATAAACATCCGCTTCTTCATTTTCGCCGCAGAAAAATTCTTCTTGTAAAAGTGATGTGAAATTTAAAATCGTATTGATCGGAGTACGGATTTCGTGTGACATTTGCGCCAAAAATTCCGATTTCAATTTATCGGCCTCTTCGGCTTTTTCTTTTGCATTCTGAAGTTCAATTTCGGCAAGTTTTCTTTGCGTAACATCAACATACATTCCCAAAATTCCGGTGATTTTTCCTTCGACAACTGCCGGCTGCGCAATAATATCAACAAAAATATCGGTTCCGTCTTTTCTTTTTCTGCGCGTTTCTTTATGAAGATAATTTCCGGTGCGCACGTGATTCGAAAATACCAGCGCTTCAAATTTCAGATCATCTGGAATTATCAATGAATGAATATTTCTGCCTTTAACTTCCTCCAATTCATATTGAAAAATTTCAAGGAATTTTTGATTTGCGTTGATAATGCGGTCTTCGGCATCAAGCATAACAATTGCCACCGGCGAACTTAAAAACAAATGCTCAAAATAAATTTGATATTTGCTAATTTCCTGATGAAGATCAAATTTTTCAATTTTGTAGTATTTATTCTGAAGCGATTTTGTAATTGCAAAATCCAATCTGCGCAGATCGTTTTTCGAAACAAGATCATCGGCTTTATAAATTTCTTCGCTTAAATTTGCTTCTTCACTTAATTTACCGGCAACAAAAATTACAGGAATTGCAGGATTTACCTTATTTATCCCAGAAATAATTTCATTTGTCGAAATTTTATCGGTTTCAATTTCACTTAAAACAACATCAAAATTATTCGATGAAATTTCTTTTAAAAGATCTTCAAATTTGGAAACGGTTTTTACAACATATTTTTCCGCATGCAAAAGTAGATTTGTTTTAATGAGTTCGTGCGCTAAAATATTTTCGTCAAAATAAATTACAAAAATCTTCTTTTGCATATTTAAAATTTATAACCTTAATTTTTGGGCAAAGTAAAAATGAATTTGCTTCCCTTTTCCGGCTCGCTTTCAACTTTTATTTCGCCTCCATTAATTTTTACAAGTTCACTGCAAAGAATAATTCCCATCGGAATATTTTTGACTGAACCGTTTTCTGATTGAAGATTTTCATTCAGATCAAAAAGATTTTTCAATTTTTCCGGTGAAATTCCAATTCCGGAATCTTCAACTATAATTTCGAAATTATTTTCATTTTCTTTAGCGCGAATGAAAACTTTTCCGTCTTTTTTATTGAATTTTATTGCGTTTGAAATCAAATTTCTGAAAATACTTGCGGTCATAATTCTATCGGCAAAAACTTCCGATTTTTCAGGAACTTCATTTAAAAGTTCAACTTTATATTTGAATGCTTTCGGTTTGTATGATTCCAGAACTTCTCCGGCAAGCGCATTCAAATTGAATTTTACGGGAAGATATTCAACATTTCCGGCTGATAATCTTGAATATTGAAGCAGATTATCAACAATTCCAATTGTATTTCTAACATTTTTGAAAATTCTTTCCGAAAAATCTCTTATTTCATCTTTGTTCAATTCATTTATGTTTTGATACAGATATTCGGAAAATCCCTGAACCGTACTGAAAGGATCTTTTAATTCGCGGGCAATCATCGAGAAAATTTTCTCTTTGCTTGCGCTCATTTTTTTCAATCTTTCGTTAATTTCCGCCATTTGACGCGTATTTTCGTCAAAAGTTAATTGTTTTGAATTTATCTGTTCAATGTAGCCTGTCAATTCGGATCTAACTTTTTTAAGCTCTGAAATATTTTCCAAAATGAAAATTATATTTGAATTCGGTTCTTCACTTATTCTTGAAATTGAAAGATTTGCCCAAACCGCATTTTCGGTTCCACAATTTTGCAGACAAAGTTCTTCGGAAATTGACTGCGCTGCGCCGTAAAAGAAATCATTGAACTTTTGTACAAATTCATCAGGGAGATTTTTTGAAATAACATCTTTTAAATTTTGATCAAGAAAATCTTTTTCCGTTGTTCCGAAAATTTCCGCAAGTTTTGTATTTACGCTTAAAATTTTTCCTTGAGAATTTAAATATGCAATTCCTGCAGAAGCTTTTTCAAGTGTGGTTTTGAATTTTTGTTCGCTTTGTAAAAATGATTTTTGATATTGAGTCTGCTCGGTTATATCCTGTCCGGATGAAATTATAAATTTTTCGGCGTCATCCGTAAAAAGCGTATTTGTAAAAAGAATTGTGCGTATTTCACCGTTTTCCGAAATTACGGAATTTATAAAATAGCTTTGCGGCTTTTTATTTTGCAAAAGATCACTTAAAACTTTTGAAACTTTTTCTTTTTCTTCTTGCGGAATGAAATTGTTAATCCAATTTTTTCCGATAGCATCTTTTTCTTCAACTTTTAAAAGTTCGGAGCCGCGTTTGTTAATTTTTACAATTTCGCCTTTTTCATTAAGCACTAAAATCATAACTCCCGCAATATCCAAAACTCTGCGGGTTTGCAATTCTTCTTTTTTCAGCGCTTCCTGAAATTCTTTTATTTTTGTGATATCGGAAAAAGTTGTATAAACCTGATATGGTTTTTCTTCGCCGCTTCTGAATTGCGGAACTGCGCTTATGCTTAACCATCTATAATTATTTTCTTCGGAATTGTAAATTCCCATAATAACATTTTTAACTTCTTTTCCGGTTTTTAACGCCTGCATTGAAGGATGTTCATCACCGGGAAAATCGGAACCGTCTTCTCTAACTGCAAGCCATTCCGGATCTGCCGAAATTTTTCCTTGTAATTCGTCTGATGAAAGTCCCAGCATTTTTTCTGCTGCGGGATTTGCAGAAATTATTTTTCCGTTTTCATCTTGATAAACCACGCCTTCAAGCATAGTTTCGAAAAGCGTGCGGTATTTTTCTTCGCTTAATTTAATTTGATCTTCAACTTTTTTTCTTTCTGAAATATCGCGCGTAACAGCAATTACTAAATTTTCAGAGTGCGTTGTAATTTTGTACGATGTTCCTTCAATCCAAATGTAATTTCCGTTTTCATCTTTTACTCTGAATTGCACAATTTCAGAACTTTTTAACGCATCAAGTTTAGTTTGATCTTCAGGATGAACAATATCAGAAAATTTCTTTTCTTTTAAATTTTCCGGAGTGTAGCCCAATTTTTTGGTGATGGAAGGACTTACATAAACGAAATTTTCGTTTTCGTTTGTCATCGAGATCATATCGTGCGAATTTTCGGTGATAAGCCGGAATTTTTCTTCGCTGAATCTTAAAACTTCTTCCTGATGTTTTTTTTGTGTTGTATCAACTAAAACCGCAATGAAATATTTCGGATTTTCATTTATATCTTTTATCAGAGAAATTGTTACATCAAGCCAAATTGTTTTTTTATTTTTGGTTTCAACTGAAATTTCTTTGTTAATATTATCAGATTTTTTTTCGAGAAGTGCGCTAAGATCAATTTGATCTTTGAAGAAATTTTCAAAAGTGATTTTGTTCGGTTTTTTTTCTGATGAGCCTAAAATTTCCGCAAGTTTTGAATTTATTTTTGTCCAGCTTCCGTTAAGATCCATATATCCGATTCCAACCGCAGCCTGATCGAACATCATCCGGAAATTTTCTTCATTTTGAATTAATTTATTTTCAATTTTTTTACGCTCAATTGCGTACCGGAATGATCTAACGATCTGTCCGGAATCCATCAAATTCTTCAAAATATAATCTTGCGCACCGTTTTGAATCGCCTGAATTCCAAGTTCTTCATCTTCAAATCCGCTTAAAACAACCACAGCTGTGTGATCATCATTTTCGCGGATCTTACTCAAAATTTCCAATCCGAATGAATCCGGAAGTCTTAGATCCGCAATTATGATATCATAATTTGCTTTTTTGAGTTGATCCAATCCCGCAGAAAGTTTTGTTACATGTTCGAGATTTATATTAATTCCTCTTGTTTCACGGACAAGTTCATAAAGAAGTCTGGCATCTGCCAAATTGTCTTCAATTAAAAGAGCAGAAATATTTTCATCTTGATATTTCATAATTTTTCACTTTTTTTGAATTTTGTTTGTAACAACTTCACTTTTGGTGCGTTATATTAATGAAGAAACTTTTTTACTATGTAAAGGTAAGTTTTTCTTTATTTAAAAATCAAATTTAGATTTAATTTAAGGGGATTAGCGGGTAAGAAATGGAAAATTTTTCAAAATACCATTTCGAAAGCTATCTAACACTTCTCGCGCTTTTAAATGACAGTAAAACTGATACGGTTAAAAAGAAAGAATTAACCGAAGCATTTAGCACGCTTGAAAGAAAGTTAAATGATTTTTCCGGTGAAATATTCGGTTTTCCGCTAAAGACTGTCATTTCCACAATCGAGCGTTCAAAACTTGATCTTGTAAATAAATTGACTGCAATTTCCGCTGCTTTGTATCTTTTAAATGAAGAAATTGTTGAGCAGGATCTTAATTTCTTTTATACACCTTCGGTAATTGCTCCTGATGAAAAAGACAACACCGAAATTTTGAAAATATGCCATAAAGTTTACGCGCGTGCAATTTCATATAAAAGTGAATTGGGAAAATTTGGAGTAAGAACCGAAAAAATTGAAAAATTTAAGAATGCAATTTCAGCGCACGAAAATGTTTTGAAATTTTTTGAAGATAAATGGAAAAATTCCGCAGCTGCTAATAAAATTGTTGAGGATATTGAAAAAGTTTTTGATGAATTAAACGATTTTCTGGCAAATAGAAATAAAAAGGAAATCAGGTTTTAAACGAAATTTAATTTTCAAAAAAATGAAATTTAGAATTTAAATATTGATCAAATTCAATTATAACAAAAAGCGGCTTTTTCAAAAGCCGCTTTTAATTTTTTTTCAATTTTATAAAACACCTTCTTTTAAAGCTTGAATTGCTTCATCGGCTTTTGAGTAACCGAAACTTGATGCTTTTTTGAAATCCAAAAATCCGCCATCTTTATCGCCGCATTGAACTTTTGCTTTTCCGCGTAAAAAATAAAAATCAGGATCATGCGGATCAATTGCAATTGCTTCGCTAAAATCTTCTATAGCGCCTTTGCAATCGCCCATATCGTTTTTTGCATTTCCGCGGTTATAATATTGAGTTGCATCGCTGGGATCCAATTCAAGCGAAATTGAAAAATCTTCAATTGCACCTTTAAGATCGCCCAATTTTACTTTTGCAATTCCTCTGTTATTATATGCTGCGGCAAAATTCGAATTCAGTTCAATTGCTTTATTAAAATCTTCTACAGCGCCTTTGTAATCTTCCCATTTGAATTTTTCAATTCCTCTGCCGAAATGTTGACTTGCTGTATAAGTAAAAAGAGGCGTATAATCTTTTGACATGTTCCCTCCGAATCATTTAGATTTTTCTGTTTGCGTTATAATATAAAGGATAATTTTTAAGCTTTGTGCCTGCGCCCTGCAAATTTATTTTTTAAATGCTAAATTTCGCATTCCTTGTATTTAATACAATACTAAATTTATGACCATAATTCAAATTATTGGAACCGAAAAATAACACTTTAATAGTTATTAAAAAAATTTTTGAGAATTGTTTAACTTTCCGGCATAAAAGGAAGTGTAAAAGTGAAAGTGCTGCCTTCGTTCAAATTGCTTTCTGCCCAGATTTTTCCATCATGTTTTTCAACAAAATCTTTGCAAAGTATCAATCCTAATCCTGTTCCTTTTTCGTTTTCCGTTCCTAAAGTTGTAACTTTTTCTTCAACTTTAAAAAGTTTTTCCAGAATTTCATCAGGAATTCCGATTCCGTTATCATTTACCGAAATTTGAATTTTGCCATCAGAAAACTCCGCATTTACCGAAACATTTCCACCGGAATTTGTATATTTTATTGCGTTGGAAATTAAATTCCGCAAAACCGTGCTTATCATATTTTTATCTGCATAAACAGGAAGCTCTGTGTTAATTTCATTTTTCAGTTTTATGAATTTTTCTTCAGCCGCCGGATGTAAAATTTCGATAACCTGCGCGGTAAGATCTTTTAGATCAAAAATCCCCGGTTTGAAAATTAATCTGCCTGATTGCAAATTTGCCCATTGCAAAAGATTTTCCAGAAGTTTGAAAATCCTGTTTAACGAATTGTTCAAACTGAAATTAAATTCTTTTAATTCTTCGTGCGAAATATCATCAAAATGTTTTACAAGAAATTCCGAAATTCCCAGCATTGAACCGAAAGGACTTCTTAGATCATGTGCAATTATTGAAAAAAATCTGTCTTTATTTGCATTTGTTTTGTTCAGATCATCATTTAAAATTGCGAGTTCGGCGGTTTTTGCTTCAAGTGAATTTTTACTTTCCTGTAATTCTTTTATGTAATTTTCGATCTTATTTAAATTTTCTTTGTTTTCGGTAATATCATTTATAACGGTAACAACACAAATTTTATTTTTGATTTTCAAAAGTCTGGCGGAAATAAGCGCAGTTCCTTTATTTCCGGTTCTGTTTTTAAATTCAACTTCAAAATCTTTTATGAATTTTTGCTTTAATAAAACTTTAACGATTTCTGAAAATTTATTTTGATCCTTTAAGATTTTTAATTCTTCAACGCTTTTTGCAATTAAGTAACTTAAATTAAATCCGCTTAATTTTTCAAACGCCGTGTTTGCGTCAATTATCATTCCTTCGTTTACGGTTGCAATAAAAACCGGAGTCGGGACTTCACGAAAGATCGCCGTAAGCAGAGTTTCTGATTCCAAAAGCGATTCTTCCGCCATTTTAATTTTTGTGATATCTTCGCTTACGATTATTATTCCATCAAATTTACCTTCGGCATTTTCAAGTTTTATAATTGAAAGAAGCGAATAAACTTTTAATTCATCTGTTTGAATTTTGTAAAGCTGTTTTATAATTAATTTATCTTCATCCTGATGAACTTCGTTTAAAAGATCTGCAAGATTTTTCTTTTCTCCGGTTTCGCAATCTTCAAGTTTAATTTCGTTCAAAGCATAATCTTGTTTTGCGCAATTAAATCCGAAAAATGCTTTATTGCATTTTACTTTGTTATGATCTTTATCAACTATCATAACTCCGGCGGGCAAAACTTCTAAAACTTGTTTAAGTAAGCTTTCGCTTGCGGTTATTTTTTCTTCAAATTCTTTTCTTTTTGTAATTTCAAATCCTGAAAAGAGAAATCCCGAAAATTCGTTTTCGAAATAATAATTTGGAATTCCGTTTAACGCTATCCAGCCGTAAGTATCGTCAAATTTTTTCAATCTGAACTCAACGGAAAATTCTACCCGGTTATCAAAAGCGCTGAAATATTTATTCCAGAATTGAAGCCGGTCAAAAGGATGAATGCATTCTGAAAATCCGAATCCGAGTTGACTTTTCAGATCGTTTCCGGTGAAATTAAGCCAGCTGTTATTGAAATAATTGAATTGTTTATTTTTGCTTGAAGCGAATATCATCATCGGCGAAAAATCCGCAATGTTTTTAAACATTTTTTCGCGATTTTTTGCAGCGTCAATTTTCTCTTTGTATTCCGTAATTTGATGAAGCGCAAAAAGAATTTTCTTTTCGCCGTTTATATCGAGAAGAATATTTCCCGCAACTTCAAACCAATTTTCCGAGCCGCCTTTTGAATTTAACTGCCACTCGGTTTTAAGCGGTTTATCGAAATAAATTAATTGTTTAATTTCATCAAGATAAAATTTTGCGTGGTTTTCGCTTATCAAAATTGAAAAGGATCTTCCGTAAAGTTCGCTTGAAAAATATCCGAATTGATTTTCGAAACTTGGATTTACATAAATGAAATTTCCTTGAGGATCGAGTTCGCAAACGATCATATTTGTATTTTCGCTTACTGCTCTGAAATGCTCAAGATTTTTTTTGATTATTTGCTCATTTTTTTTGCGCTCAATGGCAAACAAAAGCGTTTTAAAAAGATATGACGGCTGCAAATTATTTTTTTCGATATAATCCTGCGCGCCTAATTTTATTGCTTCCGGTCCGTTTTCATCATCCATTCCGGTTAAAACCACAATCGGAATTTTACCCGCTGAAGGAATGAATCTGCACAGCGTATCCAATCCGGTAGATTCAGGCAAACCAAGATCAAGCAGAACAATATCAAAATTTTCTGATTTTACTTTTTCTTCGGCATCGGTCAAATTTTTTGAATGCGAAAATTGAAAGATCTTTTCGGGAAATTCATTTACCGCATGCAAAAGAAGATTCAGATCGCCTTGATTATCTTCTATGTATAAAACTTTATTTATGTTTTTGTTCATACTTTTCCGGAAACTTCGTGCCGAAAAATATTTTTATTTATTTGAAATTTTAATTTTGATCAAAGGAAAATTCAATTCAGAATAAACGGGATTGAAATGCAAAATTTTAAAGTGCCCCGCAAACTTTGCGCTATATTTTAATATAAAAAAAAGTGTGAGATTAAAAAATAATTTCAGTGCGATAGAAATAAGTGAATTTCAAATTGGGATTTTGGGATTTACAGGATTGAAATTTTGTAAAGATGAAATAATTTAGTCTTTGTGATAAAAAAATTAAAATGCCTTCTGATTCTAAACCCCGATTTAATCGGGACTGGAAAGAATATCAATTCAGTGATCTGTCATATCGAAGAAACGAAATGACTGAGATATCTTTTTTTTTAATAATTAACAGATAAAAAATAAATTAAAAAGATTTCTCGCTTCGAAATGACATTACTTCTACATTTTCTTTTAATCTATTAACTCTTTTAATCTTTATATTTTTGAATCTTTGAATTTATAAATAATAAAATTATAATTTAGAAAATATAAAACAGGGATTGCTTCGGTCATAAGTTCCCTCGCAATGACAAATTAATCTTTTTATCTTTGAATTACAAAATTTGTTCGATTGCAGTTGTTAATTCAAATCTTATTAATTCATAATCGCTTTCGGAAACTTTTTTTCCGTTACGGTCAAGAAGATAAAATGAATCTACCACATCATCGGATTTTGTAGAAATTTTTGCAAAGTAAATTGAAAGTCCGAGATCGCTCATTTTTTTTGTAATTTGAAAAAGAAGTCCTAATCTATCCGGAGAAAAAACATCGAGAATTGTATATTTTTCGTGTTCTTCAAAAGCAATTTTAATTTTACCGCTGCGCTTGAAGAATTTATTTTCCAAACGCCACCATTTTGATTTCATTCTTTTGATTTCCTGAATCAGCTGCAATTCGCCTTCAACGGCTGCTTTTAAATCTTCTTCAACTTTCTGATAGCGTTCTTCTTCAATAACTTTGTGAGTTCTGAAATCCGAAACATTAAAACTATCAATTACAATTCCATCTTTGCGAGTAAAAATTCTGGCATCGTGAATGTTCAAATCGTTTATTGCTAAAACTCCGCAAATTTTTGAAAGCAGCGAAGGCGAATCTTTTGTAACAATCGTAATATTTGTAAAAGCGTTCATCTCTTTAAAGAAAATTGATAAAGATGAACCCCGTTCAATTTCAGAAAGATGCTGCGAAATTTCTTCTTCGGTAAAATATTGAACATAACCGATATCATCATGAATTGCATCAATATGATCCTGCATTTGATTATCGGATTCTCCGTTAAACGGAAAATTCATAACGCTTGAGTACAAATATTCTTCACCGGTTAATTGCTGCTGAAGCATTGATCTTGATTTAGAATAAAGTTCTGAAAGAAGTTCGCTTTTCCATTCAGTCCAAACCATCGGATTTACAGCCGAAAGATCTGCAAATGTTAAAAGAAAAAGAAAATCAAGTTCTTCAAGTGATGTAAATCTTGATGCGAAATTATCCAAGGTTGCCGGATCGTTCAAATTTCTTCTGAATGCCACTTGCTCCATTACTAAATGCTGCGCGACCAAAAATTTTACTAATCTTATTTCCTTTTCGGAATATCCCAATCTTTCCATGATTGAAGCGGCAAGTTCGGCTCCCAGAATTTCGTGTCCGGAAATACTGATCGGCTTTGCAATATCATGAAATAAAATTGATAAAAATAAAATATCTTTTTCTTTTAATCCCGTGTAAATTCTTCCCATTAAGGATTCTTCACCGTAAAGACTTTCAGCATTTTTAATTGCGATCAAAGTATGTTCATCGGCTGTAAAATTATGATAAACTCCCGGTTGAAAGAATCCGATCATATCTTTGAATGGAGGCAAAATTAGTTTAAGTACGCCTAATTCATTCATGTGGAATAAAGTATCTCCAACTTTTTTGGGCATCCTTAAAATTTCACGAAAAAACACTGAAGATGAATATTCCGAAAATTCCGGTTCTTCCATTTCGCGGACTGATTCTATAACAAGCGAACGTAAATTCTCATCGAATCTTGCGCTGTGCAATCCGCGATAGTAAAAAAATCTTAAAATTTCTGAAAGTGAAAGTGAAGGTTTATTTTTATCAACAAGGGTAAGTTCGTTTCCTTTAAGGCGTACATCAGTATCAAGTTCAATTGCAAGATAATCCGAAAGCGGATGAGTAATTTCGCCTTCAAATTTTCTCATCATTGTTTTCGAAAATCTATTTAAAGTATTGGATGCTTCAAAATATTGTTTCATAAACTCGAGATGAATATTTTCACCTTTGAATTGAAGCACTTCGGCAATTTTTTCCTGTGAAGTAAAATCCAATCTGTCGTTTCTTTGTTTGCTTAACAGATGCAAAATATTTCGCGCGTTCAAAACAAATTTGTAACTTTCAATTACGCTGCGTAATTCGTTTGGCGCAACAACATTTTTAGAGTAAAGTAGATTTATAAAACTTTCGGTTTGCGTAATTTCATTTTGCTCGGTTAAAAAAACATTGTTCTTTAACGAGTACATCCATTCCACTGCCTGAAGATCGCGCAATCCGCCTGCGGAATATTTTACATTCGGCTCAAGCACTTTTGATGAACTTCCGTATTTATTATATCTTGACTGAATATCATCAAAAAAATCGTAGATCATATTTTTCATATCGTGCTCGGCAATCGATGAGAAAATTCCATCGCGCCAGCTGCAGTAAACTTTTTCCGAGCCGCTTAAAAATCGTGTTTCAAAGAATTGCGTGAATGCGTGAAGATCATCTTTTATATATTTTTCGATATCGTAATAATCGCGAACAGTGTGTGAAACTTCAATTCCGCAATCCCATAAAAGTTGAATTGCCCCGCTGATCGCATCTTCACTATCTTCGGAAGGATCAACTATGAACATTATATCAATATCAGAATACGGCGAAAGTTCGCGTCTGCTGAAACTTCCTGCTGAAGCCAAAGCAAAGTTAAATTTTTCGGCAGCAAAAATTCTGAAAATATATTCTTCTACTAAAAGACTATAAGCCACGCAAAATTTGAATGCATCTTTTTGAAGATTTGAATTATTGAAGATATCATCGCGGTATTTTAAAAAATCTTTTTTGATTTCAACGGGATTGACCATAACTGTTCACGCATTTTAAATAAAAAAAAGGAGTTCTAATTAAATTAGAACTCCTTAAATTTACGAAAAGTTCTCGTCAAAAAAATTATAATTTTTCGAAACGAGCCTGGAAGAATCTCAAGAATTTCGGTTCGTAAACCATTTTTAATCCTTTTATTGATTTTCTGTTTTCATAGATCTCAATAACTGATTCTGCCGCAACATCAAGATGAGCTTGTGTATAAACTCTGCGCGGGAAAGTTAAACGAACTAATTCCAATTTGGGATAAATATGATCGCCGGTTTCTTTGCTTCTTCCGGCAGAAACAATTCCTCTTTCCATTCCGCGAACGCCGCTATCAACATATAATTCAGAAGCTAAGGTTTGTGCGGGAAATTCATTTTGAGGTAAATGTTCCAATATTTTTTTAGCATCAAGGAAAATTGCGTGTCCGCCGATTGGCTGAACGATCGGAACATCATATTCCATTAATTTTTTACCGAAATATTCTACTTGACCGATTCTCGCTTTAATTGTATCGAAGTTTACCATTTCTTCAATACCGCGAGCCATTGCTTCCATATCTCTTCCTGCCAAACCGCCGTAAGTGTGAAGACCTTCATAAACTACTATGTAATTTCTTGCTTCTTCAAAAACTCTTTCATCGCGGGTTGCTAAAAATCCGCCGATATTTACAAGAAGATCTTTTTTAGCACTTACCCAAATTCCGTCAAAATGATCACACATTTCTTTTAGAATCTCTGCAATGGTTTTATCTTTATAACCTTTTTCGCGCATTTTTATAAAATAAGCATTTTCAACAGCGCGGGTTGCATCAAGCCAAAGTTTAATTTTATGTTTTTTACAGAAGCTTTCAACTTCTTTAATATTTTCCATTGAAACCGGTTGACCGCCTGCCATATTTACCGGAGCTGCCAAACTTACGTAAGGAATTTTATCTGCGCCAACCTCTTTTACAAGTTTTTCCATTTTGGCAAGATCAATATTTCCTTTGAACTCATGTGTATTTTGCGGATCGTGCGCTTCATCAATAATTACATCAACAAAAGTTCCGCCGGCTAATTCCTGGTGAGCTCTTGTGGTTGTAAAGTACATATTTCCCGGAATGTAATCGCCCGGTTTGATCATTATTTTTGAAATTAAATGTTCAGCTGCTCTTCCTTGGTGAGTAGGAACGAAAAGCGGAAATCCATAATATTTTAAAACGTTGCTTTCTAAATAATAGAAGTTTCTGCTGCCTGCATAAGCTTCATCACCAAGCATCATTCCCGCCCATTGATAATCGCTCATTGCATTTGTACCGCTATCGGTAAGAAGATCAATATAAACATCTTCAGATTTTAAAAGAAAAGTATTGTAACCGGCTTCTTTTGCCGCTGCTTCTCTTTGTTCTCTTGAAGTCATTTTGATAGGTTCAACAACTTTAATTTTGAAGTTCTCTGCCCATGACCTTTTTTCTAACTTTTTAGCCATAAGTTCTCCTTAGTTATAATTCATCAGGATTTTATAATTGGTCTGTTAAGATCAGCAATTAATTTTTGATTGTTGATCAACAGAATTTAGTTTCGAAAATTATTCTTCAAAAAAACTGTTACGATATTCTTCGCTTTCATATTCAACATCAATTACCGAAGCTATTCCGCCGCGAACGCCGAATTCAGCAGTAACACGCATGTAGCGAGGCTGAATTGCTTTTACAAGATCATCAAGAATTCTATTTGTAACTGCTTCGTAATAAATTCCATCGTTTCTAAAAGAGTGTAAATACAATTTATATGATTTTAACTCTACACAAAGTTCATTTGGAATGTAATTTAAAATTATTGTTGCAAAATCCGGCTGTCCGGTTTTAGGACAAAGCGAAGTAAATTCGGGAGCCGAATGTTCAATTGTATAATCTCTATTCGGATTTGGATTTTCAAATGTTTCTAATATTTGATATTTCTCTTGCATTATTTTTCCTTTCTGATTTATATATTGTCTTAAATATATTTTGATAATAATCTTATTTTTGATTTTTAATTAAGCTATCGCTTCGCTTACAATTCCACTTTTTGTTCTGTCATCGCGAGTCCCATTTGGGATGCGGCGATCTCCGGAGTTAAAATTCAAAAAAAATCACAGAGATTGCTTCGTCACAAGTTCCTCGCAATGACTTTTTTCTTTCATTTCGAACGAAGTGAGAAATCTTTTTGTATTTTTAGATTTCTCAACCCGATTAAATCTGGATTCGAAATCACAAAAACCAATTTTCTAATTTTTGAATCTTTTCATCTTTGAATCTTTCAATTTCTTAATTCTCACATTCTCCGCAGGATGCCTACGGCATTACTTTCTTAAATTCTAATAAACCGGTCTTACTTTATACGGAACCGGATCTTCTATTTCCGCTTGTTGAAATCCGCGCAAACGCAATGCGCAGCTATCACAAACTCCACAAGCTTCATCTTCATTTTGATAACAACTCCAGCTTAAATTAATCGGTGCGATTAATTCAAATCCTTTTTTTATAATTTCGGATTTTGAAAGATTTATAATCGGAGTTTCGATTTTAATTATTGTTTCCGGTTTCGTTCCCAAATTTGCCATCTTTTCAAAAGCTTCAAAAAAATCGGGACGGCAATCAGGATAGCCTGATGAATCTTCATAAACTGCGCCGATAAAAATTGCTTCGGCTCCAATAACTTCAGCCCAACTTACGCAAGCCGCAAGAATATTGGCATTTCTGAAAGGCACATAAGAATTAGGAACCTCAGTATTGTTAAGATTTGCTTTTTCGATTTGCAAATTGAAATCTGTTAAAGAT
>CBDUBH010000022.1:0-40088 GCA_965365345.1 uncultured Melioribacteraceae bacterium
AGATAACCGGGAAAAATTAATTTTTAAAAATATTTTATATAAAAAAAGTGCTGACTTGATTTTACTTCAACCGCACTGTTTATTTTAAAAGGGATTTTAATTTATTAAAATTTCAAATCGATTTTCATAATTTAATTGAAGATATTTTTCCCGATCTCACACTCGAGGCACTTTCCTTTTGAACAAAAACTTCTGAAGAGTTCTATCATTCCCTGCGAAGTTATGCTTTTTTTTATAGCCGAGTTAAGATCAAATGCTTCAGCAATTGAGCGGACAATTGTATTATCACTTTTCTGTTTGAAATAAGAGTAGATTTTAACTGCCCTGTATGAGGTATTTTTCTGATTAAAAACATCCGAATATAAAGTTATAAAAGGAAGTACAACATTAACAATTATTTCATCAGCCCGTGATACTCCTATAAAATAATTCAGATCATTGTTTGCTTTTTTATCAAATACGTAATGATCTTTCCAAAAACCTTCCGCATGTATAATAAATATTGATCTTAATTTATTTATAATTGCATCAAAATCTTTGTTATCTTCAAATGTTTTTATCAATTCAGCTATAAGATTTTCATTTAATATTTTGTGAATTAAAATTGCTCCGCCTGCAATTCTGATCGTTGGAAAATTTTGGGGCCGTAATTTAAAAAAGTGCCAGCTTGTTTCTTCAATTTTTTCACCGTCATAAAAAGAAAAATGATTTTGCCAGATTTCTTTTATTTCTTCAGCATAATTTTGTGATTCAATTTCCTTTAAATTTTCATGATTAGGTAAAATCCCTGAAATATTGAGAAGTGCGGATTCAATTATTTTTGGATTTAACTCATTTGTTACGGATTTTAATAATTTTATATCAGCTAATTTTGCCAATTTCATCATGCAATCTTTATTTTTAGAATAACCTAATGCTTCAAAAAGATATTCATAAAACAACTGCATCCATAAATCTTTCGAATGAAAGTCATGAAATGAAAATTCCCTTTTGTAAAATTCTTCCGTAAGTTCATATTTTATTACCGGCTCTTTAATGTGCAGCACTTTTAGGAAAGTTAATTCTTTAAGTCGGCTCAACATTTTTTCGCTTTTCTTTTTGAATCTTTCAATTCCTAAACTATTTATGAAATTTAATTTATCACGAAAAGAAATTGCGTTATTTTTTTTGTGGCATTTGATCTGATTAAGGCTGCTTTCATCTTTATGTTTTTCCTGATTGGTAAATTCTTGAAGCGCGATTTTATTTATAAAATGTGAAAGATTTACAGTGGGAATTTTTCTGCCTTCCCTGTTAAAAACAAAAGGCGTGTTGTGTGGATTTTTAAGAGCGATATGTAAAATTACTTTTGAGTAATGTTTATCGATATTGTGTCCATGCCGTTTCCAAAATGAAATTTCATTATCAATTTCAATATCCCCGACGTAAATTATATTTCCTATTCTCACTCTGGCATTTTTGAAATCAGGACCGGCAAGATCAATATTTTCCTCACCCGGATCCAAAACGGTAACATCAATACCTTCACATGTTTGAAGATCTTTATCGAATTTTTTTTCTTTCCATACGCGATAAAGAATACTTTCACTCGGATTTTCTTGAGTTATATGCACTTGAACACCTCTTTAAATTAAGGTTGATCAAATAAATTTTATTCCCCTAAGCTAATCCTAACCCGGTCATTAAGATTTTTTATTTCATTTTTAACAAAATTTCCAAAATTTATTCCGTCATTTATATAAATTAGTGAACGGCTTACATTAATCAAATAATTTTCTTTTTTATTTTTATTGAAAGTTTTTACAACATCTTCTAAACTGCCGCCTTGTGCGCCAACTCCGGGCAACAAAACCGGAAGATCATCAAAACGATCTATATTTTCTTCCAATTCCAAAGTATTAGTTGCTCCAAAAACAATTCCTAAATTTTTATTTTCATTCCATTTGTTAACTGTATCTATAACTTCCTGAAATAAATATTTGCCGTTTTCAAGTTTTAATTTTTCAAAATCACTTGCGCCTTTATTTGAAGTTAAAGCCAGAACAAAGCTGATTTTATCTTTAAAATTTATAAAAGGTTCTAAAGAATCTAATCCCATATAAGGATGAAGAGTTACGGCATCACAATTAAAATGTTCAAACGCGGAAATTGCGTACATTTCGCTTGTATTACCTATATCGCCTCTTTTTGCATCTCCAATAATAAAAGCATCTTCGGGTATTAATTCAATAGTTTTTTTTAAACTTTCAAAACCTTTCAATCCTTCTTTTTCGTAAAAAGCAAAATTTATTTTATAAGATGCTGCAAATTCGAATGTGTTTTCAATTATAATTTCGTTGAATTTTAAGATTGGATCTTTTTCATTTAAAAGATGTTGCGGGATTTTTTTAATATCTGTATCTAAACCCACTGTAATATGTTTTTGCTGATTGATCTTTATCCGGAGTTTTTCTGCTGCTGTCATAATTTTTATTTAAAATTTTTGAACATCATTGATTCTACAGGCAAATTTGTACGAACGTTATATTTTGCGTTTTTCTTTTTATCGTAAGTATTTTCAATTTCGCCGCTGATCTCAAAATATATGATTTGTCCAACCGGCATTCCAGCATAAATTCTTACGGGCTGCTTTACAGAAATTTCCAAAGTCCAGGTGTTGCAAAATCCGGCATCGCCTTTCCCTGCAGTCGAATGAATATCTATTCCCAATCTTCCAACACTTGATTTGCCTTCAAGAAAAGGAACAAAATTTTTGGTTTCGGTATACTCTTCCGTTACTCCCAAATATAATTTGGAAGGTAGAAGTACAAATCCTTCTTCGGGAATTTCAAATACTTTTATTTTATTGTGTGATCTTGCATCGAGAATATCATCCTCATAAACAGCGAGGTGTTTTCCGAGATGTACATCATAACTATTTGTGCCGAGTGAATCGCGGTCAAAAGGATCAATTACTATATTTCCTTTTCCAATTTCTTCAAGAATTTTCTTATCGGTTAGGATCATATTTATTTTTTATTTCTGTAAATATTTACGACTATTCCCATTAAAAATACATTTACCAGTAAAGAACTTCCGCCGTAACTAACAAACGGTAACGGAACCCCGATAACAGGCATAATTCCTACTGTCATTCCAATATTTATAATAAAGTGAACAAATAATAATGCAAATATTCCAACAACTATCATACTTGCGAATTCGTTACGTTCACGAATTGATGAGGCAAGTTTTAATAAACGCAAAAATATTATCAAAAACAAACTTATTGTGATAACGCTTCCAATAAATCCGAATTCTTCACCAATAACACAAAAAATAAAATCGGTCCATTGTTCAGGAATATATTGAAGTTGAGTTTGATTTCCGTTTAAAAATCCTTTGCCTAAAAATCCACCTGAACCTATCGCAACTTTTGCTTGAATTGCATTATAACCGGCACCTAAAGGATCAGCGTATGGATCTAAAAATGAATCTATTCTTTTTTGCTGATGCGGTTTTAAAGCTTTATAAAAGAAATCAAAGAAAAAGCCCGCACCAACATTCATCACAAAAACAAAAGAACTTATTAGTATTCCTTTTTTGAAAGAGATTAATACTAAAAGAATTATTATTAATACTGTTCCGAAGACATAATAACCAAACATAAAAGAAAGCACAGAAAACAATGGACTTATAAAAAAGAATATCAAAAATAAGCTTAAACCTTTCCAATAGAGCATTACTGTGATTATGAAAAGAAAAACGAGTGAAGTTCCCATATCCGGTTCGAGTAAAATTAAAGCTACAGGTACAAATCCAATTGCAAGGGCTACTAGTTTATCGCCTAAATTATCAAGATTTGTTTTTTCACGACCGAGATAACTTGCTAAAAGTAAAATTGTTCCGATTTTTGCAAATTCTGATGGTTGAAATCCTACAGGTCCTAAATCAAGCCAGCTTTTTGCACCATAAACTGTTTTTCCCATAAACATTACGGCAACCAAAAGAACTAATGAAAACAGATATGCCGGAATAGCTAAATAATGAAACGTTCTTGAATGCAAAAAGAAAGTAATAAAAAAGATAATGAATGAACCTACAACCCAAAAAAGCTGTTTTGCAAAGTTTCCGCCGGCAGTTGGATGATTTAAAGTAGAGCTGTATATTGCTGTAAGTCCGATTATAACCAACAAGGAAATTGCAGAGAATAATACAAAATCAAATTTTATTTCATTGCTTGAACTAATTCGCGTTTGAGATCCTAACAATTTTACCCTCTAAATTCTTTTTTTTTTCAATATTTTGTTCATTATATTCAGGGAAATTTTTCATATATTCTTTAATAACATCTCTTGCTATTGGCGCTGCGTGAGTTCCACCATAACCAACATTTTCAACTAAAACAGCAATTGCAATTTTCGGATTTTCATAAGGAGCAAATGCCACGAACCAAGCATGGTCTTTCCCATGAGGATTTTGGGATGTTCCGGTTTTTCCTGCCATTGTTACATTTGGTAATTTGGCAGATCTTGCGGTACCGGCACCATGAATAACTTTAAACATTCCTTCTTTTACAACATCGAATGTTTTTTGACTTATTTTTGTATCTATATCCTCAAACTTGAATGGAACAATTTTTTTTGTTTGAGAATCCAGATATCCTTTAACCATGTGAGGTTTTTTCGATTTTCCGTTGTTTGCAATTAAAGCTGTATATTGTGCTAGTTGTGTTGGCGTTACACTAAGTTCACCCTGACCGATTCCAAGACTTACAATAAAACCTTTTGTCCAGCCGTTTTTGCCATATCTTTTATTGTACCATTCGGTATTTGGTAAAATTCCCTGTCGTTCTTCGGTTATATCTAATCCTGTTTTTTGCCCGAATCCGAATCTTCTTCCGTAATCTGACCAGACTTCCAAGCCCATTTTCATAATTAATGAATAGTAAAATGTGTTACATGATTTTTCAATCGATGTAATTACGTCAATTGGTCCATGTGAACCGCCATGGCATTTAAAGAATCTTCCGAAATGATATCCACCGGCACAATGGATTCTTGATTCGGGCGTAATAATTCCTTCTTCCAGTGCGGCAATTGCACCTAACATTTTGTATGTAGAACCGGGAGGATAAATTGAAAGCGTTGCTCTGTTGAATAAAGGTTTATCCGGATCAGTATTTAACTGCCTCCAAATTTCTTTTGGTGTGACGGTTGTAAAATGCCGTAAATCATATTGAGGTGAAGAAACAAAAGCCAGCACTTCCCCTGTAGAAGGTTCAATTGCAACCAGAGCACCTTTTTTTCCGATAAAAGCTTTTTCGGCAACTCTTTGAGCTCCTGCATCAATAGTTAAAACAAGATCTTCGCCTTTGATGGAATTTATGTCCAATTCACCGTTTTTATATCTGCCAATTTCTTTTCTCTTTGAATCAACCAGCACATATTTCACGCCTTTAGTTCCGCGCAAATATTTTTCGTAAGTTTTTTCAACCCCGTTATTTCCAATAAAATCACCCATATTGTAATAAGCATCTTCTTCAAGTTGTCTTCTTGAAACTTCTTTAATATATCCAAACATATGGGAAGCTATAATGCTGTCAGGATATTCTCTTTCCATTTCAACTTGAAAATTTACGCCGGGCAATTTGTCACGGTTTTCCTCGATCCAGGCGATCATATCAAAACTGATATCGCGTTTAATTCTGACCGGAACAAATTTGGAATATTTCTTATTTAAATTAAGGATTTTACCGATATAACCAGAATCAACACCAAGAACCGTTTCAATTATTGTATCGTATTTTCTTTGATAATTTGATGGAGTGATAAATACAGTATAAGAAGGTTTATTTCCAACTACAACTTTAAGATTTCTATCTAAAAAAGCGCCGCGTAACGGAGATTGAACTAATCCTTTAATACTGTTTTCGGCGGATTTTACATCATAAAACTTTTGATTTAGAATTTGCATTCTGAACAATTGTAGCACAATAAGAGTAAAAAAGCCGATAACAACAGTAAAAAGTAAAGTTCTTTTTAAATCACTGCTTGAAAATATATTTTTAATCGTCATGTTGCCATCTTTTTCGGTGCAAAAATCATCATCGGCAATGCTAAAATTGCCGTATAAAATCCCGGAATTATTCCTTGATTAAAAACCAAACTGAATAAATTTGTATTTAGTTCAGAAGTCGTAAAAAATGAATAAACAATTGAATCTATAGTTCCAATCAAAAAAACGATCAAAAGGAACATATAAGAAGAAAGATATTGATCCATTTTATTTTCATTACTAAAATAACCGGCAAAAAATCCGCTTAATGCTTTTGAAAACATCATGCTTCCGATTATTCCTCCCGAAATTATATCAAATAATAAGCCAAAAAGGGCACCTAAGATCGTTCCGTGAATTTGACCCATCCTGATTGAATAATAAACAAGAAGGATTAAAATCAGATCGGGCACAACTTGATTAAACCTGATAAAAGGTAGAACAGTTAGTTGAATAATAGCCAACGGTATAAAAATTAATAGGGCATAAAAATATTCAGAGCGCATAAGTTTCTCATTTAAGAAGATTAAGTTCCAGGCCTTTTTTCTGAACGCTGGGAATAATTTGAACAATAAAAACGTGTTCAACTTTTGTAAAATCAACCAAAGGTTTTACAGTGATGTTATTAAAAATGCCGGTTTTATCCCGGGTGCCACCCAGAATTTCACCTACCGGAATATTTGGTGGGAATTTTGTACTGAAATCTGATGTTATTACAATATCACCGATTTCCATATCATAAGTTTTCGGAACATTCCTGATAATTAATTCCGTACCGTTCCATTCAATTATACCATCAAATCTGCTACGCTGATTTTTAACGGCAAATTTTAATTCCCGGTTATTTAAAGTGCGAACAATTGAAAAATTCTTTTCGGTAAGAAAAACTATTCCTATCAAACCTTTATTGTTAATTACAGGCATTCCTATTTTAACATTATCATCAGAACCCGCATTTATGATAAAATTTCCTTGAGTTGAAGAGACGTATTTTGATACAATTCTTGCAGGAACTAAAGGATAATTTGATGAATCCCGGTAATTAATCAAACTTTTTAATTCTTCGTTTTGAATTCCATGCTCCCTAAGTTGATTAACCTGGAGCATCAATCTTGCGTTTTCTTCACGAAGTTTTTGAACTTCAAAACTTGTTTGAAATGGTTCGTATAATTTTGTAACGGCGCTTGTAAGATAGGCAAAAGTCCCAAATGCCGTTGTTTTTACGGTTTTTACTTCTTTACTTTGACTAAACGAAACTAAAACCAATGCAATTATTAGAATAATGCTTAAAATGATGTATTCTTTATAATTGTTCCAAATCCTAACTAAAATTGCCAACATTAATATCTTCTGTTACGAATAAATACTTTTGAATATCTGTTTAAATTATCTATTGCTTTTCCTGCTCCGCGAACAACTGCCGTTAGAGGATCTTCTGCAATGTGAACCGGTAGATTTGTTTCCATTCTGATTCTTTCGTCAATTCCTTTAAGTAATGCTCCGCCGCCTGTTATCATAACTCCGCGATCCAAAATATCAGCTGAAAGTTCAGGTGGAGTTCTTTCCAAAGATTGTTTTACCGCCTCAACAATTTGAGAAATATTTTCGTTCAAAGCTTCACGGATTTCTACTGAGCTTACTTCTGCAGTTTTAGGAACACCGCCAACCAAATCTCTACCTTTAACTTGAACTGTTATTTCTTCTTTCAATGGAACAGCGCTACCGACTTCGCATTTTATTGCTTCAGCAGTCCTCTCTCCTATTAAAAGATTGTGATTTTTCTTGAAAAACTGCATAATTGCGTTGTTCATTTCATCGCCGGCAATCCGGATTGATTCTTCATTTACGATTCCTGAAAGTGCAATTACAGCAATTTCTGTTGTTCCGCCGCCAATATCAATTATCATACTTCCAACCGGCGCTTCAACGTCAATCCCGATTCCAATTGCTGCGGCCATGGGTTCAGCTATCAAGTGAACTTCTTTTGCGCCCGCGTGCTCCGCGCTATCACGAACTGCTCTTTTTTCAACTTCAGTAACACCGCTTGGAACCGCTACAACAATTCTCCTGCTTGAAATTGGACCACCACTAACTTTTTTAATAAATGCCTTGATCATTCCTTCGGCAATTTCAAAATCAGCTATAACCCCATCGCGCATTGGTCTTGTAACACGAATTTCCTTGTGCTCCCTGCCCTGCATTTCTTTTGCTTTATTGCCGAGCGCAAGGATTTTTTTTGAATTTCTGTCATAAGCCACTATTGAAGGTTCATTGAGAACAATTCCTTTACCTTTTAAATATATCAAGGTGTTTGCTGTTCCCAGATCCATTGCAATATCAGTAGAAAAAAAATCGAAAAGACCCATATTTCCTCTTAATGCTTAAAATTTCTTATTCCGGTAAATACCATTGCAACATTATTTTCGTTTGCTGCTGCAATTACTTCTTCATCACGAACCGAGCCGCCTGGCTGAATAACCGCTTTTGCGCCGGCTTTTGCTATTTCAATTAATCCATCTGCAAACGGAAAAAAAGCATCCGACGCCGCAACCGAGTTTTCTAGATTATGACCATGCTCTTTTGCCTTCATAACAGCTATCTTTACAGAATCCAATCTTGACATTTGTCCGGCCCCGGTTCCGAGTATCATCTTATCTTTAGCAAAAACTATTCCATTTGATTTTGTATGTTTGCAAATTACCCAGGCAAACTTCAAATCTTCAAATATTTCATCAGGAATTTCACTTTTTGTTACTAATTTCAAATCTTCCTTTTTAATTTCAGAAAAATCTTTTTCCTGAACCAAAATTCCACCGGGAATATTTTTAAATTGAAATTTCTCTTCCTTTAAAGATTTTATTTTTTTTACAATTCTTCTGTTCTTTTTTTGTTTCAAGACTTCAATTGCATCTTCATCAAAATCTTCAGCGACAATAATTTCTAGAAATATTTCATTCAATTTTTCCGCAAGTTTCAGATCAACTTTTCCATTAAAAGCAACAATTCCGCCAAAAGCCGAAACCGGGTCGCTCGAAAGAGCTTTTGTGTACGCTTCCAGTAAATCTTTTCCAACTGCTGCACCGCAAGGATTTGTGTGTTTTATAATCGCGCATGAAGTCTGCGGTAAATCTTCAATCAATTCGACTGAAGCAACGAGATCAATTGTATTATTATACGAAATTTCTTTACCCTGCAAAATTTCAAAATATTTATCAAAATTTCCGTAAACGAAAGCTTTTTGATGCGGATTTTCGCCGTAACGTAAAGTTTGTTTCAAAGGAAAATTAATTCTGAAAAAATCATTGTCAGTTTTGAATTCCTTTTCAAGATAGTTTGCAATTAAAGTATCGTAAAAAGATGTGTACGAAAATGCTTTGGCCGCAAGTTTTGATCTTGTTTCAATTGAAATTTCACCTTGCTTTAATTCTTCAAGGAATTTAAAATATTGTGAAGGATCTGTTAAAACTGAAACATATTGATAATTTTTTGCAGCCGCGCGAATTAAACTCGGACCGCCAATATCTATATTTTCAATTTTTTCTTCAAGTGATATATCATCACGATCAACAACTTTCGGGAATGGATATAAATTTACACAAACTATATCGATCGGTAAAATTTGATTTTCTTCTGCCTGCTTAATATCGGTTTCAAATTCACGACGCATTAAAATTCCACCGAATATTTTCGGATTCAAAGTTTTTACCCTGCCGGAAAATATTTCTGGAAAACCGGTATAATCTTTAATTTCGGTGCAAGAGATTTCATTTTCGAAAAGTTGTTTTGCGCTGTTTCCGGTAGCCAGGATTTCATAACCGAGCGAGTTTAATTCCCTGCAAAACTCGATCATTCCGCTTTTATCGGAAACGCTTACAATTGCATATTTTTTCAAAATCTCTCCGCTATTGTTGAATTATTACCCGGTTTTTTTCAAAACTGATTTTATTTTCCGAAAACTTTTTTATAACGAACGGTAAAATTTCATGTTCAATTTTTAAAATTTTTTCTGCAATTTCTTCGGGAGAATTAACTTCGGAAATATCAACGCATTTTTGATAAATTATCTTTCCGTTATCGTAAACTTTATCAACAAAATGAATTGTTGCTCCCGAAACTTTTGCCGATGTTTCAAAAACCGCTTTGTGAACATTCATTCCGTACATTCCTTTTCCTCCGAATGAAGGAAGAAGCGCCGGATGAATATTTATTATTCTATTTTCAAATTTTTCTATCAATTGATCAGGAATTTTTTTTAAAAATCCTGCAAGAACAATTAATTCAATTTTTGATTCCGTAAAATTTTTTATTAATTCAGTATAATCAATAAAATTTTCTTTTATAATTTCCGAAACAGAAAAAACTTTAATTCCATTTTCTTTGGCAATTTCTATTGCGCCGCAGTTCAATTTATCGGAAATCAAATATTTTATTTCCGCATTTAATCCGCGCGAATTAATTTCGTTTAATACTGCCTGAAAATTTGATCCGCGTCCTGAAACAAAAACTGCGATTTTTAACATTTTACAATTTGAAAAGTTATATATTTACTTAAAAATAATCAATGTAACAATTTTGCTTTAAGAAGAATAATTTAAAATTCTGATTTTTAGATTATTTTTTTAAATTACTGTTTTTATTAAACATTTGGAGATCTGTCTTTTAAACCTTCAACAAATCCTTTTAATTTAACTTCAAAATCGAAATCGTTAAATTTCTCAATCTCTTTTAAATAGGATTTAGTTTTAATTTTTAATCCCATTTTTTCCGCTGCTCTTGCAGCATTTAAATATGAGAATGGGATAAGCCATTTTTCTTCGCCTGCTTTTGAATTAATCACTGCTTCAGCAGTTTTTAAAGATTTTTCAAATTCATTATTTTCAAAATAAGCTTCGCTTAAATAATAGTTTGCCAAAAGTTTTTCATCACCTGAAAGTTCTTTAGAAAGAATTTCCAGATTTTTAATCGCCTTTTCTGAATTTCCGGTTTCAACTAAATTAACGGATTTGATCAGTTCAATTTCTTTTGCTGAAAATCCGTTTTTCAAATAATGAATACTTTTTCTTTTTGCGTAAATATCATCGGCAATATCAAGATTTCCATTTCCGGCAAGATTCAAATTTTCAATGACTTCGCTTTCTTTTCCCAAAGCTTTATTTGAAATTGCTTTACGCAAAAATGCAATTCCACTATAATCGATATCTGTCGAATTCATCAAGAATGAATTATACGATTGTATTGCCTGTGCAAATTTATTTTGCCTGAAACTAATATCGCCAAGTAAAAAATGGGAAAATGCTTTTATCTGTTTTAATTTAGAATTTTCATCATCAGCAATTTTCCATAGAACATTTTCAGCTTCATTCAATCTCTTTGATTTTAAAAGAATTACGCCGTAAGAATAATTAAATAATTCGTTTTCAGGAAATTTTTCAGCCAAAGGTTTTATGTAATTCAGCGCTTTTTCGTAATCAATAATTGCATCGGAATAAACTTGCGAAAGATAATAAGCAGCTTCAATTTTAGTTTTCTTTCCATTTTTTAATGCAATTTTTAAATTTTTAATTCCTTCATCGCGGTTTCCCGAAATTCCCGCAATGTTCAAGGCCCACTTGAAAAATCCAGGTGTAAAACTTAATGAATAATCAAAAAGTCCCAAACCGAGATTCGCATCAAAATTTTCAGGCTGAGATTTTTTCAGATCATTTAAATAAGAGCGCGCTTTTTTAACTGCCCAAACAGCTTTAAGACTTTCACCGGCTTTTAAATAAGCAATTGAACGCAATCCGTAATTTGAACCCAGTATAAAAAAAGCAACAGAATTTTTATCATCATCTTTTAAAATTGCTTCGGATTTTTCAATTGCAATTTCAGAAAGTGAAAAGAATTTTTCGAAATCTTTTTCATTTTTATCGCTTGCAAATTTCCAAAGCAAAATGCTTGATTTATAATGATAACTTTGCGGATCGTTTGGAAATTTTCTTATCAATTCATCGAAAATATCATTTGCACTTTCAAATTGGAAATTATAAGAAAGTTCAACTCCGCGCGAAATTTTATCTTCTATTTCATTTGCAAAAATTTGATTTAAAAGAACAAATAATAAAATGAAACTAATTTTGAATTTATTGAACATTCTGATTAACCGGATTTTCTTTCTCTTTAAAATAATTATATGAAGCTTTTACAAATTCACGGAATAAAGGATGCGCTTTTGTTGCGCGTGATTTTAATTCCGGATGAAATTGAACCCCAACAAACCAAGGATGATTCGAAAGTTCGATCATTTCAACTAATTTTTCATCCGGGGAAAGTCCGCTTAATATCAATCCGCATGAACTTAATTGTTCTTTGAATTTATTATTAAATTCATAACGGTGACGGTGGCGTTCTGAAATTTCTTTAGATTTATATGCTTCGAAAGCTTTTGTGCCCGTTTTAATTTTACATGGATATGCGCCAAGACGCATTGTGCCGCCTAAGTTTTTAACTTTCTTTTGTTCATCCATTAAATCAATCACTGAATATTGATTTTTTATAAACTCAGCACTGTTTGCATTTTTAATTCCGCAAACATTTCGAGCAAATTCAATTACGGCGCACTGCATTCCCAAACAAATTCCAAAAAAGGGAATATTATTTTCGCGTGCGTATTGTATTGCATTTATTTTTCCTTCTATTCCGCGCTCGCCGAATCCGCCGGGAATTAACAGTCCAGATATATTTTTGAAATATTCATCCGCATTATCTTTAGCAATTTCTTCTGAATTTACAAATTTAAGATTTACTTTAACATTATTTTCAGCGCCGGCATGAACAAAAGCCTCGCCTATACTTTTGTATGAATCTTTGTAATCGGCATATTTTCCGCAAATGGCAATATCAATTTCTGCTTGCGGATTTTTAATTTTATCAACAAATATTTCCCAATCCTGAAGTTTTGCTTTTATGTCCGGGAGTTTAAGTTTTTTAAGAACAATTTGATCAAATTTTTGTTTGTGAAGTACAAGCGGAACTTCGTAAATTGTTGAGCTATCGTAAGCAGACATTACCGCTTTTGCATCAACATTTGTAAACAGAGCAATTTTTTCTCTGAATTCTTTATCCAGTTTTTTTTCTGAACGGCAAACTAAAATGTTTGGCTGAATTCCAAGTTCCAAAAGATTTTTTACCGAATGTTGAGTCGGTTTTGTTTTAACTTCTCCTGCAGCCGGAATGTAAGGAACCAAAGTTACATGAATTGCTATCGCATTTTTTCTTCCGACTTCTAACATTAATTGACGAATAGCTTCGATAAAAGGAAGAGATTCAATATCACCTACTGTTCCGCCGATTTCAGTAATTACAATATCATACTCGCCTGTTTCGCCAAGCGCTCTCATTCTGTTTTTAATTTCATCGGTTATGTGAGGAATTACCTGAACTGTTGCGCCTAGGTAATCGCCTCTTCTTTCTTTTGTAATAACTTCAAAGTAAACCTGTCCGGTTGTTGTGTTATTACATTTTTGCATGCTTACGTCAAGAAATCTTTCGTAGTGTCCGAGATCCAGATCAGTTTCCGCGCCGTCATCGGTCACATAAACTTCGCCGTGCTGAAACGGACTCATAGTTCCGGGATCAACATTAATATAAGGATCAAATTTTTGGATGGTTACGCTGAAACCTCTTTGTTTTAGAAGAAGTCCCAATGCTGATGCGGTTATTCCTTTTCCGAGCGAAGAAACAACTCCGCCTGTTACAAATATATACTTTACCTTCTTTTTACTGGCCATAATTCCTTAAGTTTTCTGTAATTGAAAATTTAAGATTTAAAATTACTAAAAAATTTGCAATGTTCTAATGAAAAACTTAAGAAGAGTAAAATTTTTATCTAAAGTTTTAAACTTTTTTTGAAATAATTTCATATGTCGCAATCTTTCCGCTTAAAATTGCTCCTTCAATGGTTGCCGGAAGTCCCGTATCAATCCAATCGCCAGCTAAAATTAGATTTTCCAAATCGGTTTTATAATCCGGACGATTTTCCAATTTTGAATTTGGAATAAAAGTCGCACGCTTTTCTTTGATGATTTTGAAATGATTAACTGAACTTTCTTCAAATAACGGAAAATATTTTTTGATTTCGGTAAGAATAATTTTTTGAATTTCGTCATTCGATTTTTCAATCAAATTTTTTGCGTTTGAAATTACAATTGAAATATATTTTTGATGATTAAAAATCCATTGAACCGGTGAATCAATAATTCCGGTAAAATCATTTTCAAAAATATTTTTACTTAACCAAATATGAGCAGAAAGAATCGGAGAATATTTTATTTCTTTTAAAGGAAGATTTTTTTCATCAATAATTTTTTCCAAAGCGAATTTTGGTACTGCTGAAATTACAAAATCAAAATCAGAAATTTCTTTTCTATCAACAAAAATTGAAGAGACTCTTTTTTCATTTACGCAAATCTTATCAACGCTTTTTGAGAGATAAATTTTGCAATTCTTTTCTTTTAAAAATTTTTCAGTTGGCTCTGAAAATACCTTGCTCAATCCAAATTTCGGAAGAATAATTTTTGTGGAATTATTTCCGGTAAGAAAAATTGTTTTCAAAACAGAAGCGAAAATATCTGCGGATGCTTCCTCTAATGAACAATTCAAAGTTCCTATTGCTAAAATTTCCCAAAGAGATTTAATAGTATTTTCAGATTGACCATTTTTTTTGAGCCAATCCAAAACCGATAAATTTTTTAATGAATAAGTATTCAAAAATAAAATTGAAGAAAAGAATTTTAATACTGATATTTTTTCTTTAAAAGAAAGCGCTTGAAAATTCAGAATTGCGAAAAGTAAATTTAGAGGATATGGAAATGAATTTGTTTTAAGCCTAACTTTTCCCTTTTGCGGATGGAAAAAGTTGACTTCAAGATTTTTTTGAATTGAAATTTTATCAAGTGAATTTGTGATCTTCAAAAATTCCAAAGTAGAATTGTAACAGCCCATCATGATATGTTGACCGTTATCAACTTCATCGCCAGTAATTTTATCAATGAAGGAATAAGTTCTTCCGCCGAGTTTCGGTGATGCTTCGAAAAGTTCTACTTGAAATTTATTTTTTGCGAGATGAACGGCTACTGAAAGTCCCGCCAAACCGCCGCCGATTACAACAACTTTTTTCATCAATAAACTAAACTGTACTTTGCCCAAACTCCAACGGCAATTCCGACTTTATCAATTTTTGAAACTTTAATTTTTTCTTTGAACACATCGTAATTTTTTTCTTCAATTTTTTGAAGAAGTTTGTAATAGATGTGCTGCATTGCGCGCGCGGCAAACATTGATGGTTTATCTTCAAGATCCAGATTTTCGTTGGCTTTACGGAAATAATTTTTCGCGCGATCAGATTCAAATTTCATCAGCGAAACAAAATTTTCGTTATACGAATTATTCATCAGATCATTTTCAGAGTAATTAAATTTTGCAAGATCACTTTGCGGAATGTAAATCCTGCCGTTTTCTGCATCAACTTTTACATCACGTAAAATATTTGTAAGCTGCAAAGCCATTCCTAAGTTTACGGCAAATTCTTTTGCGGATTTATTTTTATATCCGAAAATTTCAATACACATCAATCCAACAGTTGAGGCAACTCTGTAACAATAAAGTTGAAGATCATCAAAATTTAAATAGCGTTTTTGCTGAAGATCCATTTCCATTCCTTTAATAAGTTCAAAGAATGGTTCTATCGGAATATTAAATTGCTTAATTACTTTTATGAGTTTGTTGAAAAGTGCGTAATCAGAATTTCCGTAAATTGATTTTTCAAGTTCAACGCGCCACTTATGAAGATTTTCATATTTGATTTCTTCAGGCAAATTTGAATCGTCAACAAGATCATCTGTCTGTCTGCAAAATGCGTAAACAGTATTCATAGCATCGCGCTTTTGTTCAGGCAAAAGATTAAACGCGTAATAAAAACTGCTTTTACTTTTTTTTGCTATTTCGTGTGCTTCATCTTTCATGGTTTTGCCTTTGTTAATGATCTTATTAACAAGTTGACGTAATTAAATTTGCTTAATTTAGGTCTGATCTTCAGAACATCATAATTTATTCTTTCGATCTTATTCAAAATTTCTTCACCGCCTGAAACAGTCCAAATAATTTCGTATTTCAAAAGCGATGGCAAATACCGGATCAAATTTTTTCCTTCATTAAAAAGATTTCGCGTAAGTTGAATTTCGAATTTTATAAGTGACCTGAAATTTTCGCTGTTATTTTTCAGTTCAAAATCTTTTTCCGAAATGCCATATTTTTTTTGATGCTCTAATGGAATATAAATTCTTTCTTTAATATAATCAATGGAAACATCCTGCCAAAAGTTAGTTAATTGCAGCGCAGTGCAAATTGAATCGGAATATTCATTTAGTTTTTCATCGCGGATATCATACAATTCCAAGATCAATCTTCCAACAGGATTTGCAGAATGTTTGCAGTAATCTAGCAGTTCATCAAAATTTTCATAATGCTTTTTTATTACATCCTGCTTGAATGCTTTTAAAAGATTTAAGAAATGAATTGCAGATAATCTTTTTTCAGCAATGGTATTTTGCAGCGCTTTCCAGAATAAATTTTTTGGATTTCCATTTAGAGAATTTTGAAAATCATTTTCGAATTCATTTAAAAGATCTAATCTTTCTTCAGCGGTTAAATTTCCTTCATCTGCAAAATCATCTGCAGTTCTTGCAAATTTATAAATTACGGCAACATGTTTGCGCAGATTTTTCGGAACGAGAAAAGACGCAACGGGAAAATTTTCGTAATGCGAATTTGCAAGTTCAAGCGAATTTTTATAAGCCGCGTTTAAATCATTCATCAAATTAAAATTTAAATTTTCGTTCCATAATATATTGATATATATTTTGATTTGAAAAAATTTTTGATCATGTAATTTCAGATTGATGGATTTTATAAAATATATAATTTTATTTGCAGCAGGATTTTCTGCGGGGTTTATTGATTCGATCGCAGGCGGAGGCGGACTTATAACTTTGCCTGTTCTATTGGGAATCGGACTTCCTCCGCATCAGGCATTGGGAACAAACAAATTTCAATCGAGCTTCGGAAGTTTTACTTCTTCTTATTATTATATAAAAAAAGGAGTTGTTGATTTTAAAGATGCCCGTTTGGGAATTGTATTTACCTTTATCGGCGCAGCGATTGGAGTTTTTACTGTGCAGCAAGTTAAACCCGGCGCGCTTAATTATATAATTCCAATTATGCTTACCGGAATTATCATCTACACTTTTTTAACTCCGAAATTAGGCGAACTTGACAAAAAATCAAAATTGAAAAAAATGCCTTTCTATTTCATTTTTGGTTTGGCACTTGGATTTTATGATGGTTTTTTTGGTCCGGGAACAGGTTCATTTTGGGCAATCGCTTTTGTTACAATGCTTGGATTTAATTTGACAAAGGCAACCGGTTACACAAAAGTAATGAATTTTACGAGTAATATTGTTTCGTTTGCGCTTTTTACTTTGGGCGGATTTGTAGTTTTTGAAGCCGGGATTTTAATGGCGTTCGGACAAATTTTAGGAGCAAAAACCGGATCGAGTTTGGTAATAAAAAACGGATCCAAATTTATCAGACCCGTTTTTATTACAATAGTAATTTTAACAACTTTAAAAATTATTTACGATAGAATCCTTTGATTTTACGGAGCCAAACCTGTATGGCAGCTTGTACATAATTCTTCCTGCCATGCATCGCCGATATCCTCCGGATGAACAAATTCAAGAGTGCTGTCAATTGAAACCGATTGGAAATTTTCTTTTGTTCCCTGCCCGACTATTGAATGACAAAGATTGCAATCTTTTTTTATTACTTCACCGGTTGTTGCTTTGAATTTATCGTTGTGGCAGCGGAAGCATCCATCAAATTCCAAATGCCCGATATTATTCGGATAAACATTCCATCTAACGCGCATTTCAGGAAAAATATTTTTCTTGAATTCATTTTGAAATCCTGTTATCGCTTTTTGAACCATTGCGTTTTGTGATTCAAAAATATCTGAATGATTTTCGCGGTAATAATTTTCAATTTCCGTTCTGATGAATTGCATTGCCGAATCTTCTGTTGTAAATTCATTTTCTGCAATTTGCATTGTTAAAGATTTTATACCCGGCAGATTTTTTGGAATTGTTCCCGCTGTCATTGCGCTGTTAACAAAAAATGCGGGCGGCTTGTAATTATGCGATGGTCTATTGTGGCAATCAATACATTCCATTGTTCTGGAAATTAATTCTTTTCCTTCAAATTCAGAAGGATCATCTTCTTCATTAGTATATAAAATTTCTTTTCCTGAACGCAGGTCTTTGTATTTAACCCAAGCCATTCTTTGTCTTTGTGAATCGGCAGCAGCATAAGTAATTAACACATTCGGATTTATGTGCCAGTGAATTCCTTCCTGCAATCCCAAAGCGCTGTGTGATGAACCGATTTTCATAACAAGATTAATATCCCATTCAGTATTTTGTTCATCGGAAAGAAAATGTTTTTCATTTCTGATTTGATGAGCATAAAATTTTTGCGGCCAGTGGCATCTTTCGCAAGTTTCGCGTGAAGGACGCAAATTTTCAATCGGTGTTGGAATTGGTCGCGGCACTGTTCCTAAAGTTACAGCGTAAACCTGATACATCCCTGATAGTTTTGATTTTACATACCAGTCAGCACCGGAACCAACGTGACATTCAACGCAGGCAACTCTTGCATGGGGTGAATTCTGATAAGCAACGTATTCAGGCTTCATTACTGAGTGACAGGTTTTTCCGCAAAACTCGACTGATTCCGTATAGTGAAATGCTTCATAACTTCCCACTGCCGAAGCAAAAAGCAAAATCGTCGTTCCTATAATAAAAATTATAAAAGCATTTCTGTGAGTTTTATTGTTCAGATCAACTCTCGGCCACTCTGATTTATCAATAATTCCGGCTTTCTTTTCACGCTTATATTTTAGGTACATTCCAATCGGAATAAGAATTAATCCAATCAGTAAAAATCCGGGCAAAATAATATAAACGATCAAACCTAAATATGATGAACCATGTTCAATGAAAGTTGAAATAAAGAACAGAAATATGATCATGAAAAGAGCAATTATTGCAATTGTGGTTCCGACCAGAGAAAGCCAGTTATAATAAGTGTTCGGTAACTTTAACTTCATAATCTCTCCTATTATTAAAAAGAGAATTAGGATTTTTTTGTCTTAAAACATAAATAAATAAATTATTTTATATTAGCAACATTTAATTTTTGTTGCGAATCAAAATATTTCCAAGTGAAAATCAAAATCTAAACTCCGTTAAATACCATTTGTTATTTATTCACCGATAAATTCAGATCATTCACCTATTTAGAATTATAAATTTGTACTTACATTTTTATTTTTGAATTAAAGATTTAGACAGAAAATTTTTGAATAAATAAATATAAAATTTTTCAATTGTAACTTTTAGAGCTAACGTTCGTCTAAATTTTTAGAATGCAAACAAATCAGCGAGGTATAAAATGCAAGAGAGATTATATCGAATCAGAAACAACAGAATGATCGCGGGAGTATCAACTGGATTAGCTGAATACTTTGATATTGATCCTGTGATCATAAGATTGGCCTTTGTAATTTCAACTTTTATTTCAGGAATCGGCTTGATTGCCTATATTTTATTGTGGATAATTGTTCCCGAAAAAAGTGAAATTTATGCGAGCGCATCAAATTCAAATATTAATGTAGAAAATCCTGAATTAAATTCTACAGGTGAACCACAAACTGTTGTAAAAAATAATTCAGATAAAAAAGACAGAAGTTTTATTTTCGGACTTGCCTTAATTGTGATCGGATTTTTGTTTTTGGCTGATACGGTTTTCCCGTTTTTCTTTTCCGATAAATTATGGCCGTTAATTTTAGTAGCACTCGGAATAATCTTAATTGTAAAATCAAACAATAAAAAGGTGCAGCAACAATGAAAGCGGGAACACTTTTTTGGGGAATGTTTTTCCTAACGCTCGGCTCTTTATTTTTGATCGATAATTATGCAAATATTGATTTTGAAATTTATCAATATTGGAAAATGTGGCCGGTAGTTCTGATCTTATTCGGATTATATTTTGTATTCAAAGGAAGTTTTTTAAGATGGCTTTTCATTTTTGTGAATTCAATATTGATCGCGTTTTTGTTGTTCTCATTTTTCAATAATGATTTTATTTTTGAATATGATGAAAATGATGCAAACGTAAATATTGAAACATTCAAAGAATCGTATTCACCAAATTTAAAGGAAGCTTCCTTAACTTTTAGAGGCGGCGCAGGAAAAATTTTCATAAAAGATTCAACTTCCGAAATGATTGAAATTGATTCGCGCAGCAGTTTCGGGAATAATCATTTTTATTACGATACTTTAGATGGAAAAGCGCGAGCAGAATTTGAAATAAAAGGTAAAAGAAATAAGATCAGAAAAATAAATTTTAAAGGAAGCAATTCCGAAATCAAATTGAATCCGAATGCAAAATGGGATTTGAAATTCGATATCGGAGCTTCCAGCGCAGAACTTGATCTTTCAAATTTCAATACTAACTTTTTGAAATTCAATTCAGGTGCATCTTCAGTTGATCTGAAATTAGGAAGCTTAAGCGATTTTACAAAAGTTAATTTTGAATCGGGAGTTTCGAGAATTCAAATTTCAGTTCCGGAAAATATCGGATGCCAAATTAATTCTGAATCTGAATTTTCTCAAAAGAATTTTGCCGGATTTGAAAAAGTAGATGATCAGACCTATCAGACTTCAAATTTTAATGATAAAGAAAAGAAAATTATAATTGATTTGAATGCTGATGTTTCTTCAATAACTGTTAACCGTTATTAAAATTGTTTTCGGGCTGCCAAAAATGTTTATCCATTTTTACGCAGCCGTTTTTATCAAATTCAATTCCTTCGGATTCCAATAATTCCCTCATCAATTCAGGACTTCCGAAATGTAATTTTCCGGTTAGAGCTCCGAATCTGTTTACAACTCTATGGCAAGGCAAATTTGAATTTTTTGCAGAGTTCAAAGCCCATCCGACAGTCCGCGCAGAAGATTTTACTCCGCAAACTTCGGCAATTGCTCCGTAAGTTGTAACTTTTCCGTAAGGAATTTTTGCTACAACTTCATAAACTTTGTCAAAAAAATCGTTCATTATTTCAATGTAAAATTTAATATTAAGAAATTAGAATTAATTATTTACATAATTTAAACTTATACCGGACAAGGAAAAATGATAGTGAAATTAATTTATTTTAGAAATCCACAAAAAATTCTAAATTAATTTCAATCTCCCATAACTTTTATTATCAATCTTTTTTTTCTTTGTCCGTCAAACTCCGCATAATAAATTTGCTGCCAAGGACCAAAATCAAGTTTGCCATTAGTCACCGGAACAATCACTTCATGATGAATTAGTAAAGATTTCAAATGAGCATCGCAATTATCTTCACCGGTTTTGTGATGTTTGTAATCCGGATTGAACGGAGCAAGTTTTTCAAGCCAAGTATCAATATCTTCAATCAAACCATATTCAGCATCATTAACATAAACTCCAGCGGTAATATGCATTGCGGAAACCAAAATCATTCCTTCCTTAATTTTACTTTTCTGCAAAATTTCTTCAACGGTTCGCGTTATATTTATGTATTCTCTTTTTTTAGCTGTATTAAACCAAAGATATTCGGTATAAGTTTTCATAATTTAAATTATTTTTGTGAAAATTTTAAAAGAAAAGCTTTTATAAATTTATTCAGATCGCCATCCATAACTCCCTGCACATCAGAAGTTTCAACATCAGTGCGGTGATCTTTAACCATATTATACGGATGAAAAACGTATGAACGGATCTGACTTCCCCATTCAATTTTCATTTTACCTTTTTCAATTTCTGCTGCTTCGGCTTCTTGTTTTTCAATTTCAAGTTGATACAATTTTGATTTCAAAAGTTTCATTGCATTTGTACGATTTTGCAATTGAGATCTTTCAGTTTGGCAAGCGCAAACAATTCCGGTCGGGATGTGTGTGATTCGTACCGCAGTTTCAACTTTGTTTACGTTCTGTCCTCCTTTTCCGCCGCTTCGATAAGTGTCGATCCGCAAGTCAGCTTGATTAATTTCGATTTCAATTGAATCATCAACTTCGGGAATTACAAAAACCGATGCAAAAGATGTGTGCCTTTTTTTATTCGCATCGAACGGAGAAATTCTAACCAAACGATGAACCCCGTTTTCGGCTTTCAAATATCCATATGAATTTTCTCCTTGAACTTCAATCGTAGCACTTTTTATTCCTGCTCCGTCGCCTTCAAGAATATCCATGATCTGCATTTTGAATCCGTTCTGCTCACCGTAGCGGAGATACATTCGCATCAACATATCTGCCCAATCCTGAGCTTCGGTCCCGCCGGCACCGGAATGAATTGTTAAAATGCAATTTTTATCGTCATCTTTTCCGCTAAGCATATTTTTGAATTCGAGATTTTCAAGACTTTCCATAATTGCGGAAGTTTCATTTTTTATATCATCTTCAAAAGAAGAATCATTTTCTGATTGTGCTAATTCAATAATATCAACGACATTATCAGATTTTTTTTTGATATCATTCCAAGCATCAAGCCAGACTTGTAAATTTTTTATTTCCTGTAAAACTTTTTGGGCTTCTTGTTGATCGTTCCAGAAATTTGGATCTTCGGATTTTTGGCGAAGTGTATGAACTTTTTCTTCTTTGGCATCTAAGTTAAAGATAACCTCGTAAACTTTGAATTCTTTCTTTTATTTCATTAAGAACTGATTTTTCATTTTCGTACATTTCTAACCTTTTATTCTTAATTTGTTTCGATTTTATTTAATGAATTTTGTTTTAAAAGAATTTGAATTAATCTTTTAGTTAATTCTATCTCTCATAATTTTCAAATTCAAAAATACTAAATTTCTTATTTTTTCGAAAAAGTAAATTTGAGATATTTTAAATAGCATTGTAATATTTGAAATATCTTAGAATGATAAATATTTCTGAATATTTACCTTAAATATTCATTATTGTTTTGAAATTTCTTTTTTAAAAATTCTTAATACTTAATTCTACTTTCTCACATTCTAATCTTCTGTTTCGATTTCCATTCGTAATAATGCGGCTGCGAGAGTTTTACCCTGCGCATCTAATTTTGTAGAAACAGTTCCGCCGCCGCCTAAAGTATTATGCAATAGGAAATTTAATGCTCGAATATTCGGGAGTTCAAATCTTTCAACTTTACCGAAACAAATTCCTTCAAAATGTATTTTAACTTTTTCTTCTGTTAAATTTTTTTTAATGATTTCATAACCTTTATCATCGTAAGCGATTATTCCAACATTTGCGGCATCGCCTTTATCACCGCTTCTTCCGTGAGCAATATCAATTAATTTTATTTTCATTTTTCACCCATAATTTTTACTTGCGGAATTACTAAATCTTTTGGAATGAGTGCCGGCCAATAAGCAACAACTTCGCTCGGTTTTGGTCTTCCGCCGGCAAATCCGGTTACACTAGGCGGACCGGTTAAAATTAGTGGAGCAATTTCTTTCCCGAATCTTTCAACTGAACTGAAATCATCCGATCTAACTGCAATCCTTAATGTGATTTCATTAATAAAATCTTCATCTAACTCTTTTGCCAAAGGTCCATGACAAGCATTGTAACCAACAAGTTCGGTTCTGATCTCATCAAATTTCAGATCAAGATTTTCTAATCTTTTTCTTAATATTTTATCTGCTGCTTTTGCTTTTGCTAAAGCTTGAGGCCAAGAATAAGTTAATGATCCTGCAGCGGAAAATCCGCTTGAATATGAACATGATACTTTATAAAATTCTGTTTCCTTTATTCCTTTAACATCAAATACTTTTACGCGGTTGTTTCCTAAATCCTCTAATTTTATTGACGTAAAATCTGCAACGCAATCCGGGGTTATATAATTTTCCGGATCACCAATTTCATAAACCAATTGTTCAGCTACGGTTTCGAATGTAACTTTTCCGCCGAGCGATTCATGTTTTGTAATGATAACTTCGCCGTTTGGAAAAGCTTCCGCGATCGGGAATCCAATATTTGAAAGTTCATTTTCATTTTGCCAATCACCTAAAAAATTTCCACCGCTTGCCTGTCCGCCGCATTCTAAAATATGCCCGGCAACAGTTCCAGCAGAAAGTAAATTATAATCATCATTTTTCCAACCGAATTCATAAATCATTGGAGCTAATGTTAAACCTGTATCAGTGGTTCTGCCTGTAATTACAATATCAGCGCCTTTTTGCAAAGCTTCTACAATTGGGAGAGCGCCGAAATAAACATTTGCGCTTAACAATTTATCTTTTACATATTTAATTGAGTCTCCGGTTTCCATATTTTTAAGTTCGGCACCTGATTCAATGATTTCATTAATTCTATCTTTAATATTATCCCCGAGAACAACCGCAACTTTCAGATCGTTTATATTTAATGATTTTGCAACTTCTATGATTGTTTCTGCACATGCTTCCGGATTTACACCGCCGCCGTTTGTAATTACTTTAATATTTTTTTCTTTACAGATTGGAAGAATTCTGTGCATCAATTCCGGAATATCTTTTGCATATCCCAGTTTAGGATTTTTATTTTTTTGTTTTTGCAAGATTGACATTGTAACTTCGGCGAGATAATCCATTACAAGATAATCAATTTCGCCTTCGGTAACTTGCTTGTAAGGAGCATCAACAAGATCGCCCCAAAATCCTTGTCCTGATGCAATTCTGATTTTTTCCTTCATTTAACTTCCTTTTGGTTGGTATTATATAATAATATAATATTTTGAATTTAATTTAAAAGTTTTGAATGAAGAATTGTGAAATGAAATTTTGTTATCAAGGAAAATTCATATTTAATAAATATTGAAAATCATATTCGCGTTACTTTTGTATTTAAAATAACAAAGGCATTTCTTTCGAAATGCCTTTGTTATAAAAAGAGGAACAAAGAAAAATTATTCTCTTATTTCTTCTTGTTTTTCCATTTTTATAGCTTTTGAAACATTAGAATGAGCCTGAGTTTTTAGATCATTGAACCATGAATCTTTAATCTGCTCATATTTTGGTTTTTGAGAATCAGTTAAAACATTTCTGATATCATCATTTACAGCATTATCAATATCAACAAATTCGCGTTTAGCGCTTCCAACCATTTCATTTCTTTCGTTTTCAGCTTCAGCGCGTTTTTCTGATCTGTTGTCATCAATTACATTACGATCTTCGTCATCATTCATTGCAAGATTATCATCTGTATAATCATCAGCGAGATCGCGTCTTTTTTCAGTAACATCTTTTTGATAATTAACTAATGCTTCTTTTACATCTGCTGCTTGTTGTAATGAAAGATTTAATTTATTCATCAATTCAGTAGCCATTTCTTTTGCAAAAGCATCATACCGGGTTCTATTCTCATCATTTTCACCGATAAGATTTGCTTCATCATCTCTGTTGCGATTTTCATTTTCTGCTATTTCAGCATTTTCGTCTTCAACAACTTCAGCTTCTTCTTCAATATTTACAGGTAGAGAAAATACATGAGATTTAATTTTGTTCCACCAATCTTTTTTCGCATTAACGTATTGCGCTACCTTTTCTTCACCAACTATTTCTTCAATATTTTCATTTGCAGATTTATCAATATTTCTAAAATCGCCTTCCGGACCTTCAACATCATCAGCATCTCTATCATCACGATCGCTTACTCCTCCGGTTAAATCCGCATCATTATCGTTTACATCTCTAAGTTCATCTGCAATATCTTTTTGATATTCCACTAAAATATCACGAACTTCAGTGGTTTGATCTAATGTTAAATCTAATTTTTTCATCAGATCCAAAGAATGTTTTTTTGCAAATTGTTGATAGTTTTCATCAATTTGTTGTGAAACATCTTTTTCTCTTTTTTCCTGTGCATTTACCGTAAGGACAAAGGAAAACATCAATATCATCGTAAATAAATAAATACTTGAAATCCTTAATCTTGTCATCTTATCTCCAATCAAATTATTAAACAAATTATAATCACAATTTACTACAGTACGCTTCTACCTCTAACCAAACTTACTATAGCTAATATAATTGCAACTACTAGCAGCACGTGAATAAAGCCGCCTAAAGTGTAACTGGTTACTAATCCTAAAAACCATAAAACCAGTAAAATTAAAAAAATAGTCCAAAGCATAAAGCCTCCTGTTATTAATTGTTATTATTCAGAAAAGTCCTTAATTATTATAATATTAAAACTGAAAAGAGTAACAATGGATTTTTATTTCCCCTTTATTTTTAAAGCTATTTTACAGTAAAACTTTTATAAAATTTATTTTGTTATATAATTTATTACAGGATTATTTAATTGGTAAAACGTTTTACATTAAATAATATTGATTGCATAAAAAATAAATTGATTATAAATTATATTATTCAACATAATTAATCGGAATAAAAATGAAACTCAAATTTCTTTCAATCGTAATTTTATTATTTTCTTTTGTATTAATTGAATGCAGTTCAGTGCCTATTACAGGCAGAAAACAATTTAATTTAATTCCTGAATCTACAATGCTTTCCATGAGTTTTGATCAATACAGTCAATTCTTAAACCAGAGCAAAGTTGTAAACGGTACTGCTCAGGCTCAAATGGTTAAAAGTGTTGGTTTTAAAATTCAACAAGCAGTGGAAAGATATTTTGCACAGCACAATCTTTCCGGAGAACTTAAAAACTATAAATGGGATTTTAATTTGATTGAAAGTCCCGATGCAAACGCTTGGGCAATGCCAGGAGGAAAAGTTGTTGTTTATACCGGAATTTTACCAATCACTAAAGATGAAACCGGACTTGCTGTTGTAATGGGTCATGAGGTCGCTCATGCAATTGCTGAACACGGAAGTGAAAGAATGACACAAGGTTTGATTGCCCAGCTTGGCGGAGTTGCATTACAAGTTGCATTACAGGAAAAACCACAACAAACCCAACAGCTTTGGATGGCTGCATACGGTGCAGGCGCTCAAGTCGGAGTTTTACTTCCTTTCAGCAGAAAACAAGAAAGTGAAGCTGATGAGTTAGGATTGATTTTTATGGCAATGGCAGGTTACAATCCAAATGCCGCAGTTGATTTTTGGCAAAGAATGGCAGCGCAAAGTCAAGGTGCTCCGCCGGAATTTCTTAGTACACATCCTTCAAGCCAGACAAGAATTAACGATATTAAAAAATTGCTTCCAAATGCAATGAAATATTATAATAAGTAATTTTCTTAATTTGAAAATTAAATTGCCTCTTAAATTATTAAGAGGCTTTATTTTAAATGAATACTGATTTATTAAATAATTTTACAGAAAAAGAAATTCTGAATCTCAAACTTTCCGATCTGGAATTAACAATTCAGGGAAGTTTTATTGAAAAATATATTTCAAAACTTTATTCTGAATTGGAAGAACGAAATATAATTTACAAACCGCATATCTGGATCTCTTCCGAATGGTTTACACCAGATGGAATTCCCGGATTTGCGGTTCCCTTTTATTTGCTTCATCCGAAATTAATTAAGCTTGAAAAGAAAATAATCTTTGAAGCGGAAGGCAGCACAGAAGAAGAATGTATGAAAATTTTGCGGCACGAAACCGGACACGCAATTGATCACGCTTATAGATTTCATTTCAAAAAAAAATGGCGCGAGGTTTTCGGATCTTTTACAAATCCTTATCCGAATTACTATATTCCAAATCCCGATAGTAAAGATTTTGTACTTCATTTTAACGCCTGGTACGCGCAGGCGCACCCAACGGAAGATTTTGCCGAAACATTTTCCGTTTGGCTCGATCCAAATTCAGATTGGAAAAATATTTATAAAGACTGGCCGGCACTGAATAAACTTGAATATATTGATCATTTAATGAAAGAAATCCAAAACACTCCGCCAAAAAATAATTTAAGAATTGATGTTGATCCGATTTCTGAAATAAACATTACTATAAAAGAACATTACGACCATAAAAAAGAATATTACAAAAATGAAGTTTATGAATTCTATGATCAGCAGCTATCAAATATCTTTACTAAAAAAAATAGAAACTCAAAGATCAGTGCCGACAAATTCCTGATCAAAAATAAAACCGAATTAAGAAATTATTTGACCGACGGCACTGGAGTTCATCCTTATACAATTGATCAATTAATTAAAGAAATGATTTTCAGAAGCAAGGAATTAAATTTATATTCTGATAAAGATGAAAATATAATTTTCAAAAAAGTTATTGTTATGCTAACGGTTGAAATTATGAATGTACTACACAAAGGTTATAAAAAAAGAATAGCTTTATGAAAAAATTAAAAGTATTGATGTTGGTTCACGAAGGATGCGTTCCTCCAGGAAATCCGAAAGATCTAAGTAAAGAAAAATTATTTGAAATTATACCAGAAGTTGATGTTTTTACTACGCTCAAAAAATTAGGACATGAAGTTCAAGCGATTGGGTTGTATAAAAATTTTGACGTGCTAAAAAATTCAATTGAAGAATTTAAACCTGATGTTTGTTTTAATATGCTTGAAGAATTTCCTGATGTTCCTTTTTTTGATCATCATGTTGTAAGTTTTTTGGAATTAAATAAAATTCCCTACACAGGCTGCAATCCACGCGGACTTGTACTTGCAAAAGATAAATCACTGGCAAAAAAAATTTTGATGTATCACAGATTGAACACCGCTAAATTTTCATTTTATCCTTTGAATAAAAAAGTTTCAGAAAAGAAAAAATTAAAATTTCCGTTATTTGTAAAGTCAGCAAGTGATGAAGGTTCGGTTGGAATTTCAAAAGCATCGCTTGTAAATAATTTTGAAAAATTAAAAGAACGGGTTGGATTTATTCACACGACAAATAAAACACACGCAATTGCAGAAGAATTTATTGAAGGTCGTGAAATTTATGTCGGAGTTTTGGGAAACAGAGCCGTGAAAACTTTTTTGCCATGGGAATTAATAACTAAAACTAACGGCGAGCCTTTAATTGCAACTAGCAAAATGAAGTGGGATAAAAATTATCAAAAAAAAATCGGATTAAAAACCAAACCGGCGGAAATTTCAGATGAGTTAAAAAAGAAATTTGAACAGACTTCAAAAAAGATTTTTAAGATCTTAAATTTAAGCGGATATGCAAGGTTGGATTTCAGATTAACAGATAACGGAGATATTTATTTGATCGAAGCAAATCCAAATCCACTTATTTCAAAGGATGAGGATTTCGCAAAAAGTGCTGAAAAATCTGGTATAAACTATGAAGAATTAATTCAGAAAATTTTAACGCTTGCAAATTCGTATGATCCGATGTTGTAAAAGAATTATTCTTCTTCAAGATTTTTTATGAATTTATCGGCTTCCGAAATAGAGCGTTCCAATTCTTTTATCAAAGTTGAAATGTCAGTTTGAACTGATTCCAATTCCCCGCTGATTGCTGCAATTGCTTTTGCATTTAAATTATGTTTTAAATATAAAACCTGATCGCTGAAATTATTTAAGACCGGATCAATTCTTTTTTCTGCGGCTTTCATTGTTGAAATCAAATTCGAATAAAGATTTCTTGTTTGTCTTAATTTCGATTCGCTTTTTCCACGTAACTGATCGTTATGATATTCATCCAATTCCTTTTCCCATTCATCAAAAAGATCCTGCGCAACAGTTTCAACATCTTTAATTCGTTTTTTTACATTATCTGCTTTGCCTTTACTATCTTCAAATTCTGAATTTAATTTATTATAATTTTTCTCTAAATTCCCGCCTTCAAAATTCACAACGCTTTGAAATTTTTCCAATGCAGATTGAAATTGTTCTTTCGCATCTTCCTGTGATTCTTTTGCATCTTTAATATTATCAATCAGAATATCGCGCTTTTCAATCCCGAATTCTTCCATTGTTTTATAATAAACAGTTCTGCATGAAACAAATAAAAGTGCCATGATCAAAAAAGTTATTTTAAAAATTTTCATAGTTTCCAAAATTTTTATTAATTATTACTTTATAAATTCAATTAAATTAAATATGAAATTTTATCAAGTTATTATTTCTTACTGAATGTAGAGATCATAATTTTTAAATTTGATCTTAATAAATTTCGGATAAATTTAAATACAGAATTACAAAACCGGAGGATTTAAATGATCTACAAAAAATTTGCAAAATCAGATGATGAAGTTTCTCTTTTAGGATTTGGATGTTGGGGAATTGGACAATCAATGTGGATTGGCGCGGAAGATTCTGAATCTAAAAAAGCGTTGCACAGAGCAATCGATAACGGTGTAACTTTATTTGATACCGCTTTGGTTTACGGAAACGGACATAGCGAAAATTTGGTCGGCGAAGTTGAAAAAGAATCGCGCAAAAAATTATTTATTGCTTCTAAAATTCCATCAGCAAAATTTGAGTGGCCTGCAAAAGATGAATCAAACCTGGAAGAATCATTTTCAAAAAAACATATTATTGAAACTACTGAAATAAGTTTGAAAAATTTAAAGCGGGATTATATTGATCTTCAACAATTTCATGTTTGGAATGACAAATGGGCAAATAATGATGAATGGAAAGAAGCAATTTATCAATTAAAGAAAGACGGAAAAGTAAGATATTTCGGAATTTCAATTAATGATCATCAGCCATGGAACGGAATTGAAGCAGGTAAAACCGGATTGATAGATTGTTATCAGGTGATTTTTAATATTTTTGATCAATCACCGACTGATGAATTATTTCAATTCTGCAAAGAAAACAAAATTGCAATATTAGCCCGCGTTCCTTTGGATGAAGGAAGTTTAACAGGAAATATTACTCCCGAAACTACTTTTCCTGAAAAAGATTGGCGCAATAGTTATTTCAGAGGCGAACGCAAAAAAGAAGTTCATGAGCGTGTTCAAAATATTTGGGAAGATGTAAAAGATGAAAATGAAAATCTGGCAGAAGCTGCTTTGCGTTATATAATAAGTTTTGATGAAGTGACTTCCGTAATTCCCGGAATGCGTAGTGAAAAGAATTTGCTTTCTAATGTAAAGAGTATTGAAAAAGGAAAATTATCTGAAACAACTTTGGAAAAATTAAAATCACATCGATGGATCAGAAATTTTTACGAATAGAATTTATTATTTAAAGAAATAATTTCGCAGGGATGCAGAATTTTGCATCCCTGCTTTCAAATAAAATATGAATCAAATTTCTTAATCTTAAATTTTACTGCTTATAAGTTTCCATAATATATTTAGATACGGCTTCTGCTTCATTCGGTTTTAAACCTTGATTCGGCATAGGCGGAAATTTCGGATCAATTTTTACAGGATTCAAAACGAATTTTACCAATTCTTCAATTTTACCATCGTATTTTTGTAATACGTCATTATAAGCCGGACCGACTAAAACCTGATCAAATCTGTGACAAGCAGCACATCTTGCATCATAAATTTCTTGTCCGTTAATTTCGGCACCGCCGCCCCTGGCTTCTGCAATTTGCCTGTAAATATTTTCATAATTCGCTGCCATTAAAAGTTCGTTACTTTTATTTGATGTGCTGAAAGCAATGGTTTCATTCATTGATAAAAACACGAAATAAGCAATCAATAAAAAGAATGCCGATGCAGCATAATTAACATGTTGCTGTTTAAACATGAAATATAAAAAATGGACCACAAAAAATATTGCAATAAGTGAAAGCAAAATTAAAAAGAAAATTGAATTTGCAAGCGATGAATTAGGAAAAACAAAAAGATCGGCAACTATGAATAATGGTAATGAAATTGCATTTATAATTCCCCATTTCAATGAAAACTTCTTCACAAAATCTAAATATCCTGTTGAAGCACTTCCGTTGTTTTTCCATTTGAAATAATAAAACAAAACATATCCGTTTGCCAGTGCAAATGCGGCTGTAATGTAAACACTGTATTTTAAAAGAGTTCTAGGAGAAAGTAAAATTTCCACAGCCGAATTGTTATTCCATGCAGATTTATTTGAAGCGAATTGAATCGCACCGACAATTATATAGCCTGCGATAAATAAAAGTAAAGTCCCGAGTAAACCTGATCTTCTGTGAATAGTATAATTTTCCGCTAAAAAATTTCCAATGCTTTCTTTTTCATCATTATGAAAAGCATCAAAATCAATGTTTAATTTATTTTTACCGAGTAAAGATTCAATATTGAAAGTATAATTGTAAGTATTAAGATATAAGATCGAAATAAGCATCAGTACTGTTGAAAATATTAAGTACCCGATAGCATCATTATTCAATCCATGTAAAAGTTGAATATAGATCAAAGTAATACTTAGTATCGGTAAAAATCCTAAAGCTAAACCTACATTTCTATTATAAAATGAAATATTGATAAGCTCTTTAGAAAATCTGATTAAACTTTCATCTTCTTTTTTTCTTCCTAAATAATTGAAGAAAAGCGAATAAAAAGTTGTTCCGTGCAGAATTCCAGTGTAAGTAAAAAATATCAACATTGAGAGGAACAGCATATAATGCAATAATTGCAAACTGCCTTCGGGTTGAGGAATTACAAATTGATCAAGAAAATTCATGGTTTACCCTTATTTCAAACTAATTGAATAATTTTATTTACAGATAAAATTAAAACTATTAAAAGCACGTAAATATTTACTTCTTTAAATGCAAATTTATAAATAAGCCGGTCGGAATATTTAAACATTATTTTGCTCGTTTTTACTACCAACCAAATTCCGGCAGCAACTAACATTAGATTAACGTAAATATTTTCCACCATCCCGAAAAGCGGAATTGCAAAACAGCTTACTGCAAGTGCAACAATCCAAATAAAAGTTATCCGGGAAATTTGAATGTCATTTAAAATTAAATTTAAAGTCGGAAATCCCGCTTTTTCATAATCTTTATGATAAATTACTTGAAGCAGCCAAAAATGCGGTACTTGCCAAATAAAAAAGAACATTGCAACCGGTAAAAGTTTTGGATCTAATAAATATCCTCCCGCTGCTACCCAACCAATTGCGGGTGGAATTGCCCCAACAACTGCACCGGGAACTACCGCAACGGCAGATTTCCTTTTAAGCGGAGTGTAAATTACGTTGTACCAGATTATTGCCAATACTCCCAATAGCACGGCAATTAAATTAAAACTAAGCAATAAAAATCCTAAACCGAAAAGTGCTAAAATAAAAATCAGCGCTTCTTTACCGGAAACTTTTCCACTTGGTAATGGTCTGTTTTTAGTCCTGTCCATTAATGCATCGGTCCTTCTTTCCTGATAATGATTTAAAGCCGATGAACCGCTTGCCAAAATGAAAACAGCAAAAGAGTAATACAAAAATTCGAATGAAAAATTTTCGGCAGCTAAAATAAATCCAACCGAAGTAGAGAAAGCTACAAAAAAAGTAATCCGGACTTTTGCCAATTCCAAATACAAATTTAATTTTTCGATATTTAAAAATTTATTTTTCAATTTGATCCGATCTTCAATTTTCTTTTTGTGTTTCATTTCCGGAATCATTTTGGTTATTCATTTGATTTGAATTTCCGTTAACTTGAGTTCCTTCAGAATTCTGATTTACTGTATTATTCTCTGTTTGATTATTTCCTGTTGTTTCGTTTGCATTTTGAATTCCTTGAACCGGACTATCAGCAGGTGCCGGAGTTTCAGCAAGCCATGCAGTAAATCTTTCCTGCGGTACAACAACAACTTTTGTGTACATATAAGAATGCTGAAGTCCGCAATATTCCGCGCAAGCAATATCAAAACTTCCAATTTTATCAGGATGAAAAACAAGATAATTTGTTTTTCCTGCAACTACATCTTCTTTAATTCTGTACGCCGGAATGTAAAAACTATGATTAACGTCAATTGATTCAAGATCCAATTTTATAGTTCTGTTTATTGGAACATATAATGTATCAGCACGTTTTCCGTTGTTGTATTCAAAATTCCATTTCCACATTTGACCTGTAACTTTTACGGTCATTGCATCTTCAGGAACATTTCTTAAAATTTTAAAACTGGAAAATCCGACATAAAACATTGCTAGAGCCAATATTGTAGGGATAACGATCCAAATTACTTCAAGCCAAATATTTCCTTCAATGTTTTGCGGGGTTTTATATCTTTTTCTGTTATACTTATAAACAAAATACAGCATTACGCCGGTAACGCCCAACAAAAACAGTAGTGAAACTGCTACAATAACAATAAAAGCTGTATCAACGGTTTGCGCATATCCGGAACTGGTTGGAAACATGTTTTTTCCTCATCTAAATAAGTAATCAAAAAAAGTAAGTACTATTGCCGAAAGTAAAGTTAAAACACCAACTGCCACAAATATTTTGAATACAACATCATCAAATTGAATATGCATAAAAACATTTAGAACAAGTGTTGATTTAATTATGGCAATTAAAAGTGCAATTATAATTGTGATGCCGCCGAAACTTATTCCTGAAACAGTAACGGTAATTGCCGTAAGTGAAATTAATGCCAGCCAAACAATAAAATAAGTGCCGTAACCAACTATGTGTGTTGTATGATTTTTATCTTCCATTTTTACCTCATAAGATAGAACAACGGGAATAAGAATATCCAAATGATATCAACCAAATGCCAATATAATCCAGCATTTTCTAGCTTTGTATAATCTGTCGCAGTAATTTTATTTTTTGAAATTTGAACAAGAACGAAAAGGAAAAATACGATTCCGATTATGATATGAAGTCCGTGAATTCCTGTCATAACATAATACAATCCAAAGAAAAGTATTTCGCCGTTAGGACGTGAGGCAAGATCTTCACCACCCGGAAATATTCCATGATGAAATTTTGCTGACCACTCAAAAAATTTATTTACCAAAAAGCCAAATGCAAATAATAAAGTAACAACAATAAGAATTTGAGAAAGGGGTTTATTTCCTTTTTGCAGAGCGCTTATAGATAGCGCAGCAGTCAAACTGCTTGTTAAAAGGATAATAGTATTTAACGCTCCCAATGCTACATCTAATTCCATTGCCGCATTGTGAAATGATTCACTGTTCATGTAGCGATAAACGCCGTATATGATAAACATTCCACCGAAAAGCAACAATTCGGTAAGCAAAAAAAGCCACATTCCTATTTTAGAACCTACAGGATCTTTATGAATATGTGTTTCGTGCGACTTATGAATTACTTCGGCTGCAACTGCTTTATCCAATTTTTTCCTCCTCCAATTCAGGATGATTTTCATACGGACCATGTTCAACGTGAGGAATTTCCACAAAATTTTCCAAAGGCGGAGGTGATGGTACAGTCCACTCCAATGTAGAACCTCCCCATGGATTTGCAGTTGTTTTTGATCCGCTGATAAATCCTTTGATCAAATTAATAAGCATTATTATGAATCCTAAAATCATTATCCATGAACCAACAGTTGCAATTACATGCAATGTTGTATATTCGGGAAGATAATCAAAATATCTTCTCGGCATTCCTTGATAACCTAAAATAAAAAATGTGAAATAAAGGACAGTAAAACCAAAGGTAATTATTCCGATAGATATTTTTGCTGTTTTTTCGTTATACATTTTGCCGAACATTTTCGGGAACCAGTAATGGAGGGCTGCAAAAAAGATAAAGCCTGTTCCTCCAAAAACTATGAAGTGAAAATGCGCAACTACAAAATATGTATCATGAAGATGAATATCGGTTGAAAGCGCACCTACGATTAATCCAGAAAATCCGCCTATCGTAAATACAAAAATAAAAGCCATTACAAACATGAAAGGTGCAGTAACCCAAATTGATCCTTTGTAAAGAGTTGCAACCCAATTGAAAACTTTAACACCGCTGGGAATAGCCACCAAAAATGTTAATAGCGAAAAAATCCATCTTGAAGTATCACTCATTCCGCTTGTAAACATGTGATGACCCCAAACAAAATAGCCCACAAATGCAATTGCCAAACTTGAAAGTGCAATTGCTTTATAACCAAAAATCGTTCTTCTTGCAAAAGTTGCAATAATTTCAGAAACTACACCCATAGCCGGCAAAATCATAATGTAAACAGCAGGATGAGAATATGTCCAGAAAAGATGCTGATATAAAATTGGGTCACCACCCATTGAAGGATCGAATAATCCAATTCCGAATAATCTTTCCAAAGCTACAAGTGCCAAAGTGATACCAACAATCGGAGTTGCAATTAATTGGATCCAAGCAGTTGCATAAAGTGACCAAATAAAAAGCGGCATTTTAAACCAACCCATTCCGGGAGCGCGCAAACGATGAATCGTAGTTATAAAATTCAATCCGGTTAATATGGATGAAAATCCCAAAATGAAAGCTGCCAAGATCATAAAAGAAACATCTGTTCCGGTTCTAATACTGTAAGGAACGTAAAAAGTCCAGCCGGTATCAACAGGTCCGCCTTTTAAGAACAATGATATAATTGCGAATAAACCACCTGTAATATAAAGCCACCATGATAAAAGATTTAATCTTGGGAACGCAACATCTTTTGCTCCTATTTGCAACGGTAAAAAGAAATTTCCGAACACTGCAGGAATTCCGGGAATCACAAATAAAAAAATCATTATGATCCCATGTAAAGTAAAAACAGCGTTATAAGTTTGAGGTGACATAATAGTTTCACCCGGAGCAATTGCTTCCAGGCGCATCAAAACGCCTAAAGTTGCACCAATCACAAAAAATGTAACCAGCGAAACTAGGTATAAAAGACCGATTCTTTTGTGATCGGTCGAAAGTATCCAGGATAAAATTCCGGTATGTTTACCTTTCTCTTCAAAAAAATCAACATACGTTGTATTTATAGCATGATTTGCCATTTTATTTTCCTTTATTTTCTGTTTTAACTTTATTTTTAATTATTAATACTGCGAGAAATATGAATACCGAAAGCAGCATTATTGTACCTGCCACTTTAGTAAAGTTAAAAACATATTTATTGCCTTCACGCTCGTAACTAAAACAAAAATCCAATATTTTATTTACTGTTGGAATTGCTCTTTCTTTTGATGCTTCAATCACAGCCATTTTAATATCAAACGGTAAAAAATCGGTTCCAAAAATATAGCGTGTAATTTTTTTATTCGGAGAAATTACAATAATTGATGCTGGATGAGCAAAATTATTATCTTTTTCCGGTTTGAAATAAAAGCCAACAGAATTTGTTAATTTATAAATATTTGTACTATCGCCGGTTAAAAATCTCCAAGCATTTTCAGGAAAAGAATCACCAAACGAATTCAAATGTTCCCTTTTCCACTTTGCTGCATCTTCAGGTTTTTCAGTATGATCAAAGCTTACTGTAACCACCTGAAACTCTTCGCCCGGTTTAAGATCAACCCTGCTTACAACTTCCGAAACACCCATTAAAAGTGGACTGCAAATACTTGGACAATTATAATAAACCAAAGCTAAAATGGTAGGTTTGGTTAAAATTTGATCTAAATTTACCTGATTACCTTCAGCATCATTTAAAATGATATTATCAGGAATATAATTATCCAGTTTTTCATCAATCCCGACTTTAACTTGATTATTTTGTTTTTCTGTTTGAACATCAGATGAATAAGCTGAATTGATATTCAAAATCAAAAAAGACAATATATATAATGAAATTTTAAACATTGCCTGCGCCTGAATTTTCCAAAGAAATTTTTCTAATGAATGAAAATAATTTATTCCATTCATCATCTTTTAAATTGATAATTCTTGTTTTAAATCCGTTTGAATTTACTGATTGAATTAACAGAATCTTTAGATTTTCCGCCCCGGATTTCCAAGATTCATCAGTTGACAAAAATTGAACGGCTTTTTGCATATCATAAATATTTTCATTAAAAGTTTGATATAAAGAATCTCGCTCAAATTTTTGTAAATTCATAAGCATTAATTTTGCCGAAGCCGTTTTGGCAGAATTTTCTTCTTCAATTTTAACCATTGCTAAGTTTACCGGAATTTGCGGTGGAACTTCAGCTCCTTCAGAAAGATTATAATCCTGATCTAAAAGTTTTAATTCCTCTTCATCAATTGGAGGAAAATCTTGAGCAAAATTTCTGATGTAATGAATTAATGCAACTCTATCTTCAACAGGCATATAATCATAAGAAGGCATTCCGCTTTTAGCAATTCCTTCTTTTATGGTTTTAAACATACCTGAAAAAGTTCTGCCGAAAACCCATCCATCTTGTGAATGAAAATCCCTTGGTTTGGGGTTAAGTGCAGCTCCTGCAACTCCGTTTCCTCTGCCTTCATCACCATGGCATGAAACACAATTAGCTTTGTAAAGCTGCTCTCCTTTTGACATAAGATCATTGCTTTGGCCTGCCAGTTCAAATATATTTGCACCTTGAGTTACAGATCCTTTTCGAGCAACAATTTCACGCGCAAAATTAGTACTATCGGCAAGCAGAGGCGAAACAGAATTTTTATAAGCCGCGCTCATGTATTTCATGTAAAAAAGTCCTGCAGCAATTAATAGTACAAAAAAGTATATGTAAAACAATCCAAACCATCGTGCCGGAGTTTTAATTACTTCTACAAAATTTATTTCATCTTCATATTTTTTATTCATAGCCTTATTAAACCTTTATGAGTTAGAGATGAAAATTCAATCCTCTTTTTAATTTCGGATCGCCAATCGGAATTATATTAAATTTATTAGCATTTAAACTGAACACAACTATCAGTAATCCGATGGCAGTTATTAAATATGCTATTTCATGCCAGCTGAAAACTGCACCGCTATGATTGTAAGTTGGCATAATCAGCCAATATAAATCATACAAATGCGCTAGCATTATCCACGCTGAAAAGAATAAAAGTTTGCGTGGATTCATTTTTGAAGGTTGAGAAAGTAATCCGAAATAAGGAATTACGAATTTTACAAAAATCAAACCGATTGAAACATATTTCCAGCTTCCTTCCCATCTTAAGAAAAACCAGAAAGTTTCTTCGGGAAGATCAGCATACCATATCAATAAATATTGACTGAAAGCAATGTATGCCCAGAAATTTACAAATCCGAAAAGTAACGCACCGAAACTGTAATAATGATCTTTATTCAATCCTTTGTACAAATATCCGTTTTCATTAAGAAGTACCATAATAAAAGTTGTTGCGGCTAAAGCTGCAAGGGCAGTTCCGGCAAAATAGTAAACTCCAAATATTGTTGAAAACCAGTGCGGCTCTAAAGTCATTATCCAATCAATTGATGCAAAAGTTATTGTAATAGCAAAGATCGGTAAGAATATTGCCGAAATTACAATGTTTCTTCTTGTTAATTTTGGATCTTTTGTTGAATCTTGTTTACGCGAATTTCTGATAATCAAAATATAAAACAGAAACCAAAGTCCAACGAAAACTACGGTTCTTATCAGGAAGAAACTCATATTCAAATACGGACTTTTTTCTTGAAGTAACCTATCGGTTGAAACCGCTTCTTCGTGAGTCCAATGATAAAGATCGTGCATATTAAATAATAATGGAATTGCAATTATAGGTAAAAGAAAAAGTGCTGTTCCCAAAAATTCACTTATTCTTCTAAAAGGTGTACTCCAAACTGCTCCTCCAATGTATTCTAACGCAACCAAAAACAATGATCCCAACCCAATACTTAATATAAAAGTAAAGAAAATTAAAAGATCAAAAAGACTTCTTGTTTTATCAACAAAAAATGAAAGTATAACTAAAATCAACCCTACGCCTAATAAACCAAATCCGATCAGATTGATCTTTTTTGGAATTTCTTTTCTTTCAAGTGCAATTGTAGAATTTGTTAAACTCATTGTACGTCAGTCTCCTTAGCATTTAGAGATCTTTGCAAGGTTCTTACATAAAGAACTACTGCCCACCTGTCTTCAGATTTAATCTGTTTTGCATAACTCGGCATTATATTTTGCCCCATTGTAATAACATGAAATATATCACCATCAGTCAAGTTTCTTACTTTTTCAGTATGAAGACTC
>CBDUBH010000023.1:0-38943 GCA_965365345.1 uncultured Melioribacteraceae bacterium
AGCCGTCGTGGAGTCACCGGTGAAATACCACCCTTGGTGTACTTGGAGTCTAACCGACGCGAGTGGATCGCGCGGGACCGTGTCAGGTGGGTAGTTTGACTGGGGCGGTCGCCTCCCAAACAGTAACGGAGGCTCCCAAAGGTTCTCTCAGCACGGTCGGTAATCGTGCGGTGAGTGCAAACGCACAAGAGAGCTTAACTGCGAGACTGACGGGTCGAGCAGATGCGAAAGCAGGGGTTAGTGATCCGACGGTTCCGAGTGGAAGGGCCGTCGCTCAAAGGATAAAAGGTACGCTAGGGATAACAGGCTGATCTTGCCCAAGAGTTCATATCGACGGCAAGGTTTGGCACCTCGATGTCGGCTCATCGCATCCTGGGGCTGAAGAAGGTCCCAAGGGTTTGGCTGTTCGCCAATTAAAGCGGTACGTGAGCTGGGTTCAGAACGTCGTGAGACAGTTCGGTCCCTATCCTATGCGGGCGCAGGATATTTGAGAAGGGTCGTTCTTAGTACGAGAGGACCGGAACGAACGTACCTCTAGTGTACCAATTGTCACGCCAGTGGCATGGTTGGGTAGCTATGTACGGTTGTGATAAGCGCTGAAAGCATCTAAGCGCGAAGCACGCTTCAAGATTAAATATCCCTCACTTTAAGTGACTGAAGACCCCTTGTAGATGACGAGGTTGATAGGCTGCAGGTGTAAGTACAGTAATGTATTCAGCTGAGCAGTACTAATAGGTCGTGAGGCTTAACCAATTATATTTTTATATTCAGATTCGATTTCTTTTTATTTGGCTGGTACACTCTTTCAACTTTCATGATTTTGAAATTTCTGGTGACTATGGCAAGGGTGTTACACCTCTTCCCATTCCGAACAGAGAAGTTAAGCCCCTTAGCGCCAATGATACTGCATCATCTCGATGTGGGAAAGTAGGTCGTTGCCAGATTAAATTTGAAACCCAATCCTTTGGATTGGGTTTTTTTATTTTAAATGGCTAATTATCACTAAATTACAAGAAATATAAAGTTTGTTTTTAGATTTTATTTTGAAGTGCGAATTCGAAGAATAGAAATTTAAAAATTGTAATATATTTAAATAAAATTAATTTACTAGAAAATTAATTTGGTAGCAAAAGTATTTTTCTCCATTTAAGTAGAAAATATTTTATAATCATAATATTCGAATATTTTAACTTATTTTATTTCTTTTCCGTCTAATAATTTAAAAATGGATTTTACCAGGGGTGATGTTTCATTCTCGGTAAGAATAGAAGCTGATTTCTGATTATTTAATAAATCAATTTCAACTTCTATTTTTAGTTTTTCGTTGAAAAAATTCATTACTTCATCTTCCAGAAATTCTTTTTCTTTTTTAATTATATTAACCGTTTCAATATCTATTCCGGTTAAAGTTATTTTCCCATCCTTTTTATCACAAATAAATGTTGTTAAAAATTGTGCTATAAATGGCTTTATGTTTTTCAAATAAATTAAAAAACTTTCCCAACTTTTATCTAAATTCAGCTCAACACTATCAGGTTCACTTTCTTGTTTTATTTCAGTCTCTTTCGATATAGTATTTTCTTTTTTTATTGGTATTTCAGGAAATTTGAAAGTCTTTGTTTCATTATATTCAACATTTTTTTCATTAACTATTTTATCAGTTGACTTTTTTTTTATTTCTTCAAGATTATTTATAATTTCCTGAATTGATCCCGATTTATAAATTCCAATAAGATTATTAAGCAAAATTTCAACTTGCAATCTTGTGTTTTGAGCAAACTTTAGATCTTGTATGGTTTTTGAAATGAGATTTAATATTTTTAAAAGATCTGTTTCAGAAAAGCTAGATTTATGTTTTAAATATATTGTTCTGTAATTTTCTGATGTTTCAATGTATTCAGAATTTTGAGTTAATGTAACTGTCATTAAATTTCTGAAATGTTCAAGCAGTCCGTTTAGAAAATCTACAAAATTCCATCCGTTTTCATAAACTGCTTTTGTAATTTCGTAGGAAACAACAAATTTCTTTTCCAAAATTGCATCTGTAAGTGTGAAGTAAATATCTTCATCAATAAGATTTAACATTTTAGAAACTTCTGAAGCAATTACTTTATTACCGGAGAAGGAAATTATTTGGTCGAAAATGCTTTCTGCATCTCTTAAAGCTCCGTCAGCTTTTTTTCCAATAATCGTTAATGATTGATCATCAATTTCAATTTTTTCAGATTTTGCAATTTTTGCCAGTAAACTTTTTATTTGATTTAAATCTATTCTTCTAAAATCAAATCTTTGACATCTAGAAATTATTGTAAGCGGAACTTTGTGAACATCTGTAGTTGCAAAAATAAAGATTGTATGTTCGGGCGGTTCTTCCAAAGTTTTTAAAAGTGCATTAAATGATTCATTTGTGAGCATGTGCACTTCATCAATTATATAAACTTTGTATTTACCTTTTGTTGGAGCATATTTTACAGATTCGCGCAATGTTCTTATTTCTTCAATTCTTCTATTCGAAGCACCGTCAATTTCAATAATATCCAATGATTGTGAGGAATTAAAAGATTCGCACATTTCACATTTGTTGCATGGTTCAAAATCAACAGGATTTAAGCAATTCAAAGTTTTTGCGAGGATTCTTGCGGTGGTTGTTTTTCCAACTCCGCGTGGACCTGCAAAAATATATGCGTGAGCTATCCTGTTATTTTTGATTGCATTTTTTAAAGTAACTGAAATGTGTTCTTGTCCAACAACATCTTCAAATCTGTTTGGCCGCCATTTTCTGGCTGTAACTAAATATTCCATAAATTTATTTTAGATCCGGATTTTTTCGAAATTTAATTTTTTAACAAGAATATTGCAAAATTCTTCCAAATATTTTTTATCAATTTCATCAAAGGTATTGTAATTTGTACTATCTAAGTCAAGAACTCCAATCAAATTTTCATTTTGAATTACAGGAATAACAATTTCTGATTTTGATTCGGAATCACATGCAATATGTCCGGGAAATTTATCCACATCAGGAACAATTATTGTTTCCTTTTTTGATGCAGAATTTCCGCAAACTCCGCTGCCAATTTTAATTTGAGTGCAGGCAATTTTTCCTTGAAACGGACCGAGATGCAAAATATTTTCTTTAAGAAGATAAAATCCGACCCAGCTTACATCATCAAAAGTTTGCTTAATTGCCGCAGTAAAATTTGCTAGATTTGAAATTAAAGAATCTTCAGCAGAAATAAGATTTTCGATTTGCGGAAGAAGTAAAATATATTTTTCTTCTTTAGGAAGAGATTTTTCTATAAATAAATTTTCTGACATTATTTCTCTTTGCTTTTTTTTGTAGTTTTAATTTTTCCAAAAACGTAGGGAATTGCTTCGGTAATTTTTGAAATCGGAATAATCTGCAATCCTTCTTTTACTTCTTTTTGAATTTCCAAAAGATCTTTTTCATTTTCTTTTGGGATTAAAACTGTTTTTATACCGCTTCTTTGTGCTGCTAAAAGTTTTTCGTTCAAACCGCCGATAGGCAGAACTTCTCCACGTAAAGTAATTTCGCCTGTCATTGCAACATCGCTGCTTGTCGGTTTGTTGGAATACGCAGAAAGCATTGCCATTGTCATTGTAATTCCGGCGGAAGGTCCATCTTTCGGAATAGCGCCCTCAGGCAAATGAATGTGAATTTCTTTTCCTTTATAAAAAGTTGGAGTTAATCCTAATTCTTTTGCGTTGGACCTGATATAACTTAAAGCGGCTTGTGCGGATTCTTTCATCACGTTTCCAAGCTGTCCGGTTAAAATCAATTTTTCCGAACCGGTCATAATGGTTGCATCAACATTTAAAATTTCACCGCCAACACTCGTCCAAGCCAATCCGGTTACGCTTCCGATTCTTGCTTCGCGATTTGCTTTATGTTTTCTGAATTTTGAAACACCTAAATACTTTTCAATTTTTTCTTCTGAAATCGGAAATCCGGAAGATTCAGTTTCATTTCCGTTTTTTAGTTTTTTAAATACAATATCACGCGCGGTTTTTCTGCTTATTGTTGCAATTTCTCTTTCTAAGTTTCTTACGCCCGCTTCTTTTGTGAATTCTGTAATAATTTTAGCAATTGCTTTATCTTCAAATTGAACATTTTTATCAATTAATCCGTGGATTTTCAATTGCTTTGGTATTATATGACGTTTTGCAATTTCAACTTTTTCGTGTTCAAGATATCCGGGCAATTCAATTATTTCCATTCTATCCAAAAGCGGTAGCGGAATATTGTATTTTACGTTTGCAGTTGTAATGAACATTACTTGAGAAAGATCGTAATCCAGATCTAAATAATGATCATTAAAAGTGTGATTCTGTTCGGGATCTAATACTTCCAGCATTGCAGAAGAAGGATCTCCGCGAAAATCCATACTCATTTTATCAATTTCATCAAGAAGAATTACCGGATTTACGGTGCCGGCTTTTCGCATTGATTGAATTATTTTACCGGGCATTGAGCCGATGTAAGTTCTGCGATGACCGCGAATTTCTGCTTCATCACGAACGCCGCCCAAACTTATTCTTACAAAATTTCTGCCAATTGCGCGCGCAATGGATTTACCCAGCGAAGTTTTTCCAACCCCCGGAGGTCCAACAAAACATAAAATTTGTCCGCGCATTTGTTTCACTAAATTCAAAACCGCAATATGTTCAACAATCCTTTCTTTTGGTTTATCCAATCCGTAATGATCTTCATCCAAAATCTGGCGAACGTATTCAATATCTAAATTATCTTTTGTTTGTTTATGCCATGGAACTTCAGTTAACCATTCCAAATAATTTCTGATAACGGTAGACTCAGGTGACATTGGCGGAGTTTTTTTGAATTTATTTAATTCTTCTTTTGCTTTTTCTTCAGCATATTTTGGAAGTTTCGCTTTTTTAACTGCATCTTTCATTCGTGCATATTCAGGTGAAACTTCATCTTCATCGCCTAATTCAGATTGTAAAATTCTTATCTGTTCCTGAATTATAAATTTACGCTGACTTTTTGCAATATTTTCCTGAACTTTATTTTCAATTTCTTTTTCAACTTTCAGAATATCAATTTCAGAATTCAAGATTTTAATGATCTCGTAAAGTTGATCTTTCAAACTGAAATGCTGAAGCAATTTTTGTTTTACATCAATTCCTTGAGTTAAATTTGCCGCAACGTAAAAAAGTTTTCTGTCAGGTTCTTCAATACTTTCGTAAGAAGTTAATGCTTCGGTTGGAATTGATTTATTAACTTTTACATATTCTTTGAAAAGAGAAGTCATTTGTCTAAGCAAAGCATTCATTTCAATTTGATTTTCCTGCTTAGGCATAATTACTTCAATATTGGCCTCAAAAAAATCTTTATTTTTTGTAAAAGAAAGAATTCTTCCCTGCATTAAACCGTCAACCAAAATTTTCATTAATCCGTTTGGCAATTTCAAAATTTGAATTATTTTTGCAACGGTTCCTTCAAGATAAATATCTTCTTTTTTCGGTTCTTCAATATTTGCTTTTTTTTGTGCTGCAAGAAAAATAAATTTTGAAGATTCAAGCGCATAATTTGCTGCCCGGATTGATTGTTCTCTTCCAACCAAAACCGGAAAAATCATATACGGAAAAATTACAGTATCACGCAGTGGAAGCACCGGCAGCACTTTCGGCATTTCATTCATCAAAGAATCGTCAACTTCATTCAAAACTTCAATTTTATGATTAGATTTTTCTTTCAAAGAAATCTCCGTTTATCAATTTTAATATTCAAAAATAAAAATTAAATATACCAAAAAAGCCTTGGGCTATCAAGGAAAGATAAAATCCTAAATTTTAATTGAACCGGAAAAAGAAAAATAAAAATTGAATTGTAAAATTTACAATTTCACTTTATAAGTTTATTAATTCGGAATTTATTTTTATAATAAATATTCAAAGGAAGTTTTATTCAAAATAAATATTCTCGTAAAATTTCATGATCAAAAATATGAAGGAAAATATGTTCGAAAAAGTTATTCAAATTGCAAAAGAAGCCGGAGCAGTTATCCGGGAAAATTATAGAAAAGATTTTTCCGTGGAATTTAAAACAAATGCTTCAAATCTTGTTACAGAAGTTGATAAAAAAGCAGAAGAAACTATAATGAATTTTATCAAAACGGAATTTCCTACGCATGGAATTTTATCGGAAGAAAGCGGCGAAACGAAAAATTCATCAGAATATGTTTGGGTAATTGATCCTTTGGACGGCACAACAAATTTTGCACATGGATTACCGATTTTTGCAGTTTCGATTGGAGTTCAAAAAAACGGTGAAACAATTTACGGCGTTGTTTACGATGTAATGAATGATTTTGCTTATACTTCTGAAAAGGGAAGCGGAGCTTTTTGTAATTCGAGAAAAATGACAGTCAATAAAAATGATAATTTAAATCATTCACTTTTAGTTACGGGATTTCCTTATGATATAAAGCAAAATCCGCATAAGGCAATTGAAAAGTTTAATAAGTTTTTATTGAATTCGCGTGCTGTAAGAAGATTAGGCTCGGCTGCAATTGATCTTGCTTTGGTTGCAGATGGAATTTTTGATGGTTTTTGGGAAGTTCATCTTTTCCCTTGGGATATGTGCGCGGGTCAACTTTTAGTTGAAGAAGCCGGAGGGAAAGTTACAAATTTCAATAATGAAAGAATGAGTATTTTTGATAAACAACTTTTAGCAACAAACGGGAAAATTCATGAGGCAATGCGAAATATTTTGATTGAGTGATTTTAGGAAATTCAAAGATGAAAAGATTCAAAGATCAAAAAAAATAAGAAAGAATTTAATTTTGTAGAGACGTAGCATGCTACGTCTCTACGTAATAATATTTATTTAAAAAGCTGAATTTTATAAATTCCGTGTAATTTTTCATTCCACAAATTTTATTTATCCATTTGCATTTCCAATTTTTACAATTCATTTTAATATTGTAATAAAATCCGATATTTAGTATATTTCCCAACTATGCAAAAAAATTTTAAAATAGCGATTGATGGTCCTGCGGGCTCGGGAAAAAGCACAACTGCGAAATTAGTTGCGCAAAAACTCGGATTTACTTATTTAGATACCGGTGCTATGTACCGCGCAATTACATATCTTTCTTTAAAAAATAATGTTATTAATGAAACCGGAAAAATAATTGAGTTAGCAAAAAATTCAACATTAAATTTGAAATTTGTTAACGGAAAAACCGAAGTTTTAATTAATAGTGAAGATGTTACTGAACATATAAGAACTTTTGAAGTAAATTCAAATGTAAGTGATGTAAGTAAAATTCCCGAAGTTCGTAAAATTTTGGTTGAAAAACAGCAAATAATTGGGAATAATTCAAATATTGTTGCAGAAGGACGTGATACCGGAACAGTTGTTTTTCCTGATGCGGATGTTAAAATTTTTTTGGTTGCAGCAATTAATGAAAGAGGCCGCCGCAGATTAAAAGAATTTCAAGAAAAAGGCGAAAATCTTTCTTTAGAAGAAATTATTCAAAATTTGAGTAACAGAGATAAAATTGATTCTACTCGCGAAGTAAGTCCGCTTAAAAAAGCCGATGATGCTTACATTGTTGATACATCGAATGTTACGATTGATGAGCAGGTTGAAGAAATTCTGAAAATTGTTAACGAAGTTGCAAAGAAAAAAGGAATTGCAAATATCGTTATAAATCAAGAATAAAATTAAAATTAGATTGAAAGTGTTTTTATGAAAGTTACGGTTGATAAGTTTGCTGGATTTTGCTGGGGAGTTGTTCGCGCAATAGATTTTGCTGAAAATGAATTAAAAGATTCGCCGAAAATTTATTCACTCGGTGATATAATTCATAATAATGCTGAAGTAAAAAGATTAAACGAAATCGGAATGGAAACAATTTCCGTAAACGATTTTTCAAAATTACACAAAGGCAGCAAAGTTTTAATCCGTGCGCATGGCGAACCGCCATCAACTTATCAAAAAGCAATTGAATACGGAATTGAAATAATTGATGCTACTTGTCCTGTTGTTACAAAAGTTCAGGAAAGAATAAAAAAATTTTACGATAAAGATTTTCAGGTTGTAATATTCGGGAAAAAAGATCACGCGGAAGTAATCGGACTTCGCGGAGTTACAAGCGATAGCGCAATTGTAGTTTTAAATGTTGAAGAGGCTTTGGAAAAAGTAAATTTCAAAAAGCCGACTGTATTGTTTTCTCAAACTACAATGGATAAAGAAACATTTGCAAAAATTACAAATGCGTTAAAAGAAAAAATTGAGGAATTATATATCGGCTCAATTGAAGATGAAGCGGTTGAGTTTCATTCAAAAAATACAATTTGCGGTCAAGTTTCAGGTCGCGATAAAAAATTACGCGAATTTGCTAGATCAAATAATGTAATGATTTTTGTTGCCGGTAAGAAAAGCAGTAACGGAAAAGTTCTTTACAATATTTCTAAAGAAGAAAATGAAAAAACATTTTTCATAGAAGATGAAAGCGAAATTAAACCGGAATGGTTTGAAAATGTAGAAACCGTCGGGATAAGCGGCGCAACTTCAACACCGCACTGGCAAATGGAAAATGTAAAAAAATATATTGAAGAGAAATTCGGCGCGATAAAAGAATTTGAAAAAAGTCATCCTTAGCAAACTAATGTTAAATTAATTTGTATGTTCTGTTTTAGCTTTTTTAGATGACTTTAAGTTAAAAACAGAAAATAATTTTAATTGGAGGTCTAATGGCCAGAGAAAGAGGCGGCAGGTTTGATAGTGCTCCACAACCAAGACCTGTTTCGACGAAGGTAAGATATTTAAATTCTGATGAGTATTCTCAAGAAGAATTAGAAATGCTATCTTCATTGTATTCACAATCTTTCAAAGATGTAAAAGAAGGTGAAATAGTTTCGGGTAAAATTGTCGGTATTCAAGGTGATAACGTAATTCTTGATGTCGGCTTTAAATCCGAAGGCACAATTTCAAAATCAGAATTTAACTCAGCCGATGAAATTAAGATCGGAAATGAAGTTGAAATCGTAATTGAAAGCGTAGAAGATGTTGAAGGAAATCTTGTATTAAGTAAAAAACGCGCTGATTTCTTAAGAATTTGGAACAAAGTTGTTAATGCACACGATACCGGTGAAATTCTTCAAGGTAAAATTCTTAAAAGAATTAAAGGCGGTATGGTTGTTGATCTTATGGGAATTGAAGCATTCTTACCCGGATCACAAATTGATATCCGTCCTGTTCGTGATTTTGACGCATTTGTTGGCAGAACAATGGATTTCAAAGTTGTTAAAATCAATATTCCTACAGAAAATGTTGTTGTTTCGCATAAAGTTCTTGTTGAAGAAAAATACGCTGATCAAAGAAAAGCTATGCTTGAAAGCCTTGAAAAAGGTCAAGTTCTTGAAGGAACAGTTAAAGCAATCACCGATTTTGGTGTATTCATCGATCTTGGCGGCGTAGATGGTTTAGTTCATATAACCGATTTAAGTTGGGGAAGAATTAATCATCCTAGTGAAGTTGTTAAACTTGACGAAAAAATTAAAGTTGTTGTTACAGATTATGATATGGAAAAGAGAAGAATTTCTCTTTCACTTAAACAATTGTTGCCTCACCCATGGGATAGCATTGAACAAAAATATAAAGTCGGTGATAAAGTTTCAGGAAGAGTTGTTTCTCTTACTGATTACGGCGCATTTATTGAAATTGAAAAAGGAATTGAAGGCTTAATTCATATTTCTGAAATGAGCTGGACTCTTCACATTAAACATCCTTCACAATTCGTTTCAATGGGACAAATTGTTGAAGCTGTAATTTTAAGCCTTGATAAAGATGATAAGAAAATTTCTCTTGGAATGAAGCAATTAGTTCCGGATCCTTGGACAGAATTAATGGCTAAATATCCCATTGGATCACATCATACGGGAATTGCAAGAAACTTAACAAACTTTGGTGTGTTTGTTGAACTTGAACCGGGTGTTGATGGCTTAGTTCACATTAGTGATCTATCATGGACAAAGAAAATCCGCCATCCCGGGGAAGTTGTTAAAAAAGGAGAAAAAATTGAAGTTGTTGTTTTAGGTGTTGATACCGATCAAAGAAAAATTTCTTTGGGACACAAACAAATTCAAGATAATCCTTGGGATAGTTTTGAAAACACCTATTCCTCAGGAAAAATGGTTAACGGAAAAATCGTTAGAATAATTGAAAAAGGAATAATCGTTGAACTTGGTGAAACTTCAGAAAAAGTTGACGGATTTGTTCCTGTAACTCAACTTTCAACCGGAAAAATTAAAAACATAGCTTTACACTTCCCGGTTGATATTGAATTACCATTAAAAGTTGTTGAATTCGATAAAGAAAATAAGAAAATCGTGCTTTCAGCATTAGGCGCATTGAAAGAAAAATCCGATAGTGAAATTCAAAATTACGTTGAAAAACACAAATTGGAAAAAGTATCTGTTGAAGATATTAAAAACGCAAATGCCGAAAGTGTAGATTCTTCTGATTTCCCTGGATTTGAAAACGAAGAACCTTCTTCTAAATCTTCTGAAAAAGCTCAAGAACAAGAAAATTCTTCTGAAAAATCCGAAGGTTAATAAATAGTTAACATTACGGCTGTGGTTTATTTTGAAATTTGATTTCAAGATTTTTCCGCAGCCGTTTTTTTATAAGTCAAAATTCGTTAAAAAGATTTTATTACTGTTTTTTTAATTAGAAAATTTGTGAATTTGTTTTGAAAGGCTGATAAGTGCAAAGTAAAGTTGCTTTTTATACTTTGGGATGTAAATTAAATTTTTCCGAAACCTCAACAATCGGAAAACAATTTTTGGAAAAAGGATTTGAAATTGTTGATTTCAAAGATTCCGCAGATGTTTACGTTATAAATACCTGCACGGTTACCGATAACGCAGAAAAAGAATGCCGGCAAATTGTTCGCCGCGCTTTAAGAAAAAATCCTTCTGCATTTGTTGCGGTTACCGGCTGCTACGCGCAACTTCGTTCAGATGAAATTTCTCAAATTGAAGGAGTTGATGCAGTTCTTGGAAGCAACGAAAAATTTAAACTTTTCGAATATTTCAATAATTTCGAAAAACAAGAACTTTCCTGTATTTATGTTTCTCCAACCGAAAAATTAAGCGAAGTAAATGCCGCTTACTCAACCGATGCCGATAGCAGAACCCGCGCTTTCCTAAAAATTCAGGATGGCTGCGATTATAAATGTTCATTTTGTACAATTCCGCTTGCGCGCGGTAACAGCAGAAGTCTTTCTGTTGAGGAAGTTTTAACAAATTTCAAAAAATTAGTTGATGAAGGTTACAAAGAAATTATAATTACCGGCGTAAATGTTGGCGATTACGGAAAATTCATTGAAACAAATTTGTATCAACTTCTATTAAAGATGGTTGAAATTCCCGGCGAATTCAGAATTAGAATAAGTTCGATTGAACCGAATTTACTTACCGATGAAATCATTGAACTTGCAGCAAATAACAAAAAAATGTGCAAACATTTTCACATTCCATTACAAAGCGGAAGCAAAAAGATTCTGAAATTAATGCAGCGCCGCTATAAAAAAGAAGATTATCAGAATTTGATCTTAAAATTAGTTGCCAAAATTCCGGATGTTGGAATCGGGGTTGACGTTATTGTAGGTTTTCCCGGAGAAGATGAAACGGAATTTTTAGAAACTTATGATTTTTTAAAAGAACTTCCTGTTTCTTATCTTCATGTTTTTACTTATTCCGAAAGACCAAATACAAAAGCAATTGAAATGCCGGGTAAAGTTGAAATTCCTGAAAGAAAACGCCGGAATAATATGCTGCGGATTTTAAGCGAAAAGAAAAAAATTGAGTTTTACCAAAATAATATTGGCAGCAATTTGGAAGTTTTATTTGAACATGAAAATCATAATGGGTTTATGCAAGGATTTGCATCAAATTATGTTCGCGTAAAAGAAATTTATAATGAAGAAAAAATAAATAAACTTTCACAAATTGAAATCTTGGATCTTAATAAAAATCTTTGTCTTGAATGAAAAAAAATCAAAGATTCAAAGATGAAAAGATTCAAAGATGAAAATATTCAAAGATGAAAAGGCCAGTCGTCATTTAATCTTTGTGTATTAAAAAGATTCTTGAAGATGCCGGCATAAAGACTTATACTGAAAATTTCATTTTGTATTCAAAATTCTACATTCTACATTATTAAAACTTTTCCTTTCAAAAAATTTTATCGTAAATTTAATTTCAAAGTTTACTTGATAAATTCAAATTTAAATACAATTTTTAATTTTACTTTTAAATTATAGCCTGAAAAATGAAATACATTCTAATTTTGTTAATAACTTTTTCACCGGTTTTTGCTCAGGAAAATATTCATAAAAATATTTTTGATTTGAAAAACGATGTTCAAATTTCAAATTTTGAAAATGATCTGCCGGCAAAAATTCAAATTGATCAAAAGAAAAAAAATCCCGGTTTGGCTTTGCTTTTATCTCTGGTTTTGCCGGGAATGGGTGAACTTTACGCCGGAAATTTTAACAGCGGAAAATATTTTACGATTTCCGAAGGCGCAATTTGGGGATTATATTTCGGTGTTGATGCTTATGGAAATTGGCAAAAAGATAATTATATGTCGTTTGCAATTACAAAAGGCGGTATAAATCCCGAAGGTAAAGATGAGGATTATTATGCGGATATTTCTGAATTTGTAAGTATTGACGAATTTAACAGAAGAAAAAGTTTGGATAGGGAATTTACTGAATTATACAATGCCGAAAATTTTTATTGGAATTGGGGCGATCAAAATACACTTGGTGAATACAGAAATATGTGGGAATCAAGCGAACGCGCTTACAATAATTTGCGATTTGTTGTAGGAGCAATGTTTGTTAACCGAATAATCAGCTCAATAAATGCTGTAAGAAGTGTAAACCGTTACAATAAAAGTTTAAGCAACAAGCAAAGCTGGAATATTTCGGTTTCGCCGGAAACACAATTTGGAATTTCTAACGGGTTAAGATTTAATTTTGTTACTTCATTTTGAAGTTCTTTTTCTTAAAAATTCAAATTCAATTTTGATAAAGGAAATTTTTTATAGATTATTTATCAGATTTTTGATCAGAAATAATTTTAATTAATAATTTCATTTAGAAAATCATTTTAAATTCTCCGGTAAAAATTCAAATCATCAAATCAAGAAATTCTTTAAATGAATAAAATTTTATTTTTTGTAATTGCCGGTATACTTTCACTTGGCGCAATTTATCTTTTGCTCGGAAATTATATCTATAACAAGGTGGTTTACAGAAATTACAATCGCGGAAAAAATAGTTTTACCGATCAGATCGAAAATAATTCTTTTGATCATGCAAGATTAGAACGCCTGAAAAAGGAAGAGTTAAAAATAAAATCCGATTTCGGTTATGAACTTGATGCAGTATTGATCTATGCAGAAAAAAAATCAGTAAACACGATGATTATTTCGCACGGACTTGGCGGAGATAAATGGACTTTAATGAAAATTGCTGACATTTTTCTTGATCTTAATTTCAACGTTTTAAGTTTTGATCACAGAGCGCAAGGTTTGAGCGGCGGAAAAGAAATAAGCTACGGATTTTATGAAAAATTTGATCTCGAAAAAGTTGTTGAATTAGTAAAAGAAAAATTTCCCGGTGGAACGATCGGAGTTCATGGTGAATCTTTGGGCGGTGCAACCGCTTTACTTCACGCGGGAGTAATAAATCCGAAAAATAATTCTGTAAAATTTTATATTGTTGATTGTCCGTATTCCGATTTGACCGAACTACTTAAAATTCGTTTGCGTGAAGATTATAAATTGCCAGATCTTTACTTTTTACAAACTGCAAGCAAAATTTCAAAGTTCCGTTCGGGATTTCATTTTGATGAAGTTTCACCGGTTTCTGAAATTCACAATGCAAAAATTCCAATTTTATTTATCCACGGAAAAAATGATTTTTATGTTCCTTTAAAAATGACTTTGGATCTTTACGAAAAGAAAACCGGAGCAAAAGAAATTCTACTTGTGGAAAATGCCGCGCACGCAAAATCATTTTCCGAAGCGAAGCAGCAATACATTTCTAAAATTAAAAGTTTTGTAAATACAATTTTAATCGGCAAATCAGAAGTATGAATTACAAACTTTTAATTCAATATGACGGCACAAATTACGCGGGTTGGCAAATTCAAAATAATGCCGAAACCGTTCAGCAAAAAATTTCCGATACAATAAAGATTTTACTTAAAGAAGATGTAAATTTGACCGGCAGCGGAAGAACCGATACGGGAGTCCACGCTTTGGGACAAACGGCAAATTTTAAAACGGAAAAACAAATTGATATTCATAAATTCAAATTTCAGCTAAATTCAATTTTGCCTTTTGATATTTCGATTAAAGAAATATCGCCAGTCGTAGAAGAATTTCATTCAAGATTTGACGCAACAAAAAGAAGTTATTTGTACTTTATTTCAAAATATAAATCGCCTTTTTACTATAAATATTCTTACTTTTATAAACATAAAATTGATATCGAAAAATTAAATTTGCTTTCAAAAAACTTTTTAGGTGAAAAAGATTTTTCATCATTCGCGCGGAAAAATACCGAAGTGAATAATAAAATTTGCAAAATTTACGACGCGCATTGGAAAGAAACAAAAGACTTTGTTATTTTTTTTATTGAGGCAAACAGATTTTTGCACGGAATGGTTAGAACAATTGCCGGCACGCTTTTGAAATTTCAAAAATTAAATTTAGATGAAGGCAATTTAAAAGAAATTTTTGAAATAAAGGACAGGGAATTTGCCGGAGAAGCCGTTCCCGCAAAAGGTTTATTTTTGTACAAAGTGAAATATTGAATGTTCAATTAAAAATTTAAAATAAAAAATTAAAAAAATGAAAAGTCTAAATTATTTTGAATAAAAATTTGCTAATCTTTTTATCTTTGAATATATAATACTGAAAACTAAAAACTGATTACTGAAAACAAAAAATGATTGATCTTAAAGGAAAATCCGTTTTAATTACAGGCGGCTCGCGGGGAATAGGCGCAGCTTGCGTTAAATTATTTGTAAAAGCAGGTGCCGAAGTTGCATTCACTTATAACTCAAATAAAAAAGCAGCCGGCAAACTAATTTCAAGTTTCGGAAACGGCAAGAAAATCCTTGCGTATAAAATGGATTTGCAAAGTGAAAAAGATGTAAATTCAAAGATCAAAAAAATGAAAAAAGATTTCGGTAAGATTGATATTTTGGTTAACAATGCCGGAATTTGGAAGCGCGGCGAAGCGGATTCAATGAGTTTGAATGATTGGGAAGAAATGATCCGCATAAATTTGACCGGAACATTTTTAATTTCGCGCGCTGTAATTCCTTTAATGAAAGAAAATAATTTCGGAAGAATCATAAATATTTCTTCAACTGCCGGTCAACGCGGCGAAGCATTTTATTCGCATTACGCATCATCGAAAGGCGCAATAATTTCTTACACAAAATCGCTCGCTGCGGAATTGGGAAAATTTGGAATTACAACAAATTGTGTAGCGCCGGGCTGGGTTTATACTGATATGACTTCCGGAGTTTTTGAAGATGAAAATTACAAAAAGCAAGTTGAAGAAAATATTCCCGTTAACAGAATTGCAAGTGCAGAAGATATTGCCGGACCGGTTTTGTTTTTAGCTTCCGGACTTGCTCGCCACATTAATGGCGAAGTTGTAAATGTTAACGGCGGAAGCGTTCTCTGCGGATGAAAAAAACAATATTGAAAATGGAAAATCCTTTTCCGGAAAATTAATTTTACAAAAATAAATGGTAGAGACGAGATATATCTTCGTCTCTACAAAAACATCTTTCTAATCTTCATTCTTTCTAACCTTTTTCATTTTAAATAAAAAACTCTTTACTAATCAAAAACAAAATCTTAAATTATTTTAAATTAAAAGGAATTTAAATTCCAATAATTTTAAATTCCAAAAATTCTAAATTATGAATTCTAAATTCTACGTTAATAAAAAGGTTGATAAATGGAAATTTTAGCGGAACTTCATCCTAAATTTGTTCATTTTCCAATTGCGCTTTTATTTACATACATTCTTCTGGAAATAATCGGCGCGTTCAGGAAAAATGATTTTTTTTCAAATGCTGCTTATGTGATTTTGATACTCGGAATTATAGGCGCAATTGCAGCGGTTTTAACGGGAAATCAAGCGGAAGAAGTTTTGGAAGTTCTTGAAGAACAAGGCGCAATTGTTCCTTTCGGGACTTTAGATGATCACGAAAATTATGCAAATATTACACTTTGGTTTTTTACTGTTTTAGCTGCTGCGAGAACTTTCTTTTTCATAAAGAAAAAATTTACGGGCAAAATCAAATTTCTTTTTGTAGTTTTGGCATTGGTCGGCGGATTTTTTATTTATAAAACCGCTGAAGAAGGCGGCGAACTCGTTTACAAACACGGAGTTGGCACCGAACTTTTCAATGCAGATGAATAAAAGAGATTTATGATTTTAGCCTTAATAATTGTGCTACTTGTAAATTCGCTCGGTCTTTTTTTACGATTGAACGATTACGACAGATTTTTTATTTTGTTCGGATTCAGATTTCATTTAAGCACGATTTTACCGCTGCTTATTTTTTTTAAGAAAAATTCTTTTTCCGATGCTAAAGAATTTTTTCTGAACTCTAAGATCAAATTTGGATTTTTGATCTTCATATTGATTTTATTAGCTGTAGCTTTGGTTCCGGCAGTTTTATATTTATTTAATCTTGCGAAAATTTCCGACCCGGATTTTATGTATGAACTCGGATTTTCATCAATATTTGATTTTCCGGTTTATTTGATCTGGAATTTACCGCAGCTTATAATTTTAAATCTTTTTTTATTTTTGATCGCCAAGAATTTAAGATTTCAATTTCCGGTAATTTTGATCTTCCTTTTTTTACTTTTCGCTTATGAAATTATTCCGGCGGATCTCAAGAATATTGATTATCAAAATTTAATTATTTATTCCGGGATTATAGTTTTTTATTCGGTAATTTTATCAATTTCCAAAAACATAATTTTAAGCGCATCGGTTTTATTTACTTTGATATGGTCAAATATTCTTATTTCCGGAAGTAAAATTGATTTTCTAATCAAAATATTTATTGCAAAAAATTACAATGAGTGGGAAGGATTTTTCAAATTGAAATTTGATTTTTTGAATGATTATTCAATTTTAATTCAATCATTTATTTTATTGATTTCATTTTTAACTGCATTATTATTAAATTCAAAGAATAAACAACCCGAATAAATCCTGATGAAAAAATTTCTTTTATTAATTATAATTTTGATTTCCGCTGCAAATTTTTACGCACAAGGTTTTGATAAAAGTAAAGCGCGCGGTTTGTTTTTATCAATGGCTTTGGGTCCGCGTTTGCCGGTAAGCGATTTTGCCGAAAAATATTCCTACGGACTCGGAATTAACTTTGAACTTTCTTACACCGATAATGAATATCTTCCGCTATTTTTATATTTGAAAGCCGGATTTGATCATTATGCCGGTTCGCAAAATTTTTACAGAACAAGCGATTACTCGGCAATTTCCGTAAATATGATTCCTGTTGGATTAGGCGCAAAATTATTTCTTCCGCCTTTGGTTGAAGATATTATAATTTTAATTCCCACGATTGAACTCGGCGGCTCATTTGCGTTCTCCGAAATTTCAAATCAATTTAAATTAGATTCAGGGAAAAGCAGTTTTATTGAAGATAAATCAAATTTCGGATTTCATGCGGGCATTGGTGTTTCAATGTTTTTGATGGAAGTTATGGCGTATTACAATTATTTGCCGCAGCTTCAATCTTTATCTGCTGATGTAAAAGTTAGAATTCCCGTTTTCATTAAATTGTAAAAAAGATTCAAAGATTAGAAAGATTTAAAAAGTAAAAATTATTCTTCCTGAAAAATTTGAGGGCAAAATGAATTATGAAAATATTTTGATCGAAAAAGAAAACTCGATTGTAATTCTTACAATTAACCGTCCTGATAAATTGAACGCACTTAATCACAAAACTTTATCTGAAATAAACTCCGCATTTGATGAATTTGAAAATGATGAAAATATTAGCGCAGTGATTATTACCGGAAGCGGCGAAAAAGCATTTGTTGCGGGCGCTGATATAAAGGAATTAAATCAGCTTGATGAAAAAACCGGAATTGAGTTTGCGGAATTCGGACAAAATATATTTTCAAAAGTAGAAAATTTTAATAAACCCGTAATTGCCGCGATTAATGGATTTGCGCTTGGCGGCGGCTGTGAACTTGCCTTGGCTTGCCATATTCGCTACGCTTCGGAAAATTCAAAGTTCGGGCAGCCCGAAGTAAATCTCGGCGTAATTCCGGGTTACGGCGGAACGCAAAGATTGGCGCGCTTAATTAATACCGGCAGAGCAATGGAATATATTTTAAGCGGCGATATGATTGATGCAAACGAAGCATTGCGTATCGGTTTGGTAAGCAAAGTTTTTCCGAAAGATGAACTTTTGACAAAAGCAAAAGAATTAGCCGCAAAAATATCATCAAAAGGATTGATAGCCGTTAAACTTGCAATAAAATCTGTAAATGCCTTAAATAAAGTTTCGCTGGAAGAAGGATTAAAAATTGAAGCCGAACTTTTCGGGAAATGCTGCGCAACAGAAGATTTCAAAGAGGGAACAAAAGCATTTCTGGAAAAACGAAAAGCCGGATTTAAAAATAAATGATAATGTAAATTTATTCCATCATTATAAGCGTCAGATTCCGGACTTCGCCGGAATGACACTTTTTTCTAATTAAAAAAATTCCTTAAGAAATGTTTAAAGGAAAAAGATATGGAAATGCAGAACTACAAAAAATTCTTTTTAATGCTTCTAATTTCCTTTTTTATAATGTATACCGTAATGTTTTTAAATGTTGCAGAAGCGAATCATATTTATTTAAGTTTGTCACGATTTTATATGACTTTGTTGATGGTTTCTCCGATGGCTTTGGTGATGTTGTTATTAATGAAAAAAATGTATCAGAATAAAAGATTAAATATGATAATTATAATTTCCGGTTTCTCGGTCTTTATTTTATCTCTCATACTTCTTAGAACTCAAACTCCGGTTGGTGATGAACAATTTATGAAAGCTATGATTCCGCATCATTCATCTGCAATTTTAGTAAGTAAAAATGCTGATATTTCTGATCCTGAAGTGAAAAAATTAGCAGAAGAAATTATAAAATCACAGGAAAAAGAGATATCCCAAATGAAAACTATTTTAAAAAGAATGGATGATTAAATTCAAATTAGATCTAAATAAAAATTTTAGTAATAAATTTTTCGATTGATTTTATTGTTTCCATTTCATTATTGAAATAGGAATTAATTCTTATATCAAAATTAATTTTTTGCGAACTTCACATTTTCCGCTGTTTTATATTTTGCAAATCAATATATTTATCATCCGGATTTTTATTCATTTCGAAAAAAGTTTTGTGTGAGGAAATTCTGAACAAGGAAAGGATCATCCAAATTTTATTGGGCATTGCGGTAATTTTGCTTTTGGCAAATACCGTTTTGGAATTGCTTTTTAAACCCGAGAAACCCAAATTAAAAACTTTTCTTACAAAAAATGAGATCAGCGTAAAATTTCAAAATATTCTTTCTGGCTACGGAATTTCTCAAACTTCAATTGAACAATTAAATTCCAAAGATACATCCGTAATAAATTACAAAATTTCGGTTCCGCAAGATCTTCCCGTTCCTGTGATTTTATTGGGGTTAACAGGCGGATTTTACGATGACGGCGTTGAAGTAAAATCAAAAGAAGCTGTTATGAACGGAAAATCTTTTGCGACAATTGAAGATAACGGCAGCGTAATTTTAAATCTGGAATTTAATATTGATAAAAAATCATTTCGCGAAATTTTCTTTTTAGGATTTATTTTAGATGAATTTTACGATCTAAGCGATAACGAAATGGAACGGATTTTAAACATACCCGAAAAATTTGCCGTCGTACTTTATCCATCTGAAAAATCGTTTAGTTTAAAGAAAAAAATTATTAGATCCGAAAAAGAATTCGTAACAATTATCAATGATGAATTGAATGAACCTGCTTACAAACTTTCACCGGGAATGGAAGTAAAAAGATTTAGAAGATCCCTTCGCAGCATTATTAGTAATTTTTCCGATACAAAATTATTTTTGATTGATGAAAATTCGGAAGTTTACAATTCGGAACTTGCAAAATTAATTGAAGAAGGATTTGCCAAAAGGAAAATGCGGCTTGTAAAACTCGGCGATTTTTTCAACTTAAAACAAGTTGAAGGCGAAACTTTGGAGCAGTCTTTCGAAAAATATTTAAATGGAATTCCTGTTGGCAGCAACGGAATTTTTGTTGCTAACGCAAATCAAATTGATGAAATTATTCCGCTAATTGAAAAGCACAGAAAAAAAGGAACACGATTTGTTTCACCTTCGGGATTAAATTTCGGATTTTGAAATAAATAAAAAAAGCGTCATTCAAAAATTTGAATAACGCTTTGTAATTTTTATTGATCAAAAAATAGTCAGAAAAATTTTATGTAATACCTAAAAATTCCCCTTCGTCATTTAGTTCAGTAATATTTCCCAAATTCAATTCTTTTAATTGTTCAGGAATTTTGTTCTTATCACCAACTACAACAACCGTTAAATTTTCTGTTAAAATATTATTTTTTGCAGCATCTGAAACTTCCTGCAAAGTTACATTTTTAATTCTGCTGATGTAATTATCATAATAATCAATCGGCAAAGAATAGATTACAATGTTTGCCAAATTCCGTGCGATGTGTCCGTAAGTTTCAAACATTGCAGGAAATTTTCTTATAAAAGATGATTTTGCAAATTCAAGTTCTTCCTGTTTTACTTCTTCAATAATTCCGTTTAATTCATTTATGATTTCGCGAATTGCCGGAGCAGTATTTTCAGTATCGACAGCACAACCGGCACTGAAAACCCCATCAAAAGCATTGAATTGAAAAGATGAATGCGCGCCGTAAGTAAATCCTTTATCTTCTCGTAAATTCAAATTGATGCGACTGGTAAACTGTCCGCCCAAAATTGAATTCATGATCTGGCGTGCGTAAAAATCCGGAGTGTGCCTTCCTTTTGAAATATGCCCCAGAATAATTTCACTTTGCGGCGCATCTTTTTTATCAACAAAATAAATTTTAGTTGGATGCGGCTTAACTTCAGCGGGAGTAAAAATCAGCGGCTGAACGTCATTCCAATTTGAAAAATATTTTTCAAGATTTGCGGCAAGTTCATCTTTTTCAATATTTCCGGTAACAATAAAAGTAGAATTTGAAGGCGTAATTAATGAACTGTAAAAAGCTTGCATATCTTCAAGTTCAATTGATTCAACCGTGTGAAGATTTCCAAGTTCAGATAGACCGTAAGGATTATTTCTTCCGTAAATTAATTTTTCAAAAACCGTTCCTGCAATGTAAGAAGGATTATCTTTCGATTGAATTATTCGCGTAAGTTGTTTTCTTTTTTCGCGAAGAAAATCTTTTTCATCAAGATTTGGAGAAGTTACTATTTTTGAAAATACATCGAGCGAATCTTGTAAATTTTCATTTAAAGTGAGAAGCGAAAATATAAATGAATCCTGACTGTTTGAAACTGAAAGCATGCTTCCCAAAGTTTCAAGTTTATCATTAATTTCAAGTGAAGTTAATCCGCCGGCGCCTTCATCAATCAAAGCCGAAAGTAAAGTTGAAACGCCTTTTTTTTCGTTTGGATCAAATCTGCTGCCGGCATTTGAAATTAGAACGAATTGTGTGATTGGCAGATTTTCTTTTTTAACAAAATAAACTTCCGAGCCGAAATTCAATTTGAATTTTTGAATTTCGGGAAGTTTAAAGTCAATTTCTTTATTGGGAAGCGGAACCGATTCTCTGTTTATTTTCATTTTAACCTTCCAGACTGTTTTGAGGAACAACACGCAATTCTAAATACGGTTTTTGCAAAAATTCCAAAGCGGCTTGTTTTACCTGTTCAGCCGTAACTTTTTGATAACGGTTCAGATCAAACAAAAATGAATTTGGTTCATTCAAAAAATAATTATATTCATTTAATTGATTTGTGAGATTTGCCAGATTCTGCATCGAAAAAATGAAAGATGCTTTTGCGTTATTTTTTGCTTTTTCAATTTCGGATTCGGTTGCGCCGTTTGTAAAAATTTCTTCAAGACGTAAAAATATTTCATCTTTAATTTGATCTAAAGTTACGCGCGGTTTTGCAGTTGCAATTATGCTGAACATTCCGGAAAGTTTTGCCGAATATTGATAAGCCGTAATATTTTGGGCAAGTTCTTTTTCAAAAACGAGATTTTTGTAAAGTCGTGAAGTTTTCGAACCGCTTAAAACGTAACTTAAAACATCGAGCACGGCATCATTTTCAGTAAATGAATTTACGGTTTTCCAATTCAAATAAATTCTTGGAAGCTGAACATTATCTTTATGAACAAGATAAATATTTTCCTTTAGTATAAAATCTTCAACTTGAATTTTTTCGGGAAGTTTTCCTGCAGGAATTTCGCCGAAATATTTTTCGATCAGATCTTTTGCTTCATCAATTTCAAAATCGCCGCCAACAACTAAAGTTGCATTGTTCGGTGTATAAAATTTCGTAAAGAATTCTTTTACATCGTTTAAGGTCATTGATTCAATATCGCGCATCCAACCAATTGTAGGCCAACTGTATGGATGATTTTCCGGATAAAAATTCGATGTGATTAATTCGTGCGCCAATCCGTATGGAGCATTTTCGTAACGCTGGCGGCGTTCATTTTTCACCACATCAATTTGATTATCAAGTTTATCCTGTGTCAATGCCGGAAGGAAAAATCCCATTCTATCAGATTCAAGCCATAAAATTAATTCAAGAAAATTTGATGGAACGGTTTCGTAATAATTTGTTCTATCCAAACTTGTTGAGCCGTTCAAACTTCCGCCGGCTTCCTGAATATATTTGAAATGTAATTGTTTACCGATATTTTGCGAACCTTGAAACATCATGTGTTCAAATAAATGTGCGTAACCGGTTTTGTTTTTTGTTTCATTTGATGAGCCGACCTTATACCAAATATTTGCTGCAACAAGCGGAAGCGATTTTTCCTGGTAAAGAATTACTTCCAGCCCGTTTTCAAGTTTATATTTTTCGTAGTTGATCTTTAAAATATCTTCCATAAATCCTGCCGCATATTTTAATTTCAATTAATTATCTTAATAATAAAATGAATTTCGTTTAAAATAAAAAATTCAATTCAGTGTATAAATTACCGCTTTCAAAAATAAAAGTTAAAGTAATAAAAGAATTGAAAAAAAACTTAAAATTATAATAATTAAATTTTGCTTAATGATAAATTTTATCTTAAATTATTAAAAAAAGGGTGCATGGCTTATCACGTTCCGGACGAAAATCATACCATTAAATTTTAAATAGAGATGGTTGTAATCTGAACTTATTAAAAATTAACGGACCTTAAAAATTAAGAGTTCCGCGAATTTCCTTGTTCATTTTAAAATTTTGTTTAACATTTTCATTGTGTTCAAATTTCATTATTAAATAATTTTCAAAACGGAATTTTAATTTAAGTTTTAAGGTTGAAAAAATCTTAAATAATAATTTTATTATAATTCCTTGGACATCATATTGAAAAAGAAAAGCAAAATTTTGCCGTGGAAGAAAAAATTGAAAATTATCATGAATCAATAGAAAACGGAATTTCCGGTAAACGGAAAATCCCGGAAAAATCTTTAATGGAAAATCAAATTTCAAGTTATAATTTTTATAAGGCATTAGCCGATAATTCTCTGGATATCAAAATTACAGTTAATGATAAGGGCGAATTTGTTTATGTAAGCAGTTCTGTTAAAAGAATTTTGGGCTATCCTCCTAATGAAATTAAAAGTAAAAGCATTTTAAATTATATTCATCGTGATGATATTAGAAGAATCGTTCAAATATTTTCTGAATTGCGCTCTGAACCTAATTCAATTGATACTACGGAATTCAGATTAAAAGATTCCGAGGGCGATTGGCATTATTTCCAAAGCATCATGAAAAACCTTTTGGAAGATCCGGATGTAAACGGAATTTTGATTAATCTTCGCGATATTACAAAATTAAAAGATGCTGAAAATACCGTTAACACTTTGCTTAACATTAGCGAAAAGCTTAACGCAACTTTGGATGTCGATCATATAATGGATGTGCTTACTGTTGAGGGCATTAATTTGATCGGATCGGAATCCGGCTGTTCAGGTTTGCGCACTGCAGAAGGAATGATGTGCAAAAAAATATTTCTTTCAGGTACGCCCGAAATTTTTGAATATTGCTGGTCGCCTGATCAAGGAATTCCCGGAAAAGTTATTACTACAAAAGATTCATTTTTGATAAATGATGCAAAAGAAAATCAAAACACTACAAAAGAATTTATAGATCGTTTTGGTATCAATAATTTAATTTGCGTCCCGATTGTTGATTCCGAAAATGAAGTTATGGGATTTTTAGAAGTGATGAACAAAAGCGGCAACTTTACTGAAAACGATCTTAATAAACTTTCTTCACTTGCACAAATCGCTTCAATTACAATCCGTAATGCACTGGCTTATCAAAAAATTAAACTTGCACAATTTCAGGTGAAAAATTCAAGGGAGCAGCTGCGCAGACTTTCAGCGCATTTACAAAATGCAAGAGAAGAAGAAAGAACAAGAATTGCGCGTGAAATTCATGATGAATTAGGACAAGCATTAACCGGCTTGAAAATGGATATTTCCTGGATCAATAAAAAAATGCTTGTTAACGAAAATGAAAATGAACCTTTCATCAACAAACTTAAAACCATGTCAAATCTTGTTGATGCCACAATTAAAACCGTAAGAAAAATTTCATCGGAATTGCGTCCGGGAGTTTTGGATTATCTTGGACTTTCCGCAGCAATTGAATGGCAGGCGCAGGAATTTCAAAACAGAACCGGAATTTACTGCAACATAATTACTTTACCTAAAGACATGGAACTCGATCAGGAAAGATCAACGGCAATTTTCAGAATCTTTCAGGAAACTTTGACTAATGTTACCAGGCATGCCGAAGCAACTCAAATTGATGTTAGAATGGAAATTCAGGGGAATAAATTGATTTTGATGATTTCTGATAATGGTAAAGGAATTACAGATTCTGAAATCAAGAATACAAGATCATTCGGACTTTTAGGCATGAGAGAACGGACACATTTATTAGGCGGTGAATTCAGCATTAAGGGAATTCCGAATTTGGGAACAACCGTAACAGTAGAAATTCCACTTGACGGAGTTATAGAGAGCGGAGGAACTTTATGATAAAAGTTTTACTCGGTGATGATCACGCGATCGTAAGACAAGGCTTAAAACAAATTCTAACCGAAGAAAGCGGACAGTTTCAATGCGGTGAAGCTGAAAACGGTCCTGCGGTTATGTCAGCAATTTACTCGAAGGAATGGGATGTTGTAATTCTCGATATTTCAATGCCCGGTTTAAGCGGATTAGACATTTTAAAAGAAGTGAAAAAAATAAAGCCTAAATTGCCGGTCTTGATTTTAACAATGCACTCCGAAGAACAATTTGCATTACGTGCAATCCGTGCCGGCGCTTCCGGTTATCTTACAAAAGACAGCGCACCGGAAGAACTTATAAAAGCTGTACGAAAAGTTTTGGATGGCGGAAAATACGTCAATGAACAACTTGCCGAACTTCTTGCAAGCGATATTGAAAGAAATCTTGATAAGCCGGTTCATGATATTTTATCTGACAGGGAATATCAGGTTATGCGGATGATCGCCTCCGGAAGAACAGCTAAACAAATTGCAGACGAACTTTCATTAAGTGTTAAAACCGTAAGCACTTACAGAGCGCGTTTACTTGAAAAAATGAATATGAAAACAAATGCGGAATTAACTCATTATGCAATTCAAAATAAATTAGTGGAATAAAAATTGACTTGTAAAAAAAAATCTTACAAAAAAAAGCGAATTCTTCCTATATCGAAACTGACAATTTTATAGTATCATTAACTAAAAGATTCTGCAAATAAAATCCTTAAAATTATGAATCAATACGCATACAATTACAAACAAAACTACCTCACAAATTCAACCTTGCGGGTTTTTATATCAGATGACTCAAAAGTAGTGAGAGAAAGAATTGCAAATATTCTTTCAGAAATTAAAGGTGTGGATGTTGTCGGCGAGGCGCAAAATGTTGATGATTCTATAAAATATATAAATCAGTGCAATCCCGATGCCGTAATTTTAGATATTAGAATGCCGGGCGGAAGCGGAATTGACGTACTAAAGGAGATTAAAAGAAAAGAAAATTCTCCTTTAGTAATGGTTTTAACAAATTATTCATTTCCGCAATACAGAAGAATTTGTTTGGAATCCGGCGCTGATTTCTTTTTCGATAAATCAAATGAATATTACAAAATTGTTGATGTGCTTAAAGATCTTATCGCTTTTACCGATACTGAAATTCACTGATTTTACTTATATAAAATTTTTATTTATTAAAATTTATATTTTGCCGTTTGATCTTAATTGATCAAGCGGCTTTTTTTTGCCTGAATCTTCGAAAAAGATATAAACCCACAAATAAAAAATAAAATAAATATTTAATGTAAATTTCAAAATTTGTTCATCAATAAAAATATTTTATTAATTATAAATTCAAATTTCCCTTTAGTTTTTTTATATTTGAAATTTTCAGGAAAACAGTAATATGGAGGAAGTTTGATAAATCAAGTTTTATATTATGAATATTTAGGAAATTCAGTTTATAATTATTTAATAGCTTTGGCAATTTTTCTAATTATAATTGCCGCAGTTCAAATTTTCAAAGGCATTTTTTTAAAAAGATTTAAAAAATGGGCTGAAAAAACCGAAACGGCAATTGATGATTTTGTAATTGTTCAGCTCGAAAAATTTATAATTCCCGCTTTTTATTTCCTGGCAATTTATTTCGCAGTAAATTCTCTTCATTTATCCCAAGCAGCGCAAAATTCGGTAAAATATATTTCGGTGGTAATATTTACTTTTCTTGCAATTAGATTTTTTTCGTTGATCATTAATTATTCAATCAGATATGTTTGGGAAAAAAAACAATCAGCTGAAAAAAATCCTGCGCAAATTAAAGGCGTTTCAAGTTTAGTAAGTTTGCTTATCTGGGCAATAGGAATTGTTTTTCTTTTAGATAATTTGGGATTTGAAATTTCTGCGGTAATTACCGGACTCGGAATTGGAGGTATTGCTGTTGCGTTGGCAGCGCAGGCAATTTTGGGAGATCTTTTTGGTTATTTTGTAATATTTTTTGATAAACCTTTTCAGATCGGCGATTTTATAATTGTCGATGATAAAATGGGAACAGTTGAAAAAGTAGGGATCAAAACAACAAGAGTTAACAGCATTAGCGGCGAACAGATCATTTTTTCAAATTCAAATTTAACAAATTCAAGAATTCACAATTACAAAAGAATGGAAAAACGCAGAGTCCTTTTCAAACTCGGCGTAACATATCAAACAAAACCGGAGCATTTAAAAGAAATTCCGCAGATTATAAAAAGTATAATTGAAGAGTATGAAATTGCGGTTTATGACCGTGCACATTTTTTATCTTACGGCGATTTCAGTTTAATTTTCGAAGTAGTTTATTTTGTGTTAAGTTCAGAATTTGTAAAATACGCCGAAGTTCATCATAATATAAACATCAGAATCTTTGAAGAATTTGAAAAACGCGGAATTGAATTTGCTTACCCAACTCAAACAATTTTCATGGAAAATTCTAACCCAAAAACAAATTTGATCAATTAAAATTATTCGCAAATTTTTCATTAAAATTATCAGATTTACCATTGTAAAAAAGTAGGGATGCAGCTTGCTGTATCCCTACACATTTTTTAAATATCGATTTCAAAATTTGTAAGCCTCCCGATTCCCGACTTAGCAAGAATGACGGATTAATTGAACAATCTTTTAATCTTTGAATCATTAAAATTAGTCACAAAAAAATCTCCGCGATTATTTCCTCAAGTGTTTAATATTAACCAAACTTTATTTTTCAGGAAATTTAATATTCCGTTTTTAGATCCTAAATCAAATTTTTTATTGGCATTTCAATTGAGTTGTAAAGTTTGAAAAGTTGAACAAAAGAAAAGATTGAAATGACCAAAATTAAGTTTATTCTGATATTTTTGCTTGCAAGCTTAACAATGCGCGCTGAAGAAGTTCTGAAAACTCCCTCAAAATCAACTCCTACTTTTTTTGCAATTGTTGTTGACGAACAAACTTATCTTAATACCGATGGCGCAGTTGATGTTTATAAAGAATCTGTTGAAAATGACGGACTTGGAACTTACATTTTGGTAAACGATTGGAAAAATCCTCAACAAGTTAAAGATGCAATTGTAAAACTTTACAAAGAATTTAAAACTTTGGAAGGCGTTGTTTTTATTGGTGATATTCCAATTCCAATGATCTCTGACGCAAAACATTTAACTTCATCAGATAAATTAGACCGTTCAACTTACGGCTCGCTTAAAAGAAATTCAGTTCCTTCAGATAGATTTTATGATGATTTCGATCTTAAATTCAGATATTTAAATCCCGATAAAAGAAATTCACTTTATCATTATTATTCGCTTTTGCCTGATTCACCGCAAAAAATTGAAAGAGAAATATACAGCGCGAGAATCAAGCCTTCTGAAGGCGGAGTTTCAAAATATGAAAAGATCAAAAATTATCTTTTAAAAGTTGCCGAACTTAAAAAAGTTAAAAATCCGCTTGATAACGCTCTAGTTTTTACCGGTTACGGTTATCATTCAGAATCAATAACTTCATGGAGCGATGAGCAGCTTTCTTTAAAAGAAGAATTTCCGCAGTTATTTAAACCCGGCGGAAAATTGAAAAAATTAAATCATACGATGAACAATTATTCCGTAAAAGATATGCTTTTACGTGAACTTCAGGAAAAAGATCTGGATCTTGCAATTTTTCACGCTCACGGTGATGAAGATGTTCAATATCTAAATAAAGATGCTGCTTTTTCCAAAACTCAAGATCAAATTGAAGCGGTTAAAAAAAGTTTAAGAAATAAAGTCCGTGAATCAATTTACGCGGGAAATTCTGCCGAAAAAGCGATTGATGAACTTTCTAAAAAATATGACGCGCCAAAAGAATGGTTTGAAGGAACTTTTGATCATACTCAAATTGTAAAAGATTCCGCTGATGAATATTCAAAAAATATTTATATAAAAGATATCCGCAAAATTGCACCGCAGCCGAAATTTATCATTTTTGATCAATGTTATAACGGCGCTTTTCATGAAGATAAATACATTGCCGGCGAATACATTTTTGGTAATGGAAATTCAGTTGCGGGAATCGGAAATTCAACTACTGTTTTACAGGATCAATGGTCAGGCGAATTTATTGGGTTATTAAGTTACGGAGTTAGATTCGGAGTTCTACACAAAAAAAATAACATGCTTGAATCTCATTTAATCGGCGACCCGACTTTTCATTTTGAATCCGTAAGCGATCTTAACGTAAATAATTTGATAACTTTGAACACAAACAATGTTGAATTCTGGCAGAAAATGTTATCATCAAATTCAATTCCGTTAAGAAATTTAGCGATTTTCATGCTTTACAAAAATTACGGAAACACTTACGAAAAAGATCTTCAGAATTATTATTTAAATGAAGAATCAGTTGTAATAAGATTTCACAGTTTGAAATATTTAGCTGAAATAAATTCAACAATTTTTGAAGAATTATTAAAAATTTCCATAAATGATCCTTTTGAATATATAAGAAGAATTTCGGCAGTTTGGATGGGGAAAGTTGGCAGGGAAGAATATATTCCTTTGATGGCAAAACAATTAATTTCTGATGAATCTGAAAGAGTGATCTTCAATTTACGCCGTTCAATTGTTTTGATCGATCCCGAAGCTGCATATCATCAAGTTTCAAAAGAAATTGATAATATTCCCGTGCTTGCGCAAAAAAATGATCTGAAAGATCATTACAAAAAGATAATGCTTAATTCAAATAAATGGCTTAATGAAGAACTTTTAGCAAATATAAAAGATGATACCGCAAAACCGCGCAAAAAAGTTAAAGAAGCAGTGAATTTCAGGATTTATAATTTCATTCAGGCAGTTCCGGAATTGGTAGATTTAGCAAAATCAAATAAGGAAGAATCCGTTACAAGAGTTGCAATTTTGGATGCTTTGGGATATTACGGATTTGCACATAACCGCGAAATAATTATCAGCGGATGCGATGAAATAATTAAAGATTCCAAAACTCCTAAATCAGTTAAACAAGAAGCTTTAAAAACTAAAAACAGAATTTTAGCGGGATTAAATAATCCGCTTACCTCGTAAAATTTTAGAATGTAGAATTTTGAATAAATGGGTTTCGGGTGGGAAAAATTAAGCCGTCAATTTTGAAAAGTGTATTGGGCGCAAACACTTTCGGGATTAGGCGGCTTGATTGTTTTAAATTTTAAAAACTTCTAAATGAAATTTGAAAATTTCCAAAATCAAAATATCAAATTAAATTGTTTTCCTATTCATACTCATAATCATAATCTCTATTTTCCATCCCGCTTAGCATAAAAGCTGAATGCTGATTGCGGAAAGCTAACCGCTAAAAATCATTTCTTTTGAAAAGTCAATTTAAAAATTTAATTTTAGAAATTGAAAAAAATAATTTTACAAAAGTTTTACGGGTATTTAAATGAACTATAAAGAAATTAAACCGGCAGTAAGAACCGAAAATATTACTTATGCTGTTCGTGATGTTGTTGTTTTGGCAAATCAGGTTGCGCAAACCGGTAAAGAAATGCTGTACTTGAATATCGGCGATCCAAATTTATTCGATTTTCAAACTCCGCGTTTGATAATTGATGCAACTTACAACGCAATGTTAAAAAATTATAACGGATATTCACCTTCATCGGGAATTAAAGAAGCCGTTAAAGCAATTGAAGTTGAAGCAAATCAAAAAGGCATTGAAAATGTTCTGGATATTTTTGTTACAACCGGTGCCAGCGAAGCAATTGACCTAGCTTTAACCGCGCTTGTAAATGAAGGCGAAAATGTTTTAACTCCAACTCCCGGATATCCACTTTATACTGCGGTTTCTTCAAAATTACAATCAATGGAAAATCCGTATTATTTAGATGAAGAAAACGGCTGGCAGCCTGATATTGAAGATATTAAAAGTAAAATTAATGATAAAACCCGCGCAATTATTTTGATCAATCCGAATAATCCTACAGGATCACTTTGCGGACTTGAAACTTTAAAACAAATTATTGATCTTGCAATTGAACACAATCTTGTAATTTTTGCCGATGAAATTTATGATAAATTAATTTTCGACGGTAAAAAACATGTTTCAATTGCATCTTTAAGCAAAGAAGCTTCTGTGATCACTTTCGGCGGACTTTCAAAAAATTATATGGCTCCCGGATTCAGAATCGGCTGGGGAATTATCAGTGGTCAGCAAGCAGTTTTAAAAAATTACATTGAAGCCATAAATAAATTGTTGCGCGCGAGACTTTCAGCAAATCATCCTGAACAATACGCAATTGCTCCTGCTTTACAAAGCGATCATTCGCATCTTACTGAAGCAATGAAAAAATTGACTGTGCGCAGAGATCTGACAGTAAATATGTTGAATGAAATTCCCGGAATAAGCTGCGTAAAACCTGAAGGCGCATTTTACGCATTTCCAAAAATTCAAGTTGAAGATGATCTTCATTTTGTACAGGAATTGATAAAAGCAACCGGTGTTGTTTTGGTTCATGGTTCAGGATTCGGACAAAAACCCGGAACAAATCATTTCAGAGTTGTATTTTTACCGATCGAAGAAACTTTGACGAAAGCATATCAAAGAATCGGTGAGTTTTACGAAGAATACAAAGTAAAATATTTGAAAGAAATGTTTATAAAATAAATTTTTTAAAATTTCATTCCCGGTTTATCCGAATTTGAAAAATAAAATTTTACATCAAAAAATCCCGAAGAAAACTCTTCGGGATTTTTGTTTTCTTATATAACTTTTAATTCCCACTCAAATTCAATTTCTCCGAGAATCATCAAAGTTCCACGATTATCTGGCCAGGGATAATATGAATTTCCTAAATAAATAACATTCTTAAAATCGCTTGTAAAATCGTGTGGGGTACTTCCCGAGAGCATTCTGTTATAATAATTATTATCATTTAAATAAATAGCAGTTGAACCGATAAAAAGAATATTGTTATCAGGCGAAAATTTTAAAGCTCCGCTATTTTGAACTAATGAAAATTTAGAAATTAATTCACCGGATGAACTCCAAATTCTTATGAAATTATCCGACCAATGTTTAGTAGCAATTAAACTTCCATCATTACTTATTGCAAACTCTGAAATCAAGGAACCAACATTAAAAGAACTTATTAAACTCCAATCTGTTGTATTCCAAATTTTTACTTCTGTCATACTATGATCAAAATATGAAAATCCTATATTTCCATTTTTTGAAAATTCTATTTTTCCTGCATTTTCCAAAGTTTTGTAAAGTTGATTTTTATTTTTACTGAAGTCGAAAATCATTATATCATAATTATTTCCGGGGTTTGCAACAATATATTTTTCATCGGGAGAAAATTTGCAATTACCCACACCGCCATTTTGAGCAATATTTTGCAAAGTAATTTTGTTTAAATAATCACCTGTAACTGTATTGTAAGTTGAAATTTCTTGTGCATCATTCATGTTCAAATATTTGCTTATCAAGAAATAATTCCCTTTTGTACTGATATCAAATGGATTTACCATAGGGCTTGAATCAATTTCGAAAGTTTTGTTAAGGTTCCAAATTTGATTTCCATTTCTATCAAATTCAACAATAGTCATTTTCTGCGGTTCAGAAGATCCGGTGCCAGTTACATAAGATGCTTTTATATTTTCGCTTTCTAAAAAGAAAATTCTAGTGTATGAACTAAATCTTTTTTCTTGTAGAAACGAAAACCTCTTTTTAAAGATAAAGTTTTTTCGTAAGGAGTTATTGTATTATTACTGAATGCTTGTATTCTGTACTGATAAATACTCATCGAATCTAAATTATGATCAATATAAGAAGTTGTGTTTGCAGGTAATGAATCTATAATTTCAAATGGTTTACCGTTAATACTTCTTTTCAAAATAAAGCCTTTTTCTGCGGTGGAATTGTCATTCCAGTATAAATATGCATTATTATTTTCCACTTTGCTCCAAGTGTCTTTTACTATTTTAAAAGTAGGAGTCAGCAATTCTAAATAAACATAAATGTGATGATTGTAATTATCATTTCCAACAGTATCATCATGAAATGCTCTTACCTTATAAAAATATGAAACATTCATTTTGATATTAGTTGTATCTTTATAACGTGTAATATTTTCTCCAACTTTCCCTATTATTTCATAGTTTTTGGGATCATAAGAATTTTTGACAACCGCTCTTTCAATTACAAATCCGCTTTCGCCTATGCTTTTATCTTTCCAGGAAATTACAACTGAATCTTCTGAAGAGTGAATCAAATTAAACCCAAAGGGCGCGGTAGGGATATAATTTTCCGATTCGCTGTCATGCATATTATTCAAAATCAAATCAACATCAGGTTCATTACTGCATGAAAAAAACGAGATCAAAAAAATCAAAATTATATTTGTTAAAATTATTTTTCTCATGATTTTACAATTTTATTTTCAGATTTATTGAATTATTAGAGTGTCCCGGAACAACTGAATTTTCTTTTTGATAACTGACATTTATCTTATCTTTTGTTGAATGAAAAACCAAAACATCAAGTAGATTATAAGCATAAACTCCAATCAAAATTCCCGTAGAAATATTTTTGAAATTCTTATAATCATAAAGTGAATTATAAGAAGTTTTCATTTCTTCTTTATATTTCAAAACTTCAAGTTCGTTTACCGCATTGTAATAATTCGTTTGAATTGTTTTGTATTCATCTTGTTTTTCATTGTACGAATTGTTAGCAATAAAAGTTACGGCTCCCGCTGTTAAAAATGATCCTAAAATTGAAACGCCTTTTATTTTTGGATCATCTGAAAATTGTCCCCAACCGGGAATAATAATTGATTTTAATAATCCGGAAAAAGTAAAAGCGTTTTTCTTAATTTCAATATTTGTGGTTGAATTATTATTTACGAAAATCTCGCTTTTAATTTTTTCTTTTGTCGTAAAATTCTCAAATTCCAGTAGATGATTTCCCGCTTCGATCTTTAATTCATCGGGATTTACAAAATTCAAATTTGAGCCGTTCAGTTTAATATTATATTTTGAAACTGAATTATCGAATTTTAGCTTTCCCCATTTATAATCCAACTTTTTGAAATACTCATGATAAGCCGGCGGAATTAGAATTGTTGAAGTAAAAGTTTTGAAATCTTCTTTTTCAAATTTAATTTCATTTCTGCCGGTTGGGATTTTTACTTTTAAGGGAGTTTGACCGATCAAAGAATCATTCAGAAAAATTTTTGCTCCGCTCGGCGAAGTTGTAAAATTCATAATTCCGTATTCTGAATTTAATACGGGATGAAAATAAAGATTTTGCTTTAAAGGAAATCTCAAAATATTTTTTACTGTAAAAGAATCCTTTTTTATAATCAGGTTATAATTCCCCGGAGCAAGTTCACAGAATGATAAAGGAGTTTTCCCGATCAAAGTATCATTTAAAAAACTTCAGCATTTACAGGATCTGAATTTACCATTACGTTAAAAGGGATTTTTACTGAATCGGAATTTAAATTTGATTTGTCGTTTAGAATTGATCTGGTAAAATTTGTTGAATCGGATTGCTGAAGATTTCCGAAAATTGCTGATGCGGAAATAAATAAATACAAAAGTAAATTTCGCATTGCCCCTCACTAAATGTAATTTGAAAAAAGAAAAATAAATCTTTCATTACAAATTTCAAATTACTTCTTCCAAAATTCTTAATTCTAACTTTCTCTAATTCTTATTTTTTACTTTCTTGACTACATATTTTCAATTATCTATATTTATAATCTGAATTAATATATCATATTGCCGAATTATATTTTAAATGATTATAGAACAGTATAAAAAAACGATTCTGCCTAACGGAATTAAAATTGTTACGGAAAAAATTCCTTATGTTGAATCTTTTTCTTTGGGATTTTGGTTTAATGTTGGCGCGCGCGATGAAAATTTGAAGAACAACGGAATTTCTCATTTTGTTGAGCATATGCTTTTTAAAGGAACCGAAAAACGTTCTGCAAAAAAAATTGCCACCGATGTTGAAACTTTCGGCGGTTATTTAAATGCGTTCACTTCAAAAGAGCATACTTGCTATTACGGACGCGGACTTGTAAAACATATCGAAAAAACTTTTGATGTTCTTTCCGATATGATTCAAAATTCATCTTTTAAAGAAAGAGAAATTAAAAAAGAAGCCGGCGTAATTGTAGATGAATTAAACGATATTGAAGATTCTCCCGAAGAAATTATTTTTGATAGATTTGAAGAATGTATTTTTAAAGGGAATTCACTTTCACTTCCGGTTATTGGAACTGAAAAAAATATTTTGAAATTTGATAGAGATGAACTTTCCGGTTATGTTGATAAAAATTACGGCTTTAATAATTTAACAATTGCCGTTAGCGGAAATGTTGATCATGAATCGATCCTTAATTTAACGCAAAAATATTTTACTAAGGATCTGGGCAAAAAAAATATCAAACGGAAAAATGCTCCGGTAAAAGTTTGCGTTGAACAGGAAATTGATAAAGAAATTCAGCAAGTTCATTCAATAATCGGCAGGGCAACTTACGGATATAAAGATAAAAAACGCGCTGCGGTAAATTTACTTTCAAATATTTTGGGCGAAGGTAGTTCATCAAGATTGTTTCAGGCAGTGCGCGAACGAAACGGAATTTGCTATCAACTTAATTCTGTTTTAAATTCGTATTTTGATGTTTCATCATTCGGAATTTATTATTCAACAAACGAAAAAATGTTTGCAAAATCACAAAATATAATTCTGAATGAATTTAAAAAACTCCGTGAAAAAAAAATCGGCGAAACTGAACTAAAAAGATCAAAAGAGTATTTAAAAGGTAACATGCTTATGAGTCTGGAAAGCATGACCAACAGAATGTTCAGAATTGCAAACTCCGAAATTTATTTTGACAGATTAAAAACCGTGGAAGAATCGGTAAAAGAAATTGATGAAATTACAGCTGATGATATTTTAGAAATTTCAAATGAAATTCTTGATGAAAAATCATTAAGCAAAATTATAATAAGATCAAAAAACGGTACGGCAAAATCCGCCGCCTGAAAAAATTGATCAGTTAAAATCAAAATTGAACGTTTCGAATTTGTATTTGAAAACTAAAAGTTTAATTTGAATAAATTATTTAGATCATTGAAAAAAAATAAAGATTAACGGGAATTTTCCTATGCCTAAATTAACAATAAACGGTAAAGAATTAGAATTTGAACAAGGTCAAACTATTATAGAAGTTGCCACTTTAAATGGTATTCCTGTTCCGCATTTCTGCTGGCATCCGAGTTTAACCGTTTCGGGAAATTGCCGCATGTGCTTGGTTGATATTGAAAAAATGCCGAAACTTGCAATCGCATGCGCAACTCTCGCCGCTGACGGTATGGTGGTTGATGTTGAATCGCCAAAAGCAATTGCTGCGCGTAATGCGGTTATGGAATTCTTCTTAATAAATCATCCGCTTGATTGTCCAATTTGCGATGAAGCAGGTGAATGTAAGCTTCAGGATTATACTTATAAATATAATGTTGGCGAAAGCAGATTTGATGAAGAAAAACAACACAAACCAAAACGTGTTGAATTGGGACCAAATGTTATGCTTGATGCCGAAAGATGTATCGAGTGTTCAAGATGTATTAGATTTTGCGATGAAATTGCGCACGAAAATCAACTTACTTTTGCAAGAAGAGGCGATAGAGTCACAATTACAACTTTCCCCGGAAAACCGCTTGATAATCCTTATTCTCTAAATACAACTGATATTTGTCCGGTTGGAGCATTGACAAGCCGCGATTTCAGATTTAAGGCAAGAGTTTGGGATATGAGCAGCACAAAATCATTTTGCACCGGCTGCTCCCGCGGATGCAACGATGAAATCTGGGTTAGAAATAATCATGTATTAAGATTAACTCCGAGATTTCATCAGGAAGTTAACAGTTTCTGGATGTGCGATTATGGAAGAACCGAAACTTTCAAACATATAAATCATGAAAGAGTTGATGGCGTTTATATCAAAAAAGAAGATGGACTTGAAAAAGTAGGTTATGAAGTTGCTTATGCCGAAATTGCAAGAAGATTAAAATCATTTAATTCAAATGAAATAGGATTTGTTAGCTCTCCTTTTGTAACTTGTGAAGATAATTTTGTCTTTACCAAATTTGTAAAATCAGCTTTCGGTAGTAAAAATATCGGATTTGCCCAACATATCAATCCGGAATTCGGCGATGATATTTTAAAAAGAGATGATATGACCCCGAATTCACTTGGATTGGAATTAACGGGATTCAGACAAAAAGATATCTCCGGAATGGAAGGAATTATAAGCCAGATAAATCAAGGAAAGATAAAAGCACTTTATGTTCTTGAAGATGATATTGCAGAAATAAGTCCTGAGTTTGAAAGTGCGCTTAAAAAACTTCAATACCTTGTAGTTCATGCAACAAATTACAATAAAACAACCGCAATAGCAGATGTAATATTGCCGGCTTCAACTTATTCTGAAAAACACGGTACAATGGTTAATTTTCAGGGAAGAGTTCAAAGATTAAGACCTGCGGTTGCTACAATGTATATGGATAGAAGTCTTGATGATTTGGCGATGAGCAGATTGGATAAATTCGGAACCAAATTTGACAAATGGGCTAAAAGCAATAAAGTCGACGCACAACCGACATGGAAAATGTTACAATCTGTTGCAACATTGCTTGGCGTTAAAATGAAGTATGAAATGGCGGAAGAAATTTTTGACGATATTGCAAAAACCATCCCCGAGTTTGATGGCTTGGATTATGATTTAATAGGTGAATTAGGTGCAATGTTAAAAATTAATTCTAAAGTAAATAAAGTTACATCAGTATAAACCGGAGAAATTTTAATAATTATGGATGTATTAACAATTATCGGAATATCATTGCTGAAGATATTGATTGTAATATCTTTAATGCTTTTTACGGTATCTTACTTAGTTTATTTTGAAAGAAAAATATCAGCCTGGATTCAGTATCGTGTCGGGCCGAACAGAGTAGGTCCTTACGGATTGCTTCAACCTTTTGCCGATGTTTTGAAACTTCTTTTAAAAGAAGATATTGTACCGACAAATTCAAATAAATTTATACATGCGCTTGCTCCGTTTATTGCACTTTTTGTAGCATTTACAACTTATGCCGTAATTCCGATTGGTCCTGCAATAGAAGTTGCCGGTAAAACAGTTCAATTAGTTGTTGCAGATGTTAATATCGGAATTCTTTATGTACTGGCATTAACTTCATTGGGAGTTTACGGTTTAACACTTGCCGGTTGGTCATCGGGAAGTAAGTATTCATTGCTTGGCGGAATCCGTTCTTCTGCACAAATGATTTCTTACGAAGTTTCAATGGGATTTTCCATTGCCGGAGTAATTATGCTTGCCGGTTCGTTAAGGCCTATTTCAATTGTAGATGCTCAGTTTGGTTGGATGTGGAATGCATTTTTACAGCCGATAGGATTTATTACATTTCTTGTTTCCGCATTTGCCGAAACAAA
>CBDUBH010000024.1:0-38905 GCA_965365345.1 uncultured Melioribacteraceae bacterium
CATATCCGCCGGCAGTGTGTGAGTATCCGAAAATTCCACCGGCAGCAGTGGCCTGTGAATTTGATTCATGACAATTTCCGTAAAGTTCCTGTTTACAAAAAGCGCAGGTTCCGCATGCAATATTGAAAGGCACTAGAACATGATCACCCGGTTTTAATTTAGTAACTTCGGAACCGGTTTCTTCTACAATTCCGGTAAATTCATGCCCGAAGGTCATTCCGACTCTTGTATCGGGAACCAAACCGTGATATAAATGAAGATCGGAGCCGCAAATGCAAGTACGGGTTACACGAACAATTGCATCACCGGGATGTTTTATTTCAGGGTAAGGCTTGTTAAAATCAGCACGGACTCTAAAGGGTCCGCGAAAATTCATTGCCAGCAAATTATCCCTCCGTTAATTTATATAAACTAAATTTTGCTTACTATAAATCAAAATATATTTCTTTCTGTTACAATCAATATTAAAATCCATACCGGATTAAGTTGGATAACCGGAAGAAAAATTATTTAAAAGACCGGAAGATAATTTTGTTTACGATAAGCAAAATGAATTTAGGGATATTAAAATATGGATATGGTGAAAAGAATTAAAAATATTTCGAAAAGAATGCGGGAATTTTTAATCATATTTGAAATTGCTTTGAATTAAGCCGGAATGAATTTATAAGAGTTTGGCGACACTTTGGATTTATCATTTCGGCTTTTTCCGTTTAATATTGTTCTCTCAAATAGTGTTTAGTAAAGTGTTCAGTTGAAATTAGGCTATTTTGAGGTTTTATTTAAAAAGGTTTTTTGATTTAAAAATAAAAGCGCCTCAAAACATTTAATTTTGAGGCACTTTGTGGGCCCGGAAGGAATTGAACCTCCGACCCTCTGATTATGAGTCAGATGCTCTAACCAACTGAGCTACGAGCCCGTTACAGATTTCAAAAATAACATTTATTCAGAAAATTTGCAACAGATTATTTCACAAAACTTATTTTAATCTTTACTAAATATTTTTAAATTATGAAAAAATAAAAAAGCCGCCCATATTAAAGCGGCTTTTAAGAAATATAATAATATTAATCTGCTTTTTTCGGAGCAAGAAATTTATTGTAAAGTACCAATCCGATAATTGTAGCAACTCCGATCAAACTGAAAATTATCCAAAGTGTTGAAGGCTGATTTAAGTTATCAACAAAATGAACATATAGAAATGCTCCTACCAACGCGCCAACAAAACTTCCAATAACTCCATAAAGGAAAGAATATCCTAAATACAAAGCTTTTTTGTCTTCAGGAGCGATCAATCCTACGTAGCTGATAAATTTTGGATGAGCAGTCATTTCACCAATTGAGAAAATTGTAATTCCCAGCATGAAAACCCAAATACTTGTATCAATTGCAAGAATTGCCATTCCTAAAGTTCCGAGAGCAATTCCCGCGATCATAGTAGGTAATGCTTTTGTATTTTTTACAATATTCGAAATTATAATTTGAAGCAGAATAATTGTACCGGCGTTTATTACTGTAACATGTTCAACATCAAATTTCCAATTTATATTTATTCCGATTGCACCAAGCGCGCCGTTAACAAAATTATTTAATGAAGTTGCATCAACATATTTTTGTACGTACCAAAGCACTGAATCAAACATTTGGAAATAAAGAATCCAAAATCCCGAATAAATTACTATCAATCCGATAAATCTTACATCAGTTAAAACTAAAACCGCACTTTTCAAAACTTCGCCTAAAGTTTTTGTGCTTTTTGGTTTTTGCGGCTCTTTGTAGATTAGAAAAGTAGGAATTAACATTGCAGAAGTTGCAATAGCAGAAGCCATCATTACATATTGCCAGCCAAAAGCATTTTTAATGTAAGGAACTAAAATCAGCGGGAATAAGAAAGCACCTAAATTTATTGACCAGTAAAAAATTCCAAATCCTAAAGTGCTGTTTTTTTCGTTTGTTTCTCTTGCTATAGTTCCTGAGATCATCGGCTTAAAAGCACCGGCTCCGACTGCCATGATCAACAAACTTCCAAAAACCATTGCGTATTCGGTAGTCTGGCTTGTAAGAAAGTATCCTAGTCCCAAAAATATAAAAGCAAAAGTTAAAACTCTTTTATATCCGAATCTGTCGCCAATTGCACCCGAAAGAATTGGAAGAATATAAAGAAGCGGTTGAATTGTACTTTTAATAACGCCGACGCTTTCCTTTGAATAAAGCAATTGATCAGTCATATAAACCGAAAGAATACTCATCATTCCGTAATATGAACCGCGTTCAAAAAATTCCATAAAAATTACCACCCAGTAATTTAAGGAAAAGGATTTAAATACCGACTTTTTTTCCAAAGTTTCTGCCATAAAAATTCCCTTTAATTAAAGATGTTCAAAGATAAGAAATTTAAATTACACTTATAAATGTTTAATTAATAAAATTATATTTTTATATTTACTTTTTATTTCAAAAGGAAATTTGATTCAGAATGAACTACTCGGATTTGAAAATTTTGGCTGAAAATGATTATTACCGTTCGGAAAATAATTTTAATTCTCTTATACCTGAATTAACTTTTTACCCGGTTCTTGGTAAAGTAATTTACGATGGCGGTAAATTGGCGCGGCAGGGAAATTATGACGCAAAACAATGGGAGATGTCAAGTTACAGAATTTTCAAAGGTCTTGAAGAGTCCGGAGTAAAATTTGAATTATCAGGATTGAAAAATATTTATTCTTTTGATGGACCCGCAGTTTTCGTTTCAAATCACATGAGCACATTGGAAACGGTTGTACTCCCTTTTATTATTAATCCGGTTAAAAAAGTAACTTTCGTAGTAAAACAGGAACTTCTTGATTATCCTTATTTTGGCGATCTTTTAGGCGCAAGAGATCCAATTGTAGTAGGTAGAAATAATCCGCGTGAAGATCTCGTAAAAGTAATGGAAGAAGGCGCTGAAAAACTAAGCAAAGGAATTTCAATAATTATTTTTCCGCAAAAAACACGCAGCAGCAAATTTGAACCGGAAAATTTTAATACTCTTGGAATCAAACTTGCGAAAAAATCAAATGCGTATGTTGTCCCGGTTGCTTTGGTAACTGATGCCTGGGGAAACGGAAAAATAATTAAAGATATCGGTAAAATTGATACAAATAAAATTGTTCATATCGATTTCGGAACGCCGTTTAAAGTTGAAAAGAATGGAGCCGAAGAACATCAAAAAGTTTTAAATCATATTGAACAAAAATTAATTGAATGGGGAAGAGAAGATTGTATAGTTAAATAAAACTTCAAATTTATTATTTATCTTTTTTATTATTTATCTTTAAGTCAAAATATTTATTAACCATTAATATTATTAACTACTCAAATTTAAACTTTATATCTAACTTAATTCAATAAATCATTAAAATTCATTCTTTATAAATCCAACTACGAGAAATTCTTTTCCCCATATTCAAATAGAAAAATTTTCTTGTGATCTAAAATTTTTACTTAACACAAAAAAAGTTGCGGCAGCAAAAAATAAAATTCTGAATTTGAAATTCATTTTTGATAAATTGAAGTTTGAGCCTAATAAATATAATCATAAATAATTTTTTTTGTTGTTAAATAAATATGAAAATCATAAAACCGCAAAAACTTCAAAAAGGCGATACTATCGGAATAATTGCGCCCGCTTCAAATACTGATGATTTTACGAGAATTGAAAAAGGCGTTAGATATTTTGAAAGTTTGAGCTACAAAGTTAAACTTGGTAAAAGCATAAAAAAAGTTCACGGATATTTGGCGGGAAAAGATGAATTAAGATTGAACGATATTCACGAAATGTTTTCGGATAAAAATATTAAAGCGATATTTTGCGTTCGCGGCGGTTACGGTTCTGCAAGATTGCTTAACAAAATTGATTATAATTTGATCAGAAAAAATCCAAAAATTTTCGTTGGTTACAGCGATATTACCGCTTTGCAAATGGCGTTTTTGAAAAAATGCGGACTTGTAACTTTTGCCGGACCGATGGTTGCGGTTGATTTTTGGAATGAAGTAAATTCTTTTACAGAAGAAAATTTTTGGAAAATCGTAACTTCAGAAAAATCAAGCGGCAAAATTGAAAATCCCAAAAATCAAAAATTGAAAATTCTGAAAAAAGGAATCTCAGAAGGGAAATTAATCGGTGGAAATTTATCCTTAATTTGTTCGCTTTTGGGAACGGAATTTCTTCCATCATTTAAAAATAAAATTTTGCTGCTTGAAGAAGTTGCCGAAAAGCCGTATAAAATTGACAGAATGTTAAATCAACTTTTACTTTCAAAAAATCTTGATGAAATCAGTGGAATTATTTTAGGCGATTTTTCAGATTGCGAAGAAACCGACATTTCAAAAAAAACGCTTACTTTAAAAGAAGTTTTAAAAGATTTTGTTGATAAAATTGATGTTCCTGTAATTTCAAATTTTGCTCACGGACATATCAAATCAAATTTAACAATGGCATTCGGAATAAATTATAAAATTGATGCAGATAAAGGGGCAGTTGAAATTTTGGAAAATGCAGTAGAGTAAATTTAGAATTTAGAATTCAAAATTTAATATAGTTATTCCGGCTTGTCCGCCTTGGCCAGAATTAATTCGGACAGGTCCGGAATCTTTTTTGTTTTTTCTTAAATCCCATGCAGCGTCCCGGTGAATACTGTACTTACAAGAATAATATATGTAAATCCTTTTCAATTTTCCATTCTTAACTTTCCTCAAATATGAGAATCATATTAGCATTTCCAGATTTTAAAATTCGAAAATTAAAACTTTTCTTTCTCTTTTTTAAGAAAATCAAACAAAAAACCGTAAAAATTTCATAAAAATAAGACTTTTAGTGTGGTATATTTATTGTTATATCAACTTAAAGTTCATTTAAGAGGTTTTTATGGAATTTATAGATGAAGGATTGATTTCCGGTCTAATTGAAGATAAATCTTTAAACGACGAAAATTATCAGCGCGAAATTATACAAAAAGCAAAATCCGCACAAGGTTTAACTTTACGCGAAAGCGCCGCGCTTTTAAATATAAATTCCGAAGAAATTCTCGATGAACTTTTTCACACTGCAAAAGAAGTTAAAGAAAAAATTTACGGAAACCGTTTAGTTCTATTTGCTCCGCTTTATATTTCAAATTTGTGCGTGAATAATTGTCTTTATTGCGCATTCCGCAGAGATAATAAATCATTAAAAAGAAAAACTTTATCACTTCAGGAAATTGAAGATGAAACGAAATATTTGGTTTCACAAGGTCATAAAAGAGTTTTGCTTGTAACGGGCGAGCATCCGAAAAGATCGGAAATAAATTTTGTGGGCGAGGCAGTCAACACAATTTATAAAGTTCAAACCGGAAACGGAAATATTCGCAGAATAAATGTAAATACAGCGCCGCTTTCTTTAGATGATTTCAGGACTTTACATAGTTTCAAAATCGGAACTTACCAATGTTTTCAGGAAACTTATCATTACGAAACTTATAAAATCATGCATCCGGACGGTCCAAAAAGTGATTTTGCTTTCAGACTTTACGCTATGGATCGCGCAATTCAAGCGGGCATTGATGATGTTGGAATCGGAGCGCTTTTCGGATTAACGGATTTCAGATTTGAAACTTTATCTTTGTTAAGTCACGCATTTTATTTAGATAATACATACGGAATTGGTCCGCATACGATTTCAATACCAAGAATTGAGCCGGCTTTTAATGCGCCTGCTGCTGAACATATTCCGCATGCAGTTAACGATAAAAATTTCAAAAAGTTGATTGCCGTAATCCGTTTGGCGGTTCCTTACACGGGAATAATTTTATCGACACGCGAGCGCGCAGAATTACGCAGAGATCTTTTTACTGTTGGAGTTTCCCAAATCAGCGCAGGAAGCAGAACTTCGCCAGGCGCTTATAAAGAATCTCAGGAAAGTCTTGAAAAACACGATATGGAACAATTTCAACTTGGCGATCACAGATCTCTTGATGAAGTTGTAAAAGATTGCTGCGAATTAGGTTATATGCCGAGTTTTTGTACTGCATGTTACAGAAGTGAAAGAACGGGCGATAGATTTATGGAACTTGCAAAAACCGGAAACATCGGAAAAATTTGTGTTCCGAATGCGCTTTCTACTTTTAAAGAATATTTAAATGATTTTGCAACTGATGAAACTAAAAATAAAGGGAACGAATTCTTAAATTCCGAAATTCAAAAAGTTGACAAAAAAACCAGAACAAAAGTTGAAAAGATGATTGAAAAAGTTGATAACGGTGAAAGGGATGTTTTCTTTTAGGCAATTTTATGAAATTGGAAAACATTCTAAATAAAAGGGAATTATCGAAAGAAGATATAATTTATCTTTTGGAAATATCGGATTTCAGAAGTGAACGCAGACTTTTTGAATATGCCGATGAAACCAGAAGAAAATTTTGCGGTGATGAAGTTCATCTTCGCGGAATTATAGAATTTTCAAATTATTGTGAAAATAATTGCGAATATTGCGGAATAAGAAAAGATAATTCTTCGATTGAAAGATACAGAATGAATGCCGATGAAATTATAAACTCGGCTAAACAAATTTCAAATGCCGGAATAAGAACATTAATTTTGCAATCCGGAAATGATGATTTTTTTGATGCTGATCAAATTTCTTATATAATTTATTCTATTAAAAATAACACTGATGTTTCAATAAATTTAAGTCTTGGCGAACGAAGTTTTGAAGAATATAAAACTTGGAAATATGCCGGGGCCGATCGTTACATTTTAAAATATGAATCATCAGATGAAATTCTTGATCCCGGAATTTTAAATAAGAAAAAAGAAAATTTATTGATGCTTAAAGATCTGGGGTATTCAACAGGAATTTCACTTTTGATCGGATTGCCGAATCAAACGAATGAAAAAATAGCTGATAAAATTCTTTTCGCAAAAGAAACGGGAATAGATTTTATTTCGTTAAATCCGTTTATTCCTGCGCCTAACACGCCATTCAGAAATAACAGAGTAGGAAGTGTTGAACTAACTTTAAAAGCAATTTCCGTGGCGCGCATTTTACTTAAAAATTCATTGATCCCGGCAACTGCCGCAATTGCCGCAATAGATTCTTTAGGAAGGGAAAAAGCACTACGCGCAGGCGCAAATATGGTAATTCCGAATTTCACTCCGAAAAATTACAAAGAAAAATATTCTGTTTATCCGCACAAAAAATATCTAGTTGAAGATCCATTAAGCGGAAGTTCTTATATAGAATATCTTTTAAATTCGCTAGGCAGAAAAGCAGTAAGTTCTTACGATGCTGTAAAAGATTCCGAAAACTACTCACAAATATTTTGATTTAATTTCTAAAAGAAGTTAAATTATCCAAATTAAAATAAAAAATTTCTTATCTTAAATTTAATAAAAACCATTGGAGAATTTTCCGTGAAAAAAAGTTTTATTCTTGTTTCGATGTTTTTGATTTTAGCGTTTGGATTTTTCGGCTGTTCAACAAAAAGTGCCGAGGAATTATACAATGAGGGATTGCTTAACCAGAAAGAGCAAAATTATGAACAGGCTGTTGATCTTTTTGAAAAAGCAGGAGATAAAGATTCTGATGGGAAATTTGCGCCTAAAGCATATCTTGAGATCGCAACAATTTATTATGCGGGAAATATAAAAAATATTTCCAAAGAAGAATCTTTTTCAAAAGCGATAACTTATTACGAAAAAGTTTATGAGAATTATCCGCAGTCAGAACAGGCGCCACGATCATTGTTTATGAAAGGATTTATTGAATCCAACGAGCAAAATAATTTCGAAGCGGCAACAAAAACTTTTAACGAATTTTTAGAAAAATATCCCAATAATGAAATGGCTGAAGCTGCAAAAGCAGAACTTGAAAATATGGGACTTTCTCCTGATGAAGTTTTAAATAAAAAAGTTGGAAGCGCAAAATAATTTGGCACAGGATTCAGTCGATTATAAAAAATACTTGGATCCTTCACTTGTTTCAAAATTAAATTCACTTGAATTAAAAGCACGAAGCGTTGTTGAAGGATTTATTGTCGGCTTGCATAAAAGTCCATATCACGGATTCAGTGTTGAATTCAGTGAGCACCGTCCTTATATGCAAGGCGACACTTTGAAAAATGTTGACTGGAAAATTTACGGCAAAACCGAAAAATATTTCATCAAACAATTTGAAGAAGAAACGAATTTGCGCGGATATGTTGTGCTTGATATAAGCCGTTCGATGGATTTTGCCTACGAAAAAAATATTAAAAAAATTGAGTATGCTTCAATTCTTGCCGCAAGTTTGATCTATATTATGTTGAAACAGCAGGATGCAGCTGGACTTATGCTTTATTCAGAGAAAATCGAAAGCATTCAAGCACCGAAATCATCTCGAAATTATTTGACCGAGCTGTTAAAAACAATTTCAAATATAAAGCCTTCTAATAAAACTCAAACCGCGGCATCATTGAATTTGCTTGCCGAAAAAATCAAAAAGCGCGGATTGGTAATTGTAATTTCAGATCTTTTTGATGATGTTGAAAAAACACTTTCGGCATTGAAACATTTCCGTTACAAAAAAAATGAAGTTATAGTTTTTCAAATACTTGATCCTGTTGAAAGAAATTTTGCCTTTGATCGCGATGCGGTTTTTAAAGATTTAGAAACCGGAGAAGAAATGACAACACAGCCGCATCAGATACAAAAAGCATATCAGGAAACGATGCGTGAGTTTATTGAAAAAATTCAGGATGAATGTTTAAATAACGGAATAGAATATAATTTGATTGATACTTCAATGCCTTTTGATAAAGCACTTTACAGCTACTTCAAAAAACGAGGAAAGCTGCTGTAAGAATTTTGAAACTAATAAATTTAAAAATGCCGGTCAAATTTTAACCGGCATTTTTATTAAACAGAAAACTATAAACTGTTAACTGAAAACTAATCAAAACATTCTTTTTATTTCATCAAAATATGAATTGATATATTTTTCTGCATCTTCCAAAGTTTTTGCTTCCGTGATGCATCTTATTATCGGTTCAGTATTTGATTTTCTGAAATGAACCCAATGATCGTCAAAATCAATTCTTAGTCCATCTTCGGTATTAATTTGTGCCGGTTGAAATCTTTGAATTAATTTGTTTATCACTAAATCCGGATCAACATTTCCTAAATCGATTTTTCTTTTTGCAATGAAATATTGAGGTAATTGATTTTTCATTTCGCTTAAAGTTCCGCCAAACTCCAAAAGATGTTGAAGCGTAATTGCAATTCCGACTAGCGCATCGCGTCCATAATGAAGCGCGGGATAAATAACTCCGCCGGAACCTTCACCGCCGATTATCGCTCCGGTTTCTTTCATTTTTTTCACGACATTCGCTTCACCAACGGGCGAACGGAAAACTTCTCCGCCGAATTCTTTTGCGACATCTTCAACAGCGCGCGTTGTAGATAGATTTATAACCGCATTTCCTTTTTCTTTTGACATCACAAATTTAACAGCCTGCGTAATTGTATTTTCTTCACCAAAAGGTTCGCCTTTTTCTGTAATCAAAACTAATCTGTCAACATCGGGATCAACAACAATTCCAAGATCAACATTATTTTCCTTTACTGCATTCATAGTATCAACTAAATTTTCCGGAAGAGGTTCTGGCAATCGCGGAAAAATTCCTGTCTTGTCACAATCATATTCTACAACCTCGCAACCGAATTGTCTTAACAGATCTGGAATTACATAAGCGCCCGCGCCGTTTACGCAATCAGCCAAAACTCTGAATTTTCTTTTTCTTATCGCTTCTTTATCGATGTATTTCAGATCCAATACATCGTTAACATGTTTTTCCAATCCTTTTGTAAAATTTGAATATTGCCCGACTTTATGCCATTCGACATATTTATTTTCATTTTTCTGCAAAATATTTTGAAGTTCAATATTTTCTTCGGGAGTCATAAATTGTCCCGTAGAATTTAGTAATTTCAAAGCATTCCATTCATTTGGATTATGACTTGCAGAAATTGCAATTCCGCCTTGCGCGCGTAAATTTTTAACTGTGTATTGAACTGTTGGTGTAGGGCAAATTCCGATATCAACAACTTCAACACCTTTTGCAAGTAAAGTTCCGGTTACTAAATGATTAACCATATCACCTGTTGAGCGGGCATCGCGTCCGACAACAACTTTCCCACGCCCTACAAAATCAGCATAAGCAGCTGTGTATTTTACAATAACTTCGGGCTCTAATCCGCCGCCCACAATTCCTCTGATTCCAGAAATGCTTACCATTAAAGTCGGCATTTTATCTCCTTAATTTTTAGCTGTCAGCAATCAGCTTTCAGCGATCAGTTTTTGAAATTTAAAACTAATATTTCTTATTTTAGTATTTATTTAATAGTCATTCCGGATTGTCCGGAATCCTTATTGAAAATTCTTTTAAAAATTTTAATCAAGTAAAAAATTATTCTAGACATTGTCATTTCGAGAACTGAAAGGGCGAAGCAATCTCTGAAAATTAAAATAGATCCCTTCGCTACGCTCGGAATGACAATTCGCGAATTTTAAAAATTAATTATTGACAGCTTAATTTCTATTTATATTTTAAACATTATAAAATTTATAAAAAATGAATTTATAAAAAAATATGAAAGAAAAATTATTTTTGATAAATCAACTTTTAATTGAAAGATACGGAATTCCGAAACGCGCCGATGAATTTCCGAATCCTGTTGATATGTTAATTGCGACAATTTTATCGCAAAATACAAATGATAAAAATTCATTTAAAGCATATCAAAATTTGAAAGAAAGATTTCCAAATTGGGAAAATGTAATTTCCGCAGATCAAAATGAAATTGAAAATTTGATAAAAGTCGCGGGACTTTCAAAACAAAAATCAAAAGCTATAAAAGAATTTTTGAAATCTTTAAAAGATGAATCCGGCGAAATCAATTTAAATTTCTTAAATAATTTTGATGATAAAATCGCAATCGAAAAACTGATTTCATTTAAAGGAATCGGTGTGAAAACCGCAAGTTGCGTTTTACTTTTTTCACTCGGCAGAAATATTTGTCCCGTTGATACTCATCTTCACAGAGTTTTAAATCGAATCGGAATAGTGAAAACAAATTCGCCCGATAAAACTTTTCATTTCATAAATGAAAATCTTCCGCCGGAAATTGCGCATTCGCTTCACACAAATTTAATTCGATTGGGAAGGGAAATCTGTAAACCGAAAATTCCGAATTGTTCTGTTTGTCCTTTGGAAAAAATTTGTAAATTTGAAAACAAAAATTTCACCAAAGTTGAAATTTCAAAAACAAAAGATTTTATGCTGCTTGATAACATTTAAAAAGAAAATTTTATGTGGATAATATTTGCGATCTTAAATCCTTTTTCCGAAGCATTCAAAAATTTATTCAGCAAAAAAGCCGCAATAAAAAAAGTCCCTTCGCTTTATCTTTCGTGGGTAAATAATTTAATTCCGACATTTATATTTTTGCCATTTGCTTTTTTTATAGATTTCAATTTCAATCAAGAATTTTTTATTGCGCTTTTCTTTTCGGGAATTCTAAATGTTGTTGCAATTATTTTGTATATGAAAGCAATTTCCGAAGGTGATATTTCGCAAGTAATTCCGATTTTAAGTTTTACTCCTCTTTTTTTGCTTGTTACTTCGCCAGTTATTTTGGGTGAATTACCGAATTTGCAAGGAATAATAGGTGTTTTGTTTATCGTAAGCGGTTCTTATTTGTTGAATATAAATTTGCAAAACCAGGGAATTTTTGCGCCGTTAAAAGCGCTGGTAAAAAATAAAGGAACAAGATATATGATGATAGTTTCTTTTATTTACAGCTTTTCGGCCAATTTTGATAAAATGGCAATTCAAAGTTCTTCGATGTGGCAATATTTGATTTTCATCAATATTTTTATGCTTACCGGCTCAACTTTAACTTTACTTTTTAAAGAAAAATTCGACTTGAAATTGGTTAATGAAAATAAAAGAAATCTTTTTGTAATCGGATTTTTCAATTTTCTTACAAACATTTTGCACGCAACCGCGCTTTCATTGACTTTTGTAGTATATGTAATTGCGCTAAAACGAACTTCGGGATTGATGTCAATCGGACTCGGCTCAATTTTCCTAAAAGAAAAGAATATAAAGGAAAGATTTCTCGGCGCAAGTGTAATGTTTGTTGGAGTTTTGCTCATTATTCTTTCGTAATGTAGAATGTAGAATTTATAATTTAGAACTAAATTAAAATTTATATTTTGATATATTTTTCCGTCATTCCGGCTTGTTTGGAATCTTTCCTAATCTTTCCCGGAGTATTAATTTATTTGTTTATATATTCTTGTGTAAAATTCAATATTGATTTTTTACTTTTTATTAAACGTAAAAAAGATTCCGGACAAGCCGGAATGACTTTTTAACTTGAAATTTCCAGTCAATTCAAATCTTAAATTTAATAATCTTTTCATCTTTGAATCTTTCAATTATTTCATCTTTGAATCTTTATATTTTTCCATTAAAAAATTCTTAATCATAATCTTACTCTTAATCTTAATCAAAACTTTCAAAATACCTAATATCCTGTTATATTTGTATTTTAGGTTTAAAATTATAAATTTAATATTCTATAAACCACATTAAAAATTTCTACTTTGAGGGAACAATGCCAAAAAGTTATGATTTAGCAGTGCTCGGCGGGGGACCCGGAGGTTATGTCGCCGCAATTCGTGCTTCTCAATTAGGTTTTAAAACAGTTATTATCGATAAAGCAAATCTTGGTGGAATCTGCTTGAATTGGGGATGCATTCCTACAAAAGCTTTACTAAAAAATGTTGAAGTTTTGGAAACTGTTAAAAATGCAGGCGAATTCGGAATTACAATTGATAATTATTCAGTTGATTTTTCAAAAATCATTAAAAGAAGCCGCGATATTTCAGAAAAAATTTCCAAGAATGTGGAAATGCTGATGAAGAAAAATAAGATAGAAAGAATTCGCGGATTTGGTAAGATCATAAGCAAAAATCAGATTGATGTTTTTGGAGAAAATGAAGAAAAAATTGAAACTGTAAATTTTGACAAATTGATAATTGCAACAGGTGCGCGTCCGAAACAATTTCCTTCAATTCCAATTGATCGAAAAAGAATTATCACAAGCACCGAAGCAATGATTTTACCTGAACAGCCGAAAGAAATGATAATTATCGGCGCAGGCGCAATCGGAGTTGAATTTGCATATTTCTATAATGTTTTGGGCACAAAAGTTACGATTGTTGAACTTATGGAAAATATTCTTCCGGTTGAAGATAAAGAAGTAAGTGAAACTTTGGAAAAGATCTTTAAGAAAAAAGGAATTACGATTCATACAAAAACAAAAGTTAATAAAGCGGAAGTTAAAGGCGATAAAGTTGAAGTGATAGTTGAAAAAGATGGAAAAGAAACAACTTTAACCGCGGATATTGTTTTAAGCGCAATCGGCGTTACGGGAAATATTTCCGGATTCGGTTTGGAAGAATTGGGTGTTGAAATATTTAAAGAACATATAAAAGTTGATAAATCAACTTATCAAACAAATGTTGAAAATATTTATGCTATCGGAGATGTTATTGGGCCGCCTTGGCTTGCTCATGTAGCTTCGGCAGAAGGAATTACTTGCGTTGAAAAAATGAAAGGATTAAATCCGGTTCCGGTTGATTATTCTACAATCCCTGGTTGCACTTATTGTCATCCGCAAGTTGCAAGCGTTGGATTAACCGAAGCAAAAGCAAAAGAAAAAGGTTATCAAATTAAAGTAGGCAAATTTCCGTTTATGGCTTCAGGAAAAGCTTTTGCAATTGGCGAAAGAGATGGATTTGTAAAAGTAATTTTCGATGAAAAATACGGCGAACTTTTGGGCGCGCATATTATTGGTGAAGAAGCCACTGAACTTATTGCAGAATTCACACTTGCTAAATCAATGGAAGCCGTTCACGAAAATATTTTGAAAACAGTTCATGCGCATCCAACTTTATCTGAAACAATTATGGAATCGGTGGCACAAGCTTATGGAGAAGCAATTCACATTTAGAGAATTGGATGTTTATGATCTCAATCTTATTGATTATAAAGAGGCTTGGGATCTTCAAAAAAAAACTTTCGATTTGCGAAAGCAAAGTTTGATCAAAGATACATTTTATCTTTTGGAACATCCGCACACTTACACATTGGGAAAAGTTGCCGATAAAAATAATTTGATCGGCAATAAAGAATATTTGGAAAAAAATCAAATTTCAGTTTATGAGATTGACAGGGGTGGTGATATTACTTATCACGGTCCGGGACAAATTGTCGGATATCCGATAATTGATTTAAAAGATTGGAAACAAGATACTCATCTTTATCTGCGAAATCTTGAAGAAGCAATAATTTTAGTTTGCGAAGATTACGGATTAAAAGCCGGAAGAATTGAAAAGCTAACCGGAGTTTGGATAGAAAACCGGAAAATCTGCGCGATTGGAATTAAAGTAAGCAGCTGGATAACAATGCACGGATTTGCATTTAATATCAATACAGATCTTTCACTTTTTAACGGAATTATTCCATGTGGAATTACAGATAAAGCAGTAACTTCCTTGGAAAAAGAATTAGGAAGAAAATTAGATTTAGATGAAGTAAAAGAAAAAATAATTGAAAAAATTAAAATCGTTTTTAACTATAACAAAATAAATTTAAGAGAAAACAGTTCTCTTGAAAAAATTAAAATTTATGAGAAGGATTTCTGATGGAAAAGAAAAATCATTTGGAAATTGAAAACAATGTGATTGTGGAAAATAACAAAAAAGTGCCCACCGGAAAGACCGATTCATTTGGCGGCTTAACAAAAAAAGAATTGATGAACGCACTCAGATTGATGTATATGGGCAGACAAACAGATCACAAAGCGATGAATCTGCTTAAACAGGGAAAATCGTTTTTCCATATTGCCGGCGCTGGACATGAAGCTGCTCAAGTTGCCTGCGGTTTGGCAATGCGTCCCGGAATTGATTGGGGCTTTCCTTATTACCGAGACCTGTCTTTTATGCTAGCACTAGGTGTAAAATTAGAAGATATGTTTCTTCATCTTTTAGGAAAAGAAGATGACCCGATGACAGGCGGAAGACAAATGCCTTGCCATTGGGGATACAAAGAATTAAACGTGCCGACTCAATCTTCTCCAACAGGAACTCAATTTTTACAAGCTGTTGGAGTTGCTTTGGCTGAAAAAAAACGCGGCAAAGATACTGTTGTATATGTTAGCAGTGGCGAAGGTACAACAAGTGAAGGCGAATTTCACGAAGCGGTGAATTGGGCAAGCCGTGAAAAAATTCCGGTAGTGTTTGTAATTCAAAATAACAAATATGCGATTTCAGTTCCTTGTGAAAATCAAATCGGCGGAAAAGATGCATCGGTTTCCGAAATGATGAAAGGTTATGAAAATTTATTCAGACAAAGAGTAAACGGCGGGGATTTTCTTGCAATGCATGCTGCGGCACAATCTGCTTTTAAATATGCGCGCACAGGAAAAGGTCCGGCACTAATTGAAGCAGATGTGGTACGTTTACTTTCTCATTCATCATCAGATGACCAAAGAAAATACAGAACTCCTGAAGATATTGCAGATGATATTAAAAAATGTCCGATAGATTATTTCGCAAACTTGCTAATCAAAAAAGGAGTTTTGACTGAACTCGCTTATGAAGAATTTAAAAAAGAAATTGATAATCATATTGATGAAGCTGCTAGCTGGGGATTAAAACAAGCCGACCCAAAACCGGAAACTGCAATTAAATTTGTTTATGACGAAAGCGGAAAAGCCGATAAGTTGAATTATGAAAAAACTCAACCTAACGGAAAACCTATCGTATTGGTTGATGCCGTAAATCATGCCCTGCGGGAAGAGATGGAAAGAAACGATAAAATTTATGTTTTCGGCGAAGATGTTGCCGATGGTAAAGGTGGTGTTTTTACTGCCACAAAAGGTCTTTCGACTCAATTCGGTAATGAAAGAGTTTTTAATTCGCCGCTTGCCGAAGCTTCAATTGTCGGTGTTGCAACCGGAATGGCGTTAGCAGGATTAAAACCGGTTATTGAAATTCAATTTGGTGACTATATTTGGCCAGCGTTCATGCAATACAGAGATGAAGTTGCAACTTACAGATACCGTTCAAATAATTTTTGGGAATCTCCCGTAGTTTCAAGAGTTGCTGTTGGCGGTTATATTCATGGCGGACTTTTCCACAGTCAAAATATTGAAGCGTTCTTTGCACACATTCCCGGAATTAAAATCGCTTATCCTTCAAATGCTGCTGATGCAAAAGGATTATTAAAAACCGCATGCAGATTAAACGATCCGGTAATGTTTTTAGAACATAAAGGATTGTACAGACAAAGTTATGCAATTGCACCTGAACCGGATGCAGAATATCTTCTTCCTTTCGGCAAAGCAAAAGTTGTAAAAGAAGGAAGCGATTTAACTGTTGTTGCATGGGGAGCAATGGTTCATGAGGCAAATTTTGCAATTTCAAAATTGAAAGATGAAGGATTTTCAGTTGAACTGATTGATATTAGAACAATAATTCCTTTAGATGAAAAAACAATTTTTGATTCAGTTAAAAAAACCGGAAAAGCAGTTATAATTCATGAAGATATTTTAACAGGCGGATTCGGAGCCGAAATATCAGCAAGAATCACGGATAATTGTTTCCAGTATTTGGATGGACCTGTTAAAAGAATTGGCGCTTTGGATGCACATATTCCATATCATCCGAAATTGGAAAATACCGTATTACCGACAAGAGATAAAATTTATAATTCACTTAAAGAACAACTTTTATATTAAAAGTATAAAATTCTATTTGGAGGCTCCTAATGAAAGTTGATGTTATAATGCCCAAAATGGGAGAAAGTATTAACGAAGGAACAATTATCAAGTGGCATAAAAAAGTAGGGGACCATGTTAAACGTGATGAGATTTTATTTGAAATAAGCACCGATAAAGTTGATACAGAAATTCCTTCACCTGAAGAAGGAATTTTACAGGAAATTAAAGTTTACGAACAGGAAACAGTTGAAGTAGATACCGTAGTTGCAATCCTTGAAACAAATGGAAAATCAGAAGCCAAAGATTCAAAGGAAAATCAGGAAGTACAAAAACCTAAAGAAGAAAAATCCACAAAACAGGTCGGTGGAAATTTGATTGATATCCCAATGCCGAAAATGGGTGAGTCGGTTATGGAAGGAACTATCATTAAATGGCATAAAAAAATTGGTGATGTTGTAAAAAAAGATGAAACTCTTTTTGAAATCAGTACTGATAAAGTTGATACCGAAGTTCCATCTCCGGAAGAAGGAACTTTAGCCGAAATTTTAGTTAGTGAACAGGAAACTGTGGAAGTCGGAACTGTTGTTGCGAAAATTTCATCGAAAAGCGGCGTTCAAAAAGAAAGTTCACCTCAAACTTCCGCACCGCAAAAAGAAGAAAAACAAATTGTTACAGAAGGAAAATCCGAACTTGAGCAAACTCAAAATGTTCAGCCGGAAAGCAGACCACAACAAAAAGTCGAACATTCCGGAAATCGTTTCTATTCACCGTTAGTAATGAATATCGCTCAAAAAGAAAATGTTTCTTATGATGAATTGGAGCAAATTGAAGGAAGCGGAGTTGAAGGCAGAGTTACAAAAAAAGATATTCTTCAATATTTGGAAGATAGAAAAAAAAGCGACGCACCGAAACCCCAGCAAAAACAAGTTCAAACCAAGCCGCAGGAATCATATTCAGTTGAACAAAAGCAAGAGCCGGCTCGTCAATCTTTCCAGTCTTCAAATGATGTTGAATTAATTCCAATGGATAACATCCGTCAGAAAATAATGCATCATATGGTTCAAAGCAGAGATACTTCCGTTCATGTAAGCGGAATTATTGAAGTTGACATGACAAAAATTGACAATTTTATCAAAAATAATAAAGAAAATTTCTTAAACAGAGAAAACATAAAATTAACTTACATGCCTTTTATTGCGTATGCGTGCGTTAATGCGCTAAAAGCATATCCGTATGTAAATTCATCACTTGATGGCACTAATATTGCAGTAAAAAAATACATTAACTTAGGTTTTGCGGTTGCCGTTGAACCGAACGGATTGATTGTTCCGAATATCAAAAACGCTGATGATAAAAATATACGCGGTTTGGCAAAAGCGATCGGTGAATTAAGTTATAAATCGAGAAATAAAAAACTTTCTCCTGATGATATTTCAGGCGGAACTTTTACAATTACAAATTACGGCGTTTTCGGAACTTTATTTGGAAATCCAATAATAAATCAACCCGAAGTTGCAATTTTGGGTGTTGGCTCAATAACTAAAAAACCTGTTGTAATAGAAGTTGATGGAAGTGATGTTATTGCTATAAGATCTATGATGTATTTATCTTTAAGTCACGATCACAGAATAATTGACGGAATGCTCGGCGGCAAATTCTTAAAGCATATTAAAGATACTCTGGAAAATTTTGATACAAATTTAATTTAGTTTTTGTAAATTTGTACTCCCGGTCTTTAATATTGAAATGTTGAAAGGAAAATTGTGATAAATAAACATCAGCAAACGTTCAAAGAAAATGTTGAAAAAGATAAACAACCGATTGGAAAAAGACCTGATTGGCTAAAAGTTAAATTGCCAACTGGCTCAAATTTCAAAGATGTTTATCAATTGATGCGAAAAGCAAAATTGAACACTGTTTGTGAAGAAGCTAAATGTCCTAATATCGGTGAATGTTGGAATCACAGAACTGCAACTTTTATGATCTTAGGTGATACTTGTACAAGAAGTTGTGGGTTTTGTAATGTGAAAGTCGGAATGCCAAACGAATTGGATTTAGATGAACCTAGAAGAGTTGCCGAAGCTGTTGAAGATTTACAATTAAGACATGTTGTTATAACTTCGGTAAACAGAGATGAATTAAAAGATGGTGGTGCTTCTATTTTTTCTGAAACAGTAAAAATGATAAGACAAAGAATGCCTGAATGTACTGTGGAAATTTTGATTCCGGATTTCAGAGGTTCAGTTGAAGCTTTCGAAATTATAAATCAAAATCCGCCCGATATTTTGAATCATAATCTTGAAACAGTTCCGAGATTGTATCACGCTGTTCGTCCGCAGGCAAAATATGAAAGAAGTCTTGAACTTATAAAATGGTTCAATGAAAAAGGTTTAAGGACAAAAAGTGGAATAATGGTCGGAATTGGCGAAAAAAATGAAGAAGTTATTGAATTGATGAAAGATCTTTATGCTCACGGTTGCGATATTTTAACGATAGGACAGTATCTTCAACCAACAAAAATTCATCTTCCGGTTGATAGATATGTAACCTTGGAAGAGTTCAAATTTTTCAAAGACGAAGGATTAAAAATGGGATTTAAAGCTGTTGAATCCTCGCCTTTAGTAAGAAGTTCTTATCATGCAGATAAGCACGCACGGGATATTTATGAAAGCAATATTCAAAAATAATAACATTATCCAAATAAAAAGTATAATTTGCAAAAAAAGGTTACCCCAAACGGTAACCTTTTTAATTTTTAAATAATAATACGTGAGGTCTTAATTATGGCTAAAGTCAAAGGCGATATCATAGTTGATATTGAAAAATGCAAGGGGTGCGAACTTTGCTCCGTAGCATGTCCTCAAGATGCTTTAGAATTATCCAAACAAATTAATACAAAAGGGTACAGATACATTGTAAAAATAGATGATAGTTGTACCGGTTGTTTAAACTGCTCGCTTGTTTGTCCTGAAGCTATTATCAAAGTTTACAGAAAGAAACTTGATAGTAAAGTGCCGGTTGCTACAATTTCCAATGTTACTCAAGATATAACAGTGAGGGTGGACTAATGAAAGAATTAAGATTAATGAAAGGAAACGAAGCCTTAGCCGAAGCCTCTATCCGTTACGGATGTGATGCTTATTTTGGTTATCCGATTACTCCTCAATCAGAAGTTTTGGAATACTTAAGTAATGAAGCTTATAAAAGAACCGGAATGGTTGTGCTTCAAGCTGAAAGCGAAGTCGCTTCAATTAATATGGTTTACGGTGCTGCAGGAACTGGTAAAAAAGTTTATACCTCTTCTTCAAGTCCGGGAATGAGTTTAATGCAAGAAGGAATTTCTTACATTGCTTGCGCTGAACTTCCTTGTTTATTAGTAAATGTTATGCGTGGCGGTCCTGGATTAGGCACAATTCAACCTTCGCAAGGTGATTATTTTCAGACAGTAAAGGGCGGCGGACACGGAGATTACAAATTATTAACTTTAGCTCCTTCAACGGTTCAGGAAATGGTAGATTTTGTTGGATTAGGTTTTGATTTAGCATTTAAATACAGAAATCCTGTTATGATTCTAACAGATGGCGCGCTTGGGCAAATGATGGAAAAAGTTGAACTACCTGAACAGCAGGAAAGACATTTTGAAATACAGCCATGGGCAACTATCGGAAAACCAAAAGAAAGAGAAAGAAACATTATAACTTCTCTTCATATTGAACCTGATAAAATGGAAGAAATAAATCATCATCTTCAAGCGAAATATAAAGAAATTGAAAAGAACGAAACCCGCTTTGAAAAAATTATGTGTGAAGATGCAGATTATGTAATTACAGCTTTTGGATTAGTTGCAAGAATTGCTACCAAAGCTGCGCAACTTGCACGTGCAAAAGGATTGAAAGTAGGCGTTTTCAGACCGATTACATTATTCCCGTTTCCTTATGATGAATTAAATAAAATTGCCGATAAAGTAAATGGAATTTTAGATGTTGAAATGAACGCAGGACAAATGGTTGAAGATGTAAGATTAGCGGTAAACGGAAAAACTAAAGTTGAATTTCACGGAAGAATGGGCGGTATTGTTCCTACTCCTGAAGAAATTCTTGCAAAATTAGAAGAAAAATTAGTGGGAGAATTAGTATGAACGAAAAAAGAATGATAGAAGATCAGCATCTTGAAACTTTGATTGCCGAAGAAAGCATTTGCAATCAAGAAAATATAGTCTATGATCGTCCCGAAACTCTTACTGATACTCCTTTTCATTATTGTCCGGGATGCGGGCACGGAGTTGCTCACAGAATAATTGCCGAAGTAATTGCCGAAATGGGAATTCAGGCTGACACAATTGGTGTTGCTCCGGTAGGATGCTCGGTTTTTGCTTACAAATATTTTAATATAGATATGCAGGAAGCAGCTCACGGAAGAGCTTCCGCAGTAGCAACAGGAATTAAAAGAGTACTTCCTGAAAAATTTGTCTTCTCTTATCAAGGTGATGGAGACTTAGCCGCAATCGGAACAGCTGAAACAATTCACACTTGCAATCGCGGTGAAAATATTTTAATAGTTTTTATCAATAATGGTATTTATGGTATGACCGGCGGACAAATGGCTCCTACAACTTTACCCGGAATGAAATCAACAACTTCACCTTTTGGTAGAGATGTTCAATCGATGGGCTCTCCTTTAAAAATTACAGAAATGGTAGCGACTTTACCGGGCGTTTATTACGCTGCAAGAACTGCAGTTAACACTCCGGCTAATGTTAGAAAAGCAAAAAAAGCAATCCAAAAAGGATTTGAATATCAAAAATTAAACAAAGGTTTATCTTTTGTTGAAATTGTTTCAAATTGCCCATCAAACTGGAAAATGACTCCGGTTCAATCAAACAAGTGGTTAGAAGAAAACATGCTTCCTTTTTATCCGCTTGGTGAAATTAAAGTGCCAAATGAAAAGGAGAAATAAAAATGACTGAAGAAATTATTATAGCCGGATTTGGCGGACAAGGCGTTCTTTCAATGGGACAAATTCTTTGCTACTCCGGTGTTATGGAAAATAAAGAAGTTAGCTGGATGCCTTCATACGGACCGGAAATGCGCGGCGGAACTGCAAATTGTATAGCAATTATAAGTGATACTCAAATCAGTTCACCGATTCTTACAAAATTTGATACAGTTATTGCACTTAATCAGCCTTCAGTTGATAAATTTGAAAGTGCTGTAAAACCCGGTGGATTATTAATTTACGAAAAAGCTACCGTTATAAATCCTCCGACAAGAACTGATATTGATATTGTTGGAATAGATGCAGGAAATGAAGCTGCAAAAATGAACAACACAAAAATTATGAATATGATTGTTCTTGGTGCATTTTTGAAAAAGAAACCGATAATTCCAATGGAAAGTATTTCCAAAGGACTGAAAAAAGTTTTACCTGAAAGATATCATAATTTAATTCCTTTAAATGAGCAGGCATTAAAAAGAGGAATGGAATTGGTTGAAGAATTAGAAAAAACTTCAGTATAAATTTGTTTCAATCTAGATTTGTAAGGCGGATTTTTTAAATCCGCTTTTTTATTTTTTAAAAATCATTCTATTCAAACTATTAACAAAAAATTAATTTTAATTTGATTGCCAATTTAAATTTAAATTGTGTATTTTTTCGGTACCTTTTAAAGTAAGTTTGGGTGGCATGAAAAATAAAATATCTTTTCTGATTTTCGGGCTTTTGCTCGTTTCTCTATCCGTACTAAAAGCTGATGACAAGAAAAAAATTCAAAAAACTCACGATGATGATAATTCCAAATTCACTAATGTCGGAAATGTTGGTTTAACAATAACCAATTTCGGTATTTACGGACATGCATTCAGTAAATGGCCGGATCAACCTTCTTGTGAATTTCCTTTAGGCAGCGGAATTGAACATATTTACGATGGAGGATTATGGATTGGTGGATTTATTGCGGATGACACTTCCGGAAGTAATCAATCAGGTCCTTATGTTACTACTGCCGTTGTAGATTTTGCCTCTACGGCAACACGCGGCGGAGGTTTGGAATTTACAAACTCTCCGGGAAGCCTTGTCAAAGAACGTTCTTCACTTTTAACCTCGAAAAATTTTGATCCTTTTGCAATTGCTCATCAAGATCTAATATCCGATTATACTGATACGAATGTTGTTTTAAGCAATGGGGAAATCATACGTGATCACGTTCCGCTTGGTGTGACCGTTCATCAAGAAACTTATGCTTGGAATTATCCTTTTGCTGATTTTTTTGTAATTCTAAATTACTGGATAAAAAACACTTCCGATAAATATATCAATGACGTTTATGTTGGACTTTGGACAGATGCTGTTGTTAGAAATACTAATGTAACATCACCAAGAACAGGAAGCTCGTTTTTCTTAAAAGGCGGTAACGGATTTATAGATTCACTTAATCTTGCTTATGAATTTGACGCAACAGGTGATGTAAATTTAACAAACAGTTATGTGGGAATTCAATTTTTGGGGGCTTCTGTTCCTGCCGATGAAGTAAATTTTGTTACATGGCAATACAGAAATACAAGCGACGTTAACTTTTTTGCTCCGCAAGATGATATTGAAAGATACAGAAAACTTCAAGGTTACTTTGGTGGAAATAATAAATTCGGAAGTGGAATTGAACCTAATTCTTTAAAACAACCGAACAATAGATCAATTTTAATTTCTGCCGGAAATTTAAAAAGCATTGCTCCAAATGATTCTGTTAATGTGGTTTTTGCAATAGTTTTGGCAAAGCAAGCCGGTAATGAACCGCAAAATTTAGATACTGATGAACAAAAAACAAATTTATATTCAAATGCAAGTTGGGCAAAAAGAGCTTACGATGGAGAAGATAAAAACGGAAACGGAGCATTAGACAATGGTGAAGATTTTAACGGCGATGGAAAATTAACGCGTTATGTTCTACCGTCACCTCCTCAACCGCCTTTCGTAAAAGTTATACCGCAAAATCAAAAAATTTCCATTTACTGGAGTGATAATTCCGAAAGATCAATTGATCCTATTTCCGGAAAAAAAGATTTTGAAGGCTACAGAATTTACAGAACAAATCCGGGTTTCGATTTAACAGAATCTCAAAATATAATCAATAGTGCGATTAAAGTTTCTGAAATTGACAGTGCCGGTAATTCAATTGGATTTAATACCGGATTTTTATCTGTAAAACTTGAAAATCCTGTAACATTTCCGGGGGATACAGTAAACTATAATTATGTTTATGAAGTTGAAAATCAATTGAACGGCTGGCAATATATTTATTCAGTAACAGCTTTTGATAAAGGGGACCCCGAAAACAATCTTGAAAGTCTTGAATCAAGTCTTCTTTCCTCACTAAATAAAGTTATACCGGGAACCACTTCAACTTCCGATGAAGATGTCGAAATCGGAGTTTATCCTAATCCTTATTATGGAAAAGCATATTGGGATGGATCTTCTGAAAGACTAAGAAAAATCAATTTTTATAATTTACCAACCGAATGTGAGATAACTATTTACACACTTTCCGGTGATATAGTAAAACGAATTCCTCATAACAGTTCAAGTAATGGAAGTGATTTACGCTGGTTCCAAACCTACTCCAAAGATGGAACACAAAGAATGTCCGGAGGAGAACACTCTTGGGATTTAATAACTGATAGCGACCAGGCAATTGCAACAGGTATGTACCTGTTTACAGTAAAAGATTTTAGCAACGGAAAAATAAAAACAGGCAAATTCCTAATCATTAAATAAAGGAGATAAAATGAAAATAAAACTGCTACTAATTAGTTTTATTTTACTTTCGGTTCAAGCTTTTGCTCAATATCCTGAAATTAAAATAAGTGAAATTCAGTATATTCACCCCGATACTCTCGAAAAATATAAGGATTATAAGTCTGAATTCGAGAATGATACGGTAACTATTGTTGGTGTTGTTATGACTTCTCCATACAAAGATGCTGATCCAAACAGTACAAAATGGATTGTTGACCAAAATACATATTCAACATTATATCTTCAAGATACTAGCGAGACTGATTTTGCCGGTATGTACGTAAGATTTAATAATGCTACAACAGCTTTTAAAAGCCTTGATTCCGGAATGGTAATTAAAGTTACCGGAAAAGTTAGCGAGTATTTTACAACAACTCAATTTAATGCAATTGATTTTCAATTTGAAGATGTATTAGGAAATCAAAAAAGACCTGATCCTGTAGTTTTGACTTTAGATTCATTGGTTCATACAGGTACATTTGATCCTAAATATAGCGGTGAAAAATGGGAGCATGTTCTTGTTGAAATCCGTGATGTAACTGTAACAGACCAAGGATCGCTTGGTGCAGGCAGTTATAGCATTTTTGATAAAAACGGTTCAACAATAATTGTTGGTAATAAATCCACTTACTTCAGAAATACTGCTCCTGTGCCACTCCCAAATACTAAATTAAAATATGTTCGAGGCTATATTGAAAACAGAAATAATATTAATACCGGTGGTTGGTTTATTATTAACCCGATTTATCCTGAAGATGTTAAATACGGAGATGTTATTCCTCCTACAATTTCAAATTTTAGCAGGGATAAAGCTACTGTTAAATTTGGTGAAGAAGTTAAAATTTCAGCAAAAGTTAAAGATGATGTTAAAGTTGATTCAGTTAAATTATTTTACTCGGTTAATGGTGGAAATTATGAAGCAGTAAAGATGGAAATTCCAACCGGAGATTCTGTTTATTCGGCAACAATTCCTGCATTGAATGATTCAAGTCTTGTAACTTATTTTGTTGAAGCTACCGATAATCAAAAAGCAAAAACATTAAATCCTACTGATACCTTAAAAAACAGATATTTCTATTTGGTTATGGATAGAGACATTAAAATTCAGGATGTTCAGTACAGTCCTTTTGGGGGTGGATATAGTGCATATAACAATCAAACTATCTCTGTCAGAGGAATTGTAACAGCAGATACATCAGATATTCCCGGTAGTGTTTATATCCAAAATGGTAATGGACCTTGGAGCGGAATTTGGGTTCGTGGAACTGAAGCTGTAAAACTTCAAAGAGGTGATGATGTTACAATTACCGCTATTGTAAATGAAAATTACAATGTGACAAATCTAAATAAAGTTGATAAGGAAGATCAAATCGTAGTTCATTCTCAAAATAATGATTTACCTGAACCAAGCGTCCTTTCAACTTCGGAAATAGGAACATCAGGAAATAACGAAGTTGCAAAAGAAATGTATGAAGGTGTTTTAATCAAATTTGAAAATGTAATAGTTATTGATGAAAACGCTGATGGTGATGCAGGTCCTCATGTAAGTTCAATTAATAATAATCATGGCGAAATTTTTATCGCTGATACTAGCAATATGCAAACCAGAGTTGAACTTCAAGATGGAAATCATGGATATCATAACTTCTGGGCTTCAGAATTTGAAACTTTACCTGTTAGATTGTTAGAAGGCGATAAATTTGAATCTTTAACAGGAATTCTTTATTTCTCTTTCGGTAACTATAAACTTATTCCAAGAAAAAACAGTGATTTTGTTGGATATGTAACAGGAGTAAATGAAAGCAAAAATGCTCAGCCATTAACTTATTCGTTAGAACAAAATTATCCTAATCCTTTTAATCCTTCAACTACAATTGAATATGTAATTCCTGAAAACGGATTTGTAACTGTTAAAATTTACAACGTTTTAGGAAAAGAAGTTGCAGCATTAGTAGATCAACATCAAACAGCAGGAAGACATAAAGTTTCCTTTAATGCAAGTAATTTATCATCAGGTGTTTATTTCTATAAAATAGATGCAGGTAAATTCACTTCAGTTAAAAAAATGATGTTAGTAAAATAAAACTTCCTTATGCCGCATCTTAAAAAGATGCGGCAATTTAATAATTTTATAAAAGCTTTATGATAAGAAAAAATTTAAGTTACAGTATAGCTGTTCTATTGCTTCTGATTTTGACTTCTTGCAATGAAAAATTAACGGATTCGATTTTAGAAAACCGTTTGCCCGAAACTTTTATCTCTTTAAATCCGGATAGTTCAATTAGTCAGCAAAAAAGTATTTTAACAATTAATTGGTGGGGTGATGACCCTGATGGTTTAGTTGTCGGTTACTTTTTTAAATGGGAAGGATTAGATTCAACTTGGAATTTTACCGTTAATAATGACAGTACTTTTTATTTGCCAATAGGTTCAAATGATACAAGCTATGTATTCAAAGTTATTGCGGCAGATAACTCCGGTAATGGGATATACGATCATAATATAACTTGGAACGGAATAAATTTAGGACAAGAACCTTTCAATGATAAAAACGGAAACGGAAATTATGACCTTGGGGAAGAATTCATTGATTTGGGCGGAATGGACCCAACCGCAGCGGAGCTTAAATTTCCAATTAAAAATACAGCTCCAACAATTTCCTGGAGTAAAGAAAGCTTTCTGCCTGCAACATCTTTTCCGGTAGTTTCTTTTGGTTGGAATGCGGAAGATATTGATGGAAGTTCTTCCATAACAAAAATAAAAATAGCACTTAACGATACAACTGATTTTACTGAAATAAAAGGGAATATAAGATTTGTAACATTAAGAGTTGCTGATAAAAATGCTCTGAATCCTGAAATGCAAATTTTGGTAAATGGCTTAGAAGATAATATTTTAAATGAAAGTTTGAAAAATCTTAAATATGATGATTTTAATAGAATTTATTTGAAAGCCGAAGATATTTCCGGAGCTGAATCACAAACAATTGTGCTGCCGGATACATCAAAAACATGGTTTGTGAAAAAACCAACAAGCAATTTTTTGCTCGTTGATGATTTTGACGGAACTAAAGGCAAAACTTTTTATAATGACTTATTTGATACCTTCAAACACGGGGAGATGAAAAATAATTACGAAGAATTGGATATTGAAAATTCCAATTTACCTTTCGCAAGCATAACACTACCGAAAACCCTGAAACTTTTTGATTATATATTTTGGTACTCAGATTCCAAACCTTCACTCGATTTAATAAACTCAACCGCACAAAGCTATTTGCAGCAAGGCGGTAAAATAGCTTTTTCTATGACTTTTGAAGATTCTTCATCAACATTTATGTTTGATCTTTCAACTCTTCAAGGAACTTTCCCCGTACAGGATTTTGGACAAAAGAAACCTGTCATATTTTTAAGCGCTCAGGCAAATTTAATAAAATCAGATCAAAATTCTGGTTATCCTAATTTGCGTACAGCTTCAACCATAGGATTTGTAAGAACTTACATACCAAATGATGTTTCTGCTTTTAAAGTTTACGATATATCCTCAAATCAAATTAACGGAAATATTGCATTTATGGATAAATCGAAATCAATGTTTTTTATCGGACTTCCTTTACACCAATGTGATGGAATTCAAGGAAGTGTAAAAACTCTTTTAGAGAAAATATATTTTGATGATTTTGGGTTCAGCTTATGAAAAATAAAATATTAATGATGATTGTAATTTTAGTTCTTGCCGGTATAAATATATCTGCTCAGGGAAAAGGAATTCTTTCGGGGAAAATTACCGATGCAAAAACTAAAGAAACATTGCCAGGCGTAAACGTTATTATAAAAGGGACTTACTACGGCGCTGCTTCAGATATGAATGGTAATTATAAAATTACCGATGTTTCTACCGGAACTTATACAGTTGAAGTTTCCCTTATCGGTTTTAAAAAAATGCAATTTACCGGAGTTAAAATTGAATCCGGAAAAACTACAAGAATTGATGTTCCTTTAGAGGAAACAGTTCTTTCAATGGAGCAAGATGTTGTTGTTGTTGGTGAAAGACCTTTACTTGATGTTGAGGAAACTCAAAGTAAGAAATCTTTGACCTCCGATGATATTGAACAGGCAATGGTAGAAAATGTTAGTGATGTTGTTTCGCAGCAAGCAGGCGTTGTAAAATCAGATAATGCAATTCATATTCGTGGTGGCAGATCTTATGAAAATGCATTTCTATTAGATGGAGTTTCAGTTCAAGATCCTTTGGCCGGAACCGGTTTCGGATTGCAATTAAGTTCAAGTGCTTTAGAAGAAGTTGAAGTTATAACCGGTGGTTTTAATGCCGAATTTGGTCAGGCAACATCCGGTGTTGTAAATGTTAAAACTAAAGATGGCGGAACTGATTTTAAAGGATTTGTTTCTTATAAAAGAGATAATTTGGGAAGTCAAAATTCGCAGCATGTTTTTAACACTGATATTTTGGAAGCAAATTTAAGCGGACCTGAACCAATTTCGCAAATTCTTTTTCCATTAATCGGATTGAATTCCAACCTTTCATTTTTTACAAGCTTTTATATGGGTATTACAGACGGAATAACGCAAGGTTACTTCAAGCCCACTGCAAATCAAATTTATTCCTCAACTTTTTACGGTACAAGATTTGCTCCACGCAGTGAAAATAACTGGTCGTTTTTAGGTAAATTAACTTATAAAATTACACCCACAATGAAAGTGATCTATTCTTACAATCAATCAGTAAGTATAAATCAAAACTCTCAATCATTGCAAACAAATTTGGAATATGTTGAACCGAGCCCTGGTTATCAATATGAATTCCAAAATATTTTAGACCAAGCAAATGTTTTCACACATAATAATAAATATAATTCACTTACGTGGAATCATACTTTAAATAATAAAACTTTTTACGAATTAAAATTGAATTACTATTTTGTTAATTCAAGAGCTGATGCAAATGGTAAGAATTGGAATGAATATACTGAACCGAAAGATATATCAAATTTTCCAATTCAGTATTATAATTTGGAGAGAGATACTTTAGGCGTTATTCCCGGAGATGGATTTTGGGATGTAGGAAATCCATTTACCTGGCATGATCATTATGTAAAAGAGTTTTCAGTAAAAGGCGATATAACTAGTTTCTTTGATGAAAAAAATAAATTTAAATCCGGTTTCAATCTTTCTTTTACTGAAATGCAGTTTATCGATATTTATAAACCTTGGATTGGTACTTTAGGATTAAATAATGACATGTATAAAGTTCATCCTGCAACAGGATCGTTTTATGCTCAGGATAATATAAATTTCAGCGGGATGATTATAAATTTCGGGTTGCGGTTTGATTATTGGTTTCCCGGAAAATATGTTGATGATGCTGTAGAAAATCCTGAAGTAATTACAATTCCTGATGAAACAAGGGAAAGATATAAAAATGAAACGTATAGTTGGTTTGGTGAAAGAAGATGGAAAGGTAGATTAAGTCCAAGATTAGGAGTATCGCATCCTATAACCGATCAGCAGACTTTATTTTTCTCATACGGACATTTTAACAAATGGCCTAAACCTCAATTTGTATATGCTAAATTAAGTCCGACCAGCGCAAAAAGTTCGTTTCAAAAATTCGGAAACCCGAATCTGAATCCTGAAACTACAGTCGCTTATGAACTTGGAGTTAAAAATCAATTTTCAGAAAATGATGTTTTTACAGTAACGGCATATTACAAAGATATTTTTGATTATGTCAGAACCAGATCCGCGAAAATCACATCTGCAAGATTTGCAACTCAAAGTTTTATAACCTATACAAATCAGGATTATGCACGCTCACGCGGAATTGAAATTGAATACCGTAAAAGAATCGGCAAATGGTTTAGCGGAGTATTTTTCGGTTCTTATGCAATAGTTACAGGAAAAAGTTCATCAGCTGATGAAGGAGTATTGATTGAAAGAGGCGACCTGGATGAATCAATAAAAGAAGAATTTACACCTTGGGATAGACCTTTTACCGCATCAGCAAGTTTTAATTTTTACGTTGAAAAAAATAAACCATTATTTGGATTTGGAAATGGAATTTTAGATGATCTGAATTTTTATGTAAGAGGATTTTTCCAATCAGGTAAAAGATATACTCCGGCAATATTTAATGGAAGTTATGCTTCTGACGGAAAACCGGAATATGAAATTGAGAGAACAAATCGCTATGGAGAAATCGGTCAAAATTGGTTTTACGTTGATCTGAATATTGAAAAGAATTTGGTACTTTCCGGGTTAAGATTCTCTTTGTTTGCAGAAATTAATAATCTTTTAGATAATAAAAATTCTGCAATCATAAATCCTGTAACAGGTAAAGCTTATGAATCCGGAGATTCGGTTCCAACTTCATGGAATGATCCTAATTATCCCGATCTGCAGGCACCAATAAGTCCTTATCCTTACGATCCGGCTCGATATTTAACCCGTAGAAATATTAAAATTGGAGTGAGTGTAAAATTCTGATATGATAAATTTTATAAAAATAATAATTATCGTTTTAATTTTAGCTACGCCTCAAATTAAAGCGCAACTATTTCCGACTTTAGGCGGACAAAGAGCCGGAATTTCAACGGCACAATTTTTAAAAATAGGAGTTGGCGGAAGAGCTTCTGCATTGGGTGATGCTTTTGTTGCAGTTGCAAATGATGCTTCAACTCTTTATTGGAATCCTGCCGGACTTGTTGAAATACCAAAAAATCAGATCATATTTTCTCATAATCAATGGCTTGTTGATATTAATCATGATTTTTTAGGTGGCGCTTACAAACTAAGTGAATCCGATGCAATTGGCATTTCAATAACTTCATTAAATATGGATGAAATGAAAGTTACAAATGAAGTAATGCCTTTCGGAACTGGCGAGTATTTCAGTTTCAGTGATTTGGCAATTTCGGTTAGTTACTCAAGAAAAATGACCGAACAATTTTCATTTGGTGGAAGTATCAGATACATAGAAGAAACTCTTGATAAATTAAAAATGCGCGGAATAATGGTGGATCTGGGAACTTTATATTGGACCGGATTGGGAAGTTCAAGATTTGCTGTTGTTGTTTCTAATTTCGGCAATGATATGGCTCCTGAAGGAAACGCAATTTTGTATGGAAATTCTGAAAAATCTGATTGGCAATCTTTTTCACCGCCAACAATTTTCAGAATAGGATTTGCTTTTGAACCTTATCAGACTGATATCCATAAAGTTACTTTAGCTGCTCAATTAAACCATCCTAATGATAATAGTGAAAATATTTCAACAGGATTAGAGTACAGTTGGCAAAATATATTTTTCCTTAGAGGCGGTTATAAATTTAACGTTGAAGAACAAAATTATTCATTTGGAACAGGCTTAAATATTCCGATCAGTTTTGCAGATTTAAATTTCGATTATTCTTTTTCAAACTTTGAAAGATTAGGTTCATCGCATCGTTTTTCAATAACATTAGGTTTTTAAAATGAATAAATTACTAATATTTGTTTTGTTTTGTTTTTCCATTCTTTTTTTCGGCTGCGCTGAAAATACTTTAGATATTTCAGAAATTCAAAAATATAATATTGTTGATAACGGAAAAATTAACGATACGGTTTATATTCAGATAAATCCGGTTTGGGATTATCAGGGATTTAATAATCCGCAGGATATTTTAATCGGCAGGGATCAATTTGTTTATGTAGCAGATACAGATAACGATAGAATTGTAATGATGAATTTGAACGGTCAAATTTTAGGTGAAAAGTCAATTAAAAAACCTGTTGCAATCGCCCAGGATTATTTAATGAATTTAATTGTTTGTGCTCAATTTGATACAGTAACAGATAATACAAACCGAAATTATTCTGCTGTTTTTAAAATTGATATGGCAGGAAAAAATGGTTCAAACGGACATAATTTAAATTCTGCTTCAATTCAAAGAATTCTACCGAAAACATCATATGATTTTTCTAAAAATGATAGAGTTTACACAGGAGCAGCAGTATTTTTTGACAATTCTTTTATAATTAGCAGAAAAGGACCATCAAACAGTAATTTGGTTGATCCAGATAATGTTGTGTTAATATATAAAAACATTAATAATGAAAATGGTGACAGGATAGATGTTGCTTCCGGAAGAATTCCCTTGCTTACTGCAGAAGGAACCGGATTACTTTCAGCGAATAAACTAAGTTCTGTAACTACATTCAATAAAAAAAATTATGATGTTATAATAACTCTTACAGGAAATAATAGCTTTAAAACTCAATGGCTTCAATATGTAACTACAAGCGATTTTACGGGTTATTCAAACAAGATTTCACCTGCATCCGGAGAATTGATGAAAATTAATAAATTTTTATCTCCTGAAGATGTTACAATTGATAACGCAGGTAATATTTTTGTTGTAGATGCTGCAAAAGACAGTGTTTACAAATTCAATACAAATGGAGATGAATTACAGTCATTTGGCGGAACAGAAATATTTAAAAATCCTTGCGGCTTGGCTTTTTATAACAGAACCTTGTACGTAGCCGATACAGGGAATAACAGAATTTTAAGATTTGTCCTTTCAACGGAGCTTGACTAATGAAACATTTATTCTTCCTGTTTTTTATTCCCCTTAGTATTTTTTCTCAATCCACAAAAATTTCCGAATTGCGAAATAATGATTCAAACGGTATTCCTGTAGATACCGGTAAAGTTTTTACTATTTCCGGAGTAGTAACGAGTTCAAATCATTTCGGTTACAGTGGGCCAGGTTCAATTCAGGATAGTACTGGCGGTATTTCAATTTACGGAAATGGTTTTGCTTCAAGTTCAAATATTGGAGATTCTGTAACAGTTACAGCGTCTTTAGCTCAATTTAGAGGACTATCTCAATTAAATTTTAATTCGTCTTCCACTTTAATAAAACATAACGCAAATTCTAATATTGATACTTTAGTTTTAACAATTCAGGAAATTAAATCACAGAATTGGAACGGTTTTGAAGAATATGAAAGTCGATTAATCAGAATTAATAATGTTAAAATTGAAGCACAAGGAAGTTTTTCTTCTGGCTCAAATTATCTGATATCAGATGTAACAGGAAGCTTAACTGATGGATTACGAATTGATAATGATGTAAAAACATTAATTGGAACACCAATACCAACCAATAATGTGGATATCATCGGAATTTTGGGTCAGTATAAATCAACTGTTCCTTTTAATAGCGGATATCAATTAATTCCAAGATTTAAAGAAGATATTTTAACAGATGGAACTCCACTTATTTATAATTCAGTTTATGTTTCAAAATTAGATACAAATTCTTTCACAGTTAAGTATACTACTTCTAAATTAGGGAACACACATATTAAGTTTGGCTTTACGGAAAATTTGGAACTTGATTCAGTAGTAATTAATGAAGAAAAATTAAACCATGAAGTTACCGTAAGCGAATTAAATGAATCTACAAAATATTATTTTAAAGTATTTTCTGAAAATGCATACGGAAGAAGCTCAAGCAATTTATATAATGTTTTAATTCCTACTGCAAATCCTGAAACCGGGGCAATTAATGTTTATTTTAATTTTCCCGTAGATACAACAGTAGCAATCCCGGGAAACTCAGCAAATGGTAATATTAATTTCGTTGAAAAGATAATTCAAAGAATAAATGCAGCCTCAAATTCAATTGATATGGCTGTTTATAGTTTTTCCGGATTAGATGATGTAGCGAATGCGTTAATTTCAGCAACAAATAGAGGTGTAAAAGTCAGAGTTGTTTATCATAACAGAACAACGCAGAATTCAATGCAATTACTTATAGATGCAGGAATTAAGGTACAAAAACGCACCGATAATGACGGACTTATGCATAATAAATTTTTGATATTTGACGGTAGAGATGAAAATTTAAAAAACGATTGGGTTTGGACAGGTTCTTGGAATTTAACATCAACCGAATTGAAATGGAAAAATAATGTAATTGAAATAAATGATCCCTCCTTGGCTTTAGCATATCAAAATGAGTTTGAAGAAATGTGGGGTGGAAACGGTGATGTTCCGAATTCAAATTCAAGATTCGGAATCAACAAATTTGATAATACTGTTCACACTTTCCAAATTGGCGGAAGAAAGATTGAATCATTTTTCAGTCCTTCAGATGCAACAGAATCAAAAATTATTGATCAAGTAAAAGAGATGAATCATTCAATTTATTTTGCAACATTAACTTTTACGAGTGACGGAATTTCAAACAGTATTAAAAATTCACATTTGTATTCAACTAAAGATATTCGCGGAATTATTGATAATGTTGAAGATATGGGGGGAGAGTACAACAATTTTAAAAATTATACAAATGAAGTTTTTGATTATAATCTTGATGCAACACTTCACCATAAATACGGAATTATTGATGCTTCATTCGGAAGCAGCGATCCGGTTGTAATTACCGGTTCTCATAACTGGTCAAAAGCTGCTAATGAAATTAATGATGAAAATACTCTGATAATTCATGATCTTTATATTGCAAATCAATTTATGCAGGAATTTAAAAAAAGATATAACGAATCAGGCGGCACGGTTGCATTTGTTATTCCGGTAGTAACTTCTTTAGATTCTGAAAATAATGTTACACCTGAAAGTGTTGAGCTATTTCAAAATTATCCAAATCCTTTTAATCCGGTTACAACAATTTCATTTTATCTTAATCAAAATACGGAAATAGAATTATCAGTCTATAATACACTTGGTGAGAAAGTTGCATCTATTTTTAATGGAGAAGCAAAAAGTGGCAAAAACTTTTTTGATTTCAATGCAAGCAATTTATCAAGCGGCATTTATTTCTATCAATTAAAAAGTTCACAGTTTAATCTTGTAAAAAAACTATTGATATTAAAATAAAATTTAAATAAATCGTTGAAAAATAGAATTGCTTTAAGTAAATTAAATTTATTTAATTGAAATTTCAAAGGAAAACAATGGCAAATAATGAAGGACAAATTGTTCAGGTAATCGGTCCTGTAGTGGATATTGATTTTGAAAACGGTTATCTCCCAAAAATTTACAATGCTATTAAAATTCCGAGAACTTCGGTAGAAGGAACGGAAGAAGAATTGATTGTTGAAGTTCAACAGCATCTTGGTGAAAACAGAGTAAGAACTGTTGCGATGGATTCAACCGATGGTTTGGTTCGTGGTATGAAAGCAATTGATACAGATGCTCCAATAACGGTTCCGGTTGGTCCTGAAACATTAGGCAGATTGATAAACGTAATTGGAGAACCAATTGATGGCCTGGGGGAAATTAATACAAAAGAACATTTCCCGATTCACCGTTCGGCTCCTTTATTTAAAAACCTTTCAACATCACAAGAAATATTTGAAACCGGTATTAAAGTTATTGATCTTATTGAACCTTATTCAAAAGGCGGTAAGACAGGACTTTTTGGTGGTGCTGGTGTTGGTAAAACCGTAATTATTCAGGAATTAATTCATAATATTGCTTCTCAGCATGGCGGTTATTCCGTATTTACCGGTGTAGGTGAAAGAACAAGAGAAGGAAATGATCTTTGGCTTGAAATGAAAGAATCAGGCGTACTTGAAAAAACTTGTCTTGTATTTGGACAGATGAATGAGCCCCCGGGAGCCCGTTTGAGAGTTGGTCTGACCGGATTAACGATGGCTGAATATTTCAGAGATCAAGAAGGAAGAGACGTTCTTTTATTTATTGATAACATTTTCAGATTTACTCAAGCAGGTTCAGAAGTAAGCGCACTTTTAGGTAGAATGCCTTCTGCGGTAGGTTATCAACCTAATCTTGCTACGGAAATGGGCGCATTACAAGAAAGAATTACTACCACCGATAAAGGCTCGATCACATCTGTACAAGCTATTTACGTTCCTGCGGATGACTTAACTGATCCGGCTCCTGCAACGGCTTTTGCCCATCTTGATGCAACCACTGTACTAAGCCGTCAAATTTCTGAATTAGGAATTTATCCGGCAGTTGATCCTTTGGAATCTACATCAAGAATTCTTGAACCGGGAATTTTAGGAGAAGAACATTATTTTGTAGCAAAAAGAGTGAAAGAAATTCTTCAGCAATATAAAGATCTTCAAGATATTATTAATATTTTGGGTATGGATGAGCTTTCTGAAGAAGATAAATTGGTAGTTCGCAGAGCAAGAAGAATACAAAGATTTTTCAGCCAGCCGTTCCACGTTGCTGAACAGTTTACAAATATTCCGGGAAAATATGTTAAACTGGAAGATACAATAAAAGGATTTAAGGGAATTATTAATGGTGATTATGACGATCTTCCCGAACAAGCTTTTATGTATGTTGGAACAATTGAAGAAGCTGTTGAAAAAGCTAAAAAAATGCAGAGCTGAAAATGAAATTATTTAATCTTGAAGTTGTAACACCTTCCAGAAAAGCTTTTTCCGGTGAGGTGCAATCTGTAACAATTCCCGGAACTTTAGGTTCATTTCAAGTTTTATATAATCATGCTCCGCTTTTAAGCACTTTTGAAATCGGTAAAGTTAAAGTTGTTGATTCAACCGGAAAAGAATTGCATTTTGCAACAAGTGGCGGAACAGTAGAAGTTAGAGATAACATTGTTTTAATGCTTGCAGAGACTTTTGAAAGTCCAGATGAAATAATTAAAGAACGCGCCGAAAAAGCACTTTCAAGAGCTAAAGATAGAATAGCTGAAAAGAATAAAAAAGATTTGGATCTTGAACGCGCCGAATTAGCTTTACAAAGAGCTATTAATAGACTTAAAGTAAAAGAAAACCGATATTAATTCCGGTTATTAAAATTACAGATAAAAAAAGGAGTAATAAAAATTACTCCTTTTTATTTTTAAATTTGAAAAATAACATGAAAATTAAATTAATATTTCCTGAGTTCTTCTTCAGGATTTTCATAAGCATTTGTAATTTTTATAACAAAAAAACTTTTATAATTTTCAAAAGATGAATAAATTTCATTTTTTAAAAAATTAAAAACGTCATCAAATTCACCGGTAATTTGTGTGCTCATGAAATTGATTTTAAAATTCAGATTTGAATATTTTTGTAAAGAATTTAAAAATTGTTCAACTTTATTAATAGCATCATCTGAAAACGGGTAATAACTTACATCTACTGAAATTTTCATTTTTACTCTATAATTTTTTTTATGTCTTTATCTTTACCCAAAATTATTAAAATATCTTCATCTTCCAATACCGTAGTAGCGGTTGGCACTCCGTAAATTCTTTCTTTTCTAGTTTGCTCGCCGGTGCGTTCATCAGTAATTTTGTAACTTCTTTTAACAGTTATCAAATTCAAATTATAGCGAATTCGAAGATCAATTTCCTGAAGAGTTTTACCGACAAATGTTTTTGGAGTTCTTATTTGAACAATATTGTAATTTTCGCCTAACGGAATTAAATCCAAAACATCTTCATTTATTAAAGTAGAGGCAACCTTTCTCGCCATTTCAAATTCTGGTGTAATAACCTGATGAGCGCCTAATTTGTACAATATTCTTTGCTGCATTAAGGATGATGCTCTTGCAACAACTTTTTTTATTCCCATCTGAAGTAAAAGTACAACTGTTAAAACTGTATCTTCAAAATGCTCGCCCATCGAAATTATTACGGCATCCATTTTTTCTATACCAAGATTTATCAAAGCTTTTTCATCTGTTGAATCAGTTCTTACGGCGTAAGTCACTTTTTCTTTGATCTCTTCAATGATCTCTAAATCCTGATCAATTGCCATAACTTCCGCGCCACGCTCAGTTAAGGAAGTTGCAATACTTCTGCCAAAATCACCTAAACCGATAACTGCAAATTTCTTTGCCATAAATTTGTTCCGTTAAATTGTTGAAATTTCTTCTTTCGGATAATCAATAGCCGATTCTTCTTTTGCTGAAATTATACTGTTCATAAAAGTAATAGGACCGATTCTTCCAATAAACATTATAACAATAATTATATATTTCCCGGCTGAATTTAGTAGTCCTGTAATTCCTTCAGAAAGTCCGACCGTGGCAAAAGCACTAAATGTTTCAAAAGCAAGTTTATTTAACCCAATATTCGAATTTGTTAGTGTTAATAAGAAAATCCCGAAAGCGATAATTACTAAAGAAATGAATCCTTTTAGCAAAGCTCTTAAAACTACTGCTTGTGGAATTGATCGGTTAAAAAGCTTTATACCTTTACTGTTGCGCAGATAGCTCCAAAAAGCTAAAATTATTATTGCAAAAGTTGTGGTCTTGA
>CBDUBH010000025.1:0-38223 GCA_965365345.1 uncultured Melioribacteraceae bacterium
TTTTAGCCACGGGCTTGTCTAGAAGATACCGGTAGATGAATTTTGTTTTTAGATCGTTCAATTCTTTTTCTTTTTGAATTGTATTAAGCAATTCTTTTTCAAATTTGATTCTTTCCGATATATCAAGAATTACACCTACAATTCCATCTACTTTATCTTCAATGTTATAAAAAACTGTTTTGAAAAATATTACGGAATGTTCTTTGCCGTTTTTGTCGAATAATTTTTCTTCGTAAGATTGAATTCCTTTTTTTTCAATCAGTTCATCATCTTTCAGATCATATTTTTTTGCAAAATCATCTGAAGAAATTTCATAAACGGTTTTTCCGATTATATCACTTTTATTTATGCCGAGTAAATTTGAAAACGCTGTGTTGCAATCTGTATAAACTTTGTTTTTATCTTTTACGAAAATCGGATTCGGCACTGTATCAATTAAACTTCTTAAAAATAAAAGTTGATCCTGAATTTTTTGTTCGTCTAAAATTCTTCTTTGAATTTCTTCTTCAAGGCGGTCTTTTACTTTTACCAAACTTTCGGTGCGTTCTTTTACGATCTGCTCAAGTGATTGATTGTAAAGTAGAATTTTCTTTTCAATTTCTTTTTTTTCGGTAATGTCTTCTTTAAAAGCCAGGTAACTTGTAACATTTCCTTCGTCATTTCTTACGGGAAAAATATGTGAATTTTCCCAGTACAAACTTCCGTTTTTCCTTTTGTTTAACAGTTCGCCTGACCATTCCTTACCGTTTCTTAAATTTTCCCAAAGTTCTTTGTAGACATGAGCCGGTGTAAATCCGGATTTCAGAATACTTGGGTTTTTACCTTTTAATTCATCAAACGAATAACCGGTTGTTTTGCAAAAACTTTCGTTTACATATTGAACTTTTCCAGTTGTATCTGTAACTGCAATGGGATTTGGATTTTGCTCAACCGCCTGTGAAAGCAATTTAATCTTTTTCAAAAAATTAACTTTATCAGTTATATCTTCAACGGTTCCTTCGTAATAAAGAATATCGCCATCGGGATTTTTAACCGCGCGCGCATTTTCTCTAATAAAAATTTCTTCGCCAGCCGCGTTCAGCCAGACAGTTTCAAATCCGATTATTTCGCCAAACCGGCTAACTATTTCTTTGAATTTATTTCTATCTGAAAGATCTTTATATCCGCGTTCTTCAATATTTCTGCCTAACATTTCTTCAAACGAATTAAAGCCGAGCATTTTTACAAGCGCTTTATTTGCTTTTAGAATTTCGCCTTTTGCAGTAGTTCTGTAAATTCCCATCGGAAGGTTTTCAATGAATCCGGATAAAGTTTGCTCACTTAATTTCAAAGCGTATTCAGTATCTTTCTGATAACTAAGATCATGTGCAACCGTAAGCAATTGTTCTTCGTTTTTTACTAAAACAATTTTTGATGAAACAACTGAAGGAATTTGTTCGCCTGAATTTGTTATGAAAACAGTTTCAAAATTTTTTATCTCGCCGCTTTTTCTTATTGCGGCAACCATTTTTTCTCTGTCTTCTTTACTGTTCCAAAGTTTTATTTCAAGAGTGGTTTTCCCGATAACATTTTCTTTTTTGAATTTGAAAAGTTTTTCAAATCCTTCATTGATCTCAATTATTTTTCCATCGGAAATTCTTGTAAAGGCAACTGCATCGTGAGAAAAATTAAAAACATTGAAATATTTATCATTCTGATTTTCAAATGTTTCAATTTTTGAATTCAGTTCGGAAATTTTTTGCTCGAGAAGCCGGATCTTTTCCTGCGCGGAAATTTCAATTTTATCATCGCGCGATTCTTCAACTAACTTAAAACTTATTTCTTCAATCCGGTCGTTATTTAAAATATTTTTTATCTCACTCATCTAAAAATAAAAGCTTTCTATAAGTTTGAATTTTGAAAAAGGGAATTAGATCATTCGCTCCATTTCGGCAAAGTAAATTTGAAAGATGTACCTTCACCGAAAGTACTTTCAACCCAAATTTTTCCGCCGTGTTTTTCAACTAGATCTTTGCATAAAAGTAATCCCAGTCCGGTTCCTTTTTCCTGCGCGGTTCCCAAAGTGGTGTGATGTGAATCAATTCTGAAAATCTTTTCCTGATCTTCAGGTTTCATTCCGATTCCCGTATCAGCAACTGAAATTTCTAAAAAATCACCTTCATCAACAGCATTTATGCTAATGTTTCCGCCTGATTTGGTAAATTTAATTGCGTTTGAAACAAGATTTTGCACGACAGACTGAATCATATTCGGATCAGCGCTGACAAAAGTTTTTTCGGAAATTCCATTAATTTGATTGATGTTTTTCTTTATGCAATTTCCCATCAGTAAATTAAATGTGCCTGATGCAATTTCATAAATATCAACTTTGATCGGCTGAAAAGGCATTCTACCGGTCTGAATTCTTGACCAGCTAAGCAGATTTTCAATCAAATTGAAAAGATTTTTTGTATATGTATTTATGTGGATAGAAAAATTCTTAATTTCTTCACGCGAAAGATTGTCAAAATCTTCAAGTAAAATATTTGAAAATCCAAGCAATCCGCTGAAAGGACTTCTTAAATCGTGTGCAATTATTGAAAAGAATTTATCTTTTGAAGCGTTAAGCTCTTTAAGTTCATTTTCAGATTGTTCAAGTTGTTCGTTCAATCTTATAAATTCTGCGGCTCTTTCTTCCAAAAGATCCTGATTATATCTTAATTCCTGAGCAAACAAAATTAATTCTTCTTCGGATCTTTTTTTATCAATTGCCTGCGCTGTTTGTTCAGAAACAAAATTCAAAAGCTGTCTTTCTTTAAATCCGTAAGCTTCTTCATTATTGTAATCTTTTACGCCCATTACACCGATTGTTTTTCCGTAAAGTACAAGCGGAACACCGAACCAGACTTTGGGGAAAAACTCTTCCGGTTCAATTTCGCCGTTTTTAATCAATTCAGAAATTTCTTCGCCGGTGTGAAAAAGATCCTGCTCGCTTTGAAAAACAATATCAACTAAAGCATTTCCCAATGGACGCGCTTCAGGATGATTTTGTTTTTGATCAACAAAATAAGGGAAATTTAGATTGTCAGTTATTTGATCATAGATCGCAATGAAAAAATTATCAGCCGGCATCAGTTCTTTAATAACGCCGTGAATAGATTTATAAAGATCGTAAATATCTTTTGAAGTATTTACAGAATCAGAAATATCATAAAGCGAAGATTGAATTTTATTAAGTTGTTTTGATTCGCTGATATCGCGCGCAACAACCTGAATTGCGTAGGGAATTTCATTTTTATAAATCAGAACAGATCTTGCTTCAAGATAAATATAATTTCCGTTTTTATCATTAAATCTGAATTCCAAAAGATTATCCTGTTTGCGGTTTGATTTTAAATTTTCGATCGCTTGAAAAATATATTGAAGCTCATCTGAATCCATTAAATTGGAAAGATAGAGATTGGGAATATCTTCTTTTCCATAATCAAGCAATTTTAAAAATGCATTATTTGCATTTAATAATTTGCTGTTAAAATCATGAATGAAAATCAAATCGTTCGATCTTTCAAAAATTGAAAGATAAAGTTCGCGGTAATCTTCGGCTTCTTCTACGAATTTCACATCATTTGAAACTTCGTTCAATTCTTTTCTGAAAGAATCCGAAAGTGAAATTTGGATATTATCTTTTTTTATTTGGTCGTCCATTTTTCTAAAAGTTCTATTCCGATTTTATTATCGGAATTATATTAAAACTGTTGAATTTAAAATTTAAAATGTTGCTGAATATACAAAAATAATTTCAAATGATTTAACGGAATTTTGTAAAAAGTTGTAAGAAATTAAAAAGATTAAAAAGAATCAAAGATGAAAAGATTCAAAGATGAAAAGATTCAAAGATTAGAAAAATAAATTGAATTCTGTCATTCCCTCAAATGTCGTTTTAATTGTGGCGAGTTGAGAATTCCTTCTAAATAAAATAAAAAAGATTCCGGACTGCTTCGAGCCGGAATGACGACTAGTTTATTCTTGTATTTTCTATTTCTCCCATTCTTCATTAAAAAACTACTCGTTCACTTTGAAATATTTCCGCTTACTGCAAAATTGTTTCACTCACTGCAATTATGTTCTAAAACGAAATTTGTTTTCCGAATTTTGCATTAAAGATAACCGAAAATTTTAAGGAAATTAAATGGCGAAAATCTTAATCATAGAAGATGACGAAGCAGTTAGGGAAAGTCTTGTAGATATTGTTGAGAACAGCGGATTTGAAGCGCTTCATGCAGAAGATGGACAAATTGCAATGGAAATTTTGAAAAATGAAATTCCTGATCTTATTATTTCTGATATAATGATGCCGCGAATGGATGGAATTGAATTTTTAAAAAATATAAAGGAAAATCCTGAAACTTCAATGCTTCCTTTTATTTTTTTAACTGCAAAATCAAATTATTGCGATCTGCGCGAAGGAATGAATTACGGCGCAGATGATTACATTTGCAAACCTTTCAAAGCAAAAGAATTAGTTTCATCAATAAATTTGAGATTGAAACACAAGAAAAAGTACAATGAAAAATTAAATGAAATTGCACTTAATCTTACAAAATATATTCCTCATGAATTAAGAACTCCGCTTTTCCCGATAATCGGATTTTCGGATTATCTTCAAAGCGATCATCAAAATTTACGACCGAATGAATTGATCGAAATTTTTGGGAAGATCAATAAATCCGGGCACAGACTTCACAAAACCATAGAAAAATTTTTGCTTTACACGGAAATTGAATTGCTGAAATATGATAATGAAGCAATCGAAACTTTTAAAAACAAAACTACACAAAACATTAAACCTTTAGTTGAAAATATTATAAAAAACAAAGCTGCGGAATTTGACAGAATTGAAGATGTAAAATTTGAAATTCTGAATTGCAATTTGAGAATAAGTGAAGATCATTTTCAATTTATAGTTTCTGAATTGATTGAAAACTCTTTAAAGTTTTCACAAAAAAATTCACCTGTTGAAATTTCGTGCGATGTAAATGAAAATTATTTTTCAATTTCTTTTAAGGATAGCGGAATCGGAATGAGTAACGAACAGCTCGGAAATTCGGGTCCTTTTATTCAGCATAACAGAACAATTCACAATCAGGATGGGATCGGACTCGGTTTGGCAATTACTGCTTCAATGGTAAAACTTTACGAAGGTTCGATGCAAATTAAAAGTGAATTAAATACCTCAACAACAATTAAAATCAAAATAAAAACAAAGTAGAGGAAAAAATGGACATTTTGAAAAACTTAAACATCAAGACTAAGCTGCGCTTGTCTTTTACAATTGCCTCATTGGGAATTATAATTTTAGGATCTATCGGATTTATCAATGTTACAAAAATGAGTTCATCATTGGAGGATATGTATTTCAACAGAATTGAGCCGATAAAAGATCTGGCTTTGGCAAGAGGATCTTTGCTTACGGCAAACGGAGCTTTAAAGGATATTCTTTTGCAAAACTCAAACGATGAAGATTACAAAGCGCAAACTATGATCGATGAAAATCTGAAATTGGTTGATGAAAAAATTGAAAAATACAGTAATACTTTTTTGCTTGATGAGGAAATTGAAAAGTTAAAAAAATTAAATGTGCAGATCGAAAAAGTAAAAGAAAACAAAATCAAAATAATGAATTTGGCAAATCAGGAAAAAACAGATGAAGCAATATTTTTAATGAATTCGGAATATAACGAGAGTTTATTTCAAGCAAGAACTTTGCTTTCGGAGTTGATTGATTTTAATGCAAAGATCGGTGAAGATCTTTTTATCGAAAATAAAGATCTGGCTGAATCAACAAGTTTTTGGATAATGATAATTGCGATCGGAAGCATTTTATTAGCAGTAATTATAAGTGAATCAATTATAAAATCTCTGGTAAATTCAGTTAATAAAATTAATTTCATGGTTGAAGAAATTCAAAAGGGAAGAGTAAAAGCCAGAGTAAATTTGGATTCGGAAGATGAACTTGGAAAGATCGGAAAAATATTGGATCAGTTTATTCACCAGGTGGAAGTCAGTATTGTAGGATCATTGATTAGAGTTTCAAAAGGTGATGTAAATTTCAAAGCTCCAATGTACGATGAAAAAGATGAAATTGCTCCGGTTCTAAATCGCTTAACTCAAACAATTCAGGATCTTGTAAACGAAACAAAATATCTGGCACAATCTGCAGCAGAGGGAAATTTACAAAACCGAGGTAATGCAGAAAAATTTGAAGGTGAATATAAAGAAATTGTTAACGGTATTAATTCAACTTTGAATAATATTATCAAGCCGATAAATGAAGCTAACGAAGTTCTAAAAATAATGTCTGAAGGAAATTTGACAGTTGAGATGACCGGCGATTATAAAGGTGATTATAAAATTATTAAAGATAGCATTAACACACTTTCCAACTCTATGAATTTGGCTTTATCAAATGTTCAGGAGGCGGTGCAAGCAACTGCAAGTTCATCAAATGAGATTTCTGCATCAACAGAAGAAATGGCTTCAGGCGCGCAGGAGCAAACTCAGCAGATCAGCGAGATCGCAGTTTCAATTGAACAAATGACCAGAACAATTATTGAAAGTTCAAAGAATGTAAGCGATGCTGCAGATCTTTCCAAAGAAGCAACAAATAATGCAAGAAAAGGAAAAATCAAAATTGATGATACAAAAGAAGGAATGAAAAGAATTGTTGATTCCGCAGAAAAGACCGGAAAGATTATTGCTTCACTTTCGCAAAAAACAGATCAGATCGGTGAAATCACACAAGTGATCGATGACATTGCTGATCAAACAAATTTACTTGCACTTAACGCCGCAATTGAAGCTGCAAGAGCAGGTGAACAGGGAAGAGGTTTTGCAGTCGTTGCAGATGAAGTTCGCAAATTAGCTGAACGCACAACAAAAGCTACAAAAGAAATTGCTGATACGATAAAATCAATTCAGTATGAAGCAAAAGAAGCTGATAGTTCAATGCTTGAAGCAAAAAATGCAGTATTTACCGGACGTGATTTAACTCAGGAAGTAGAAATTGTATTAAATGAAATTATAAACGGAATTGAAAAAGTTACCGAATCCGTTATTCAGGTTGCAAGTGCGAGCGAAGAACAATCAGTATCAGCTGAACAGATCAGCAAAAACGTTGAATCAATTTCAAGCGTAACCCAGCAATCCGCTGCAGGTACTGAACAAATTGCAAGAACCGCCGAAGATCTGAATAGATTGACTTTGAATCTTCAGGATTTAATAAACAAATTCAAATTGAATAATTCGAATCAATTTGGCAATTACGGAAATAAAATTTTCAATCAATATTCAGGGAAAGCTTCTTCAAAATTATATTTGACCGAGGCATAAAATGAATGAAATAAATTTGAAAGAAAAAAATCTTGATGAAATTTTGCAGCTTGTAAGTTTCAAAATTGAAAATGAAGAGTTCGGAATTGAAATTTCAAAAGTGCATGAAATTATAAGACTTCAAAACATAACTAAAATTCCTAACGCTCCGCATTTTGTTGATGGAGTTATAAATCTGCGCGGAAAAGTTATTCCGGTAATTGATCTTCGGGCAAAACTTAATTTCCCGAGAAAAATTTTTGATAAAGATTCCCGAATTATTGTAGTGGAAGTTGAAAGTAAAAAGATCGGATTTATTGTAGACAGAGTTGAAGAGGTAATTAGAATTTCAAAAAGCGTAACGGAAGCTCCGCCGGATCTAATGAATGATATAAATTCGGATTATATTTTATCTGTTGGAAAATTAGAAAACAAACTTCTGATACTGCTGGATCTTGAAAAAGTATTATCACAAGATGAGATTTCAGAATTGAATTAATTAAAATAAAAAAGAGGCCTTTAAAGCCTCTTTTTTCATAACGAGAAAAACTCATTTCATTTTATAATTGTTTCTCTTTGATAGTTGCCATCAGCAATTTTCTGAGCTGTTAAAAATGCAAGCCGGGTCAAACTTTCATATAAATTTTTATTTAAAGATTCAGGTTTATCCGAAGGTAAATGTAAATGTTCATAGCTGTTCGTAGTTACAAAATACGCTGCGGGAATTCCGATTTCATGAAACGGAGAAGCATCCGCACCACCGCCGCTCCAGGTTTGATTTACCATTAATCCGGAGTTATTTTCGTCAATTTCATTTATCAAATTCCATAACTCTGGGGCGCTTTTTCCATTTCCGATTTGAATGCTATCACCGTAACCAACGCAATCCAGATTGATCATTGCAACAACTTTCCCGGAATTATTTTTATACGCATCGGCAAAATGTTTTGCGCCGAATAATCCTTGTTCTTCGCTTGCAAAAAGCACGAACACAATCGATCTTTTATTTTGTATTTTTGATTTTGCAAAAGCTTCAGCGATGTGTAAAACCGCGGCTGATCCAGATGCATTATCATTTGCGCCCGGCGCGTATAATTTGTTTCCCTGTCTTCCAACATGATCAAGATGAGCGCCGATTATTACAATCTCATCTTTTAGATTTTCATCTGTTCCCGGTAATATTGCTGCAATGTTTTTTGTTGCACGATTTTCAAAATATTCTGCTTCAACATTTACTCCGCAAACTTTTCCGGTATTAAAGGAAAAGGCTGATTTTGTTGAATCAATTCTATTTTGAACTTCCGGAATTTCTAAATCAATTTTTTTAAAAAACACTTCTGCTTTTTCTGATGAAAGATGAATCTGCGGAAAATCAGTCAACTGTTTTCCTTTGCCATGTAAAATTGAAATTATCGGTTTTTGCGGATCGCTTGGCAGAGAAATAAATATTATACCTTTAGCGCCGTGATCTTTTGCGATTTTTGATTTTTCACGGGGATAATTTGCATCCCAATTTTTACCGGAAATTTTCCAATCAGGATTTTGCTTGAATACCATTACAAACTTATCTTTGCAGTCAATATTTTTATAATCATCGTAACCGATTTCCGGTTGATTTAAACCGTAGCCGGCAAAAACAACTTCAGCTTCAAAATTTCCTGAACCTGTAAATCCCCTGAAAACGTAATCATCACCAAGCTGATAAGGAATTTCATTTCCGTTTTCTTTTAAATAGAATTTTGGTTCATTTTTAATTTCATTATACTCAACAAATAATTCATCAAAATAACTTTCATTGTTCCATGGAAGCAATCCGGATTCTTTGAATTTTTCCGCAGCAAAATCAGCAGCTTTATTATAACCTTCGCTTCCTGAAAGTCTTCCGTCAAGTTTTTCTGATGAAAAATATTCAACTGTTTTAATTAGATCTTCAGCATTAATTAATTTTTCTGCTTCGGTAATATTTTGAGAAAAAAGATTAATACTAAATGCAAAAAAGAAAAGAGAAAAAAGATATTTCATTTCAAATCCAAATTATTATTTATAAAAATAAAAAAGCCGGAACTAAAATGCTCCGGCTTTTAAAAATAATTCAATAATAATTGACTATATAATTTATAATCTTTTTCTTGGTGGTGCATCAGCATTATAATCGGATTTTGCTTCAGAGGTTGACGAAATATCTTCAGCGCCGGTATGTGTTAAAATATCTTTTGCTTTTGATGACCATTCAGAATCATCACAATGAACAGAAAGAAGAATTCCGCCTTTTTTAATTCTGCCATCATATCTTTTGGCTTCAAATTCCGGAATTCCCATCCCAATTAGTCCGCCTGTAATTCCGCCAACTGTACCGCCTGCGCCCATTCCTGCAAGCGCCGCTACAATTGGTCCTGCAGCAATAAAAGGTCCGATTCCGGGAATTGCCAAAGCGCCGATTCCAGCAAGCCATCCTAAAACTCCACCGATTGCGGCACCGGTTCCGGCACCAGTTGTTGCACCTTCGGGAGCTTTTGTTTCTTTTTCCAAGCCAAAATCTTTGGAACCCAGATTTTCCTGCATCAAAACTGAAATATCCGTATTTCTGAAACCTGCATTTTTCAATGATTCTATTGCATCTTCAACGCCGCGTTTTGTATTGTAAATTCCGTAAGTTGAAATATTTTTACCTGCCATATCTTCTCCTTTATTTTGTTATGACAATCCTTTTACATAAAATCTTTTCCGGCAAAAATCTCCGGCAATAATCACTAGCCATATTATTTATAATAATTTTTGTGAATTATTTAGCAAGGTAAAATCCTGTGCGCAAATGTTGAATGTGAAGTTTACTAATTGTAAATTGAAATTAAATAATTTCGGTAATTGTATGAATAGAGCATTAACCTTATTGATCTTTTCTCAAACAAGCGAGTTCAGACAAATTTACGATTCAGCTGCAGCTATCGGAGGATTCAGAACTGTTTTTCGCGAAAAGAAAATGAGTCTTTCCACAGGGCTTTTCAATGAAAAATATGATGCCGTAATAATTGAAATTTTAAGACCGGCAGTTTCGGAAGTTCAATTTGTAGATTTCATTTACAACACTCTCAAAAATATTCCGATTATTATTATCTCACCATATTTTCAGGATACAAGAAATATTTTATTCGGAAATAAAGTTGCCGATTATCTTTCAAATCCGATAACAAGCGAAAGACTTCTTGAAAGTATTAAGAAAAATGTTTATGAAACAGGAAGTTCAATTGATCTTAATCTGGAATATTTGACCGATCCTGTTGAAACAACAAAAAAGCTTTCTGTACTTCTTGAAATTTCAAGATTGATAAATTCCAAAATGGAATTGGATGATGTTTTAAAAACAATTATGAATATTATTCAGGAAGCATTTTCAGTTGAAAGAACCGCAGTATTTCTTGATGAAAAAGATTCGAATGATTCTTCAACAACTGAAAAATTGATCAAGCAAAATATTGAATCTAAATTGCCTTTGCATAAAAATATTGCCGGAACGGTATTAAAAACAGGACTTTCGCAAATTATAAATAATCCTGCATCACATCCGAACTTTTCAAAAAACAAAAATGAAAAACAAAATTTTGAAACACGAAATATTTTAACCGTGCCGATAAAAAATAAAAACGGGGAAGTGATCGGTGTGTTTGAAGTTGTAAATAAAAATAATGGAACTTTTACTTTAGCCGATGAAATGTTTTTAAGTTCAATTGCTTCAAGCGCGGGAATAGCAGTTGAAAATGCAATTCTTCATAGAAAAATTAAAGAACAATTAAATCTTGCACGCAGATATTCTCACGATCTTTTTGATTCTCAAAATAAATTGGTAAGAGAAGCAAAGGAAGAAGTCGTAAATATTTTTTCAGGATTTATAAAAAATGAAATTCAAAATTCGAAATTGACAGGCATCGTTGAAAAAATGAAAAGTTCGGATTCAAAAAAACAGATGAAAGATTTTGCAAATGAAATTTCGGATCAATATGAAAATATGCTTAATCGTATTGAAGATTTTACAGCTAATGTAAAAAGAAGTATTAAGAAAGAAATATAAAGGGGCTTTGCAGCCCCTTTATTATTTGATCAAAAGAAGCTTTAAGGTTTGTACTTTTTTCGATGTTGCAATTGTAAACAGATAAACTCCGCTTGCAACATTCTCTCCGTTTTCGCTTTTTCCGTTCCACGAAATTTCAAATTTATGTTTCCCACCCAATTCGTTCAGATCGAAAGTTTTAACTGCTTCACCTAAAATATTGTAAATTTTTATCGAGCTGTTTGCAAAATCAAAATCAGCCGGCAAAGTTACTTTTATTTTTGTGCTTGAATTAAATGGATTAGGGAATGCTGCAATATTCAAAGTATCATTTGTGGAAACTTCTGTTTCTTCATCAACTGAAATAATAATATCTTCTTCATCGTAGCAATCTTTGCAAAATGAAATTGTATCATTTGGTTCAAGTGCTAAAAATGCAGTATATAATGAAAGAATTCTGTTTCCTATACTTTTTTCAATAATTTCATTAACAATGCTGTTGGTTTGTTCTTTATTTTCCAATGCATCTATAAAATTGCCGTGCCACATTGTTTCCAAAGATTTATTTCCCGGAAATGATATTAAAGAATTTTTTTCGATTGTTTTAGAAAAAACTTCTGAATCGAAAATTCCCGATGTCTGAATTGTTAAAGGAAATTCTCCGTAATACTTTCCGATCTGTAAAATAGGTTTGTTCAAATAAATTTCTTCATTAGAATTTGAAATATTATATCTTCCGAAACAAAATCCGTTTTCCGTTGATGTATAAAGATCAAAATTGCTGATCAATCCATCTGTTGATTGAACTGCCTGACTTACTATATTTGAAAAATTTTGATTATTGTTTCGTAATGAATAATAATTTCCGCCGCTTAAACGTGTAATATTTTCAAAGAAATATTCATTTCCGTAATAATATCTGTTATTAATGTAATACCAAACCTGGTGACCCGTATAAAAATCAACAACAGTAGTAACCGGAAAAGGATCCATTTTAGTTTTGAGATCTTTTATCAATTGATTTGCAACGGGATAATTTCCTGCATCAGTTGAATTGGAAACAAGCAAAACACTTCCATTTGATGTGGAATCAATAAATTCATAAGCATTTGAAAGCAATGCCGGAAGACTTCCGTAATTTGCAACTGAAGTAATATTATTAAATACGGTGTCAATCAAATTTGCCGGAATCCATTTTTCTGATGCTCTTACCACATTTAATTGTTTAAAGTATATTACATTAAAAGAATCATTTTCGGTTAGATTTGCTTTCAAGGAATTCCTTAAATTATTTAAAAGATCATTCAATGTAATAATTGCATTATTTGCAGCATAATCAATTACAGCAGCGATCTTTTTATTATTTTTAAGATCAAAAGCTAAAGAAGGAATTACTGCAAGCTGATAAAATCCTTCATCTCCGTTTTTGTAATTGCTGACAAAAATTCCATCATCTGAAGTATATTCAATCCCGATATTCAGCAAAGAATTTTCGCCGGATAAACTTACTTCAGCTTTTTTGTAATTCCCGAAAGTTGAATCAGTTCCATTTTCAAAAGTTAGTCCCGGTTTTTCAAAAATTACAGGAGTTTCAAAATCGGTAACGGGATAATAGATCAAATTTAATTTTGAAAGTGAGTAATTGGAAGAATTTAAAATGTTCATTGGTAAGGCTGCGGTAATATAATTGTTATTCCAATCAACAGGAACAAGATATGTCAGTTTAATTTTTCGTGTTTCTTTTGCAGCCATCGGGAAAATACGTAATTCATATTGCGTAAATTCCGGATTGTAATAATCCCAGACTTTGTTCTTGAATAAAATTGCAGGATCTCGTCTTCGCTTTACAATATCTTCATAAATTGATGATGCGGTCCATCTGTCAATAATATTTGCCTGCATAATGCTATCGCCGATCCACAGCCAAAGATCATGAACAATTGCATTATCCGGAAGATCAAATTTCATTTCAACCTCTAAAGTGTCAGTCGGACTGAAATAAGTTCCTCTTGCCGAAAAAGTAAGATACAAACCGTATTCCAAATACAATCCGTGAGGTTTAACTGATAAAACTGCTTCTTCAATAGTTCCGCGCTCCCAACCCCAGCCTTGTCTGGGATCAAGCACATACAAACTTGTTTGAGCTGAAATTTTAATGAAGAGAAATGAAATAAAAATGGAAGTATAAAGTAGAAAATTTTTCATAATGCCCCACAAAAATAGTTTTCAATTACAAAATATTTTAATTTTTAATATTTTCAAAATTATTTTTTAAAATAAAAAAATCCGGCTTAAGCCGGATTTTTAAATTCATTTTCCAAAGGATATTCTAATATTAAATTATTTCCACCATTCCGAATCCGAGTGAATTCATTTCACCGAATCCACATTCATAACCGACTTTAATCAATTCTGGATTTCCCTTAATTTTAAACGGAGCCAGATTTCCAACGATATTGATTTTTTTAGTTCCGTAATCAATATTGAATTTTGCAGCCAGTCTTTTGTTCTGCTGAAGCATATCACCAATGTAATTGTTATCCCATTCAAATCTTACCGGTTCATTAATTTCTTTATTATGAAGCAGTTTATATTTGAATTGAAGATTGTTAGTGATATTCTTATTAATTTCAGAAGCATCATTTTTAAAAGTTAAATAAGTGCTTTGAACATTTCCTTTGATCTTCTTTTTAATGCTCATTACCAAAGGTGAAATCGGTTTGAACATCGTTTCATCCGAAAGAGGAAAATCCGGAATTACAAAATAATTTTTAATGTAAAGAATTGCGTTCGGATAATTTTTCAGCACAGTAATGTGTCTGTTTATCAAATGATCCAAGTGACCTTTAATGTAATCATCAAGCACGCTTGGAAATGTTAAATAAAGAGTTGCGTTATTACTTCGCAAATACAATTTTTTTGAGCGGTTATAAACATTTTCAAAACTTAAATTGAATGAAAAAAAGTTAAAAGTTTTTCCGGGAAGATTTACGTCTTTACTTTGCAGGTATTCCATAAATTCCGGAGTGTTGATTTGAAAAAGTTTAAAAATTTCACCAGCCAAAGGATAATTATAATTGTAAGTAAACTCCTTTTCTTTTAAGGCTTTCAGTTTTAATAATAATCTCATTTTACCTTCTTAATATTTTATTTACCTTACCGTTTCCCCGATTATTAAACATTAGCATTATTATAATGTTTCTTTATTACTTTAATAATATAAAAATACTTTATTAATATAAATAAATCTTATTGTTGAATTTGCAATTTTATTCATTTAATAATTTAAATCTTACGCGCAAAACATCATTTTCAAAATCAGCGGAAATAATTTTGAAAGTCCCGATTTCTGAAGTATTATCCACATGATTTCCGATACAAGGACAAGCATCGTAATCGCCGACCTTTATTATGCGGATCTCATCGCCGGCATCATCGGGCAATCTATTTAAATTAAATTGATTTTCGGCAATTTCTTTTGAAATAAATTCTTCTGTAACCGGATAATTTTTCCGTATGATTTCATTTACTTTATTTTCAATCGAAATAATTTCATCATCGGTAAAATTTCTGTTAAATTTATAATCGCATTTTGATTTCTTTTTTTCGATGTGAGCGCTAAATGCTCTTCCGCAATTGAACATTTTATTAATTGTTCCGTTCAAAATGTGTTCTGCCGTGTGCATCTTAGGATCATATTGTTTTCTATCTGACATAATTCAAACCGGCGTAATATTCTAATTATTTTTATTTTACAAAGATAAAAAATAACGGTTTAGTCGTTAACTTTCAATTTTGCATTGAAATAATTTTTGTTTTTAAATATTTAAGTTTTTATTGGGAATTTTATAATTGGCTTGTTTTGCTTGGGGAAAAATTTGAATTGAATTTTTTTTATGAAAAATTTCTTCATATAATAGATAATTAAATTATAAAAAAAGTGTAAAGGAATAAATTTATATGGCTGTTGAAAACAATAAAGTTATTTACTCAATGATTGGAGTAAGTAAGTTTTACAATCAGAAACCGGTAATAAAGGATATTTATCTTTCTTACTTTTATGGAGCAAAGATCGGAGTTATCGGTCTTAACGGATCCGGTAAAAGTACTTTGCTAAAAATTCTTGCCGGAGTTGAAAAAGATTTTGTCGGAGAAACTGTGCTTTCTCCGGGATATACGATCGGGTATCTTGAACAGGAACCTCATCTTGATGAAAATAAAACCGTAAAAGAAGTTGTTGAGGAGGCGGTACAGGATGTTGTTGATCTTTTAAAGGAATATGATGAAATAAACGCGAAATTTGCAGAACCGATGAGTGATGATGAAATGACAGAATTGCTTGAAAAACAAGGTGAGGTTCAGGATAAACTTGAAGCGAAAAATGCCTGGGATCTGGATTCAAGATTAGAAATGGCGATGGATGCATTGCGTTGTCCGCCTTCAGATACTCCCGTAAAAGTTCTTTCGGGTGGTGAAAAAAGACGCGTGGCACTTTGCAGATTGCTTTTACAAAAACCCGATATTTTGCTTTTAGATGAGCCTACTAACCATCTTGATGCCGAAACAGTTGCATGGCTTGAACATCATTTGCAAAAATACGAAGGAACAATTATAGCCGTTACACATGACAGGTATTTTCTTGATAATGTTGCAGGATGGATTCTTGAATTAGACAGAGGTGAAGGAATTCCGTGGAAAGGAAATTATTCATCCTGGCTTGAACAAAAAAGAATAAGATTGCAGCAGGAAGAAAAGCGTGAAACTCAGCGTCAAAAAACTCTGGAACGCGAACTTGAATGGATCAGAATGAGTCCCAAAGGTCGACATGCAAAATCAAAAGCGAGAATTACAGCGTATGAAAATTTAGCTAAAGAAGAAAACGAAAAAGTTCAGAAGGAACTTGAAATTTATATTCCCGTAAATGAACGTTTAGGTAATACGGTTATTGAAAGCGAAAATGTTACAAAAGGTTACGGAAATAATTTACTTGTTGAAGGTATGACTTTTTCAATTCCTCCGGGAGCAATAGTTGGCGTAATCGGTCCGAACGGAGCCGGAAAAACAACTTTGTTCAAAATGATCACAAATCAGGAAAATCCTGATTCCGGTGAAATCAAGATCGGCGAAACAGTTAATTTAACTTATGTAGATCAAATGCGTGAAAAACTTGATCCGAATAAATCCATTTGGGAAACAATATCCGGTGGCGATGATCTGATTCAATTAGGAAAAAGACAAATAAATTCACGTGCTTACGTTGCACAATTTAATTTTTCGGGAGCAGATCAGCAGAAAAAAGTAGGAATGCTTTCCGGCGGAGAACGCAACAGAGTTAATTTAGCAATGATGCTTAAACAAGGCGCAAATGTTTTATTGCTTGATGAACCTACCAATGATCTTGATGTAAATACAATGCGCGCTTTGGAAGAAGCAATTGAAAATTTTGCCGGCAGCGCTGTTGTAATTAGTCACGATAGATGGTTTTTAGATAGAGTTGCTACACATATTCTTGCGTTTGAAGGCGAAAGTAAAGTTTATTGGTTCGAAGGAAATTATTCCGAATACGAAGAAAACAGAAAGAAAAGATTGGGCACAGATGCGGATCAGCCGCACAGAATAAAATACAGATCTTTAACAAGATAATTTTTGACTGAAATTTAGCTGATCAATTTTTCTTTGCCGTTATGATGATTTTTTCATAACGGCAAATTTATTTTAAATTAGTTTACTGATTCTTTCAAAGATCTTTCATCAACAATTTGTTTAAGAAATGCCGGATTTTTATCATTGCTGATCTTATTTTTTACAAGCGATTCAAAAATCTTTTTTTCGCTTTCAAATTTATTTCCGTTAAAAATAAAAGTATCAACCTTCTCCGTAATTTCAATTCTTTCAGGAAAAGAAAGTGAAGTTATCAGAGTATCTTTTGAAATTGATCGAAGCTCTTGCGACAAAAACATATTTGGTTCAAGTAAAGAAACAAAATCTCTGAATACCAGTTTAACATTGCTCGAATCAATTTTATAAAGTGAAAGTCTCTTTGCATTATAAAGATCTTTCGAAATAAAACTTTCGATCAATCTTATAAATTTCATATCGCTTATAGTAGATTGAGCCGTTGTAATTTCGCCGTTCAAAGATTTATCAAGCAAAATCAAATAAAGATCATTATCATAAACTGCAAATCTGTTATAAGCAGGATGCGGATTTTCAATGACCGTATAATAAAATTTTTTATTGGCTTCGTAAAAAGAATCAACTGCAATTTTAGTATAGTTATTTTTTACGGGAAGGGAAATGTCAGTCAAATTTCCCAATTTCAAATTTGCTTTTTCATCACCTTGAAGTGCGGAATTGATCAAACTTTGAAGTTGTTTTCCGTTTTCTTTTAAATGATTTTCTTTTTGTGAACATCCATTCAATAAAAAAAATGATATAAATGCAAAAAATATTAAAATAAATTTCATAAAAGATTAGAGAAATTATAAATAATTCATTATTATATAGACTTTAACAGCCGAATATTTTTTTGATTTCAAATATAACAACCTTCGGAAACATTCAAAACTTGATTACAAAAAAACATATTCTAATATTATTTTTTTTACTCGGCTCTCTCGTTTATGCCGAAAATATTGACGTTCCTAAAACTGTTTTAAAAGGAATTCCGTTCAATGTTAAAATAGAAAATCTTCCCGATTCGGTAAATTCAGTTTTATTTCAATATCAAAATGAAAATTTAGAAAAACGATTTTCTTTCAACATAAAAAATAATTCGGTTGATACAACTCTTATTTTAAGCTCTTCCGGTACAATAAAAATATTTTTTAATAATGAATTTAAACAAACAAACGAAATTAGAACACTTCCCGGATGGCTTAGTATTGTTCCGCCGCTGCTTGCAATTTTGCTCGCACTTATTTTGCGGCAGGTGATTGTTTCACTGATTGCGGGAATCTATATCGGTTCGGTTTTTATCTTTGATTACAATCCATTGATCGGCCTTTTCCGGGTTGTTGATCATTACGTAATTACTGCTCTAATTGATCCATCACATGTTTCAATAATTGTTTTCAGTATGATGATCGGCGGTGTTGTAGGAGTTGTTTCGGCAACTGGCGGAATGACAGGGCTTGCAAATTTTGTAATAAGATTTGCGCGAAGTTCCCGCTCAGGAATGATCTCCGGATGGTTGCTCGGAATTTTTATTTTTTTTGATGATTACGCAAATACGCTGATAGTCGGAAAATTGATGCGCCCTATTACAGATCGATTAAGAGTCTCGCGTCAAAAATTAGCTTACATAGTCGATTCCACTTCAGCGCCGATTGCAAGCATATTTATTATTAGTACATGGATTGGATATGAAGTCGGATTGATCCATGACGGATTAAAAATCATCGGCTCTGATTTTAATGCTTATGAAGTTTTTCTTCAAACTATTCCTTTCAGGTTTTACCCGATTGCAGCAATTTTCTTTGTGTTTTTAACTTCATATATGCAACGTGATTTTGGGCCAATGTATAAAGCGGAAAAAGCAGTCAGGGATGAGGGAATAAACGCAGATGAAAACAGCACTGTTACTCAAGATCTGTTGGAAGGATCTTTTACAATTCGCGATATAGAAAATCCTAAATGGTACAACGGCGCAATTCCGATATTTATTATTCTGATCGGAACATTTACGGGATTGATCTACACCGGTTACGAAAATTTAATTGCTGCAGGTGAAACTGATTTTTCTTTTAGAAATTTGATATCAAATTCCGATTCGAGTAAATCGCTTTTGTGGGCTAGTTTTATTGCGGGAATTATTGCAGTTCTTATGACGGTCGCACAAAAAATTATCAGTTTAAAAGATGCTGTTGACGCATGGTTCAAAGGAATGCGTTCAATGCTGCTTGCAATGCTGATCCTAACTTTAGCTTGGTCATTAGGAGCTGTAACTCAAGAACTTAGGACAGCGGATTATTTGATCAGTCTTTTAAATGATGTAATTGATCCTAAGTTTTTACCTGTGTTAGTATTTATAATTTGTGCGATAACGAGTTTTGCCACCGGAACAAGTTGGGGAATTATGGCAATCGTTATGCCGCTTGCGGTTCCACTTGCGCACAGTATTTCAATATCATCAAATCTGCCGCCTGCTGAATCACAAATTATTTTATTCGGTGTAATTAGTTCGGTACTTGCTGGATCTGTATTTGGCGATCATTGCTCTCCGATTTCCGATACTACAATTATGAGTTCAATGGCTTCTTCATGCGATCATATTGAACACGTTCGTACGCAAATTCCTTATTCAATTTTAATTGCTTCGGTAACTATGATATTTGGTGATATATTAACTGCGTACGGAGTTTCGCCTTATATTGCAATACTAATAATTTTCGGATTATTGACCGCTGCACTATTATTAATTGGAAAAAAATTGCCGAATTATAAATTAAGATAATTAAAATATAGTGTTATTAAATAATGTAAAGATCTTTTGTAGAGACAGGATATCTCTCGTCTATAAGAATTTGTATGAAATTAATTTCCATTACATCAAAAAATTTTAATCGTTTTCTTTTACAGAATTAAAATATTCAATTATTAATTCTGCTTTTTTGTTGCCTGCAATTTTTGCAAGATCTTCTTTTGATGCTGATTTTATTGCATGTAAACTTCCTAATTCAGTTAATAATTTATTTGCAATATTTTCTCCGATGCCTTTTATTTCAAGTAGTTCTGTTGTAAAAGTTCTTTTACTTCTTCTATCACGATGAAATGTAATTGCAAATCTGTGAGCTTCATCACGAATATGCTGAAGCAATTTCAAACTTGATGAAGTTTTAGGAATATTTTGTGCATCCGGAATTCCCGGAAAAAAAACTTCTTCCAATCTTTTTGCAAGTCCGATAATATTATAATTGTTGAATCCCAATTCATTTAAAATTTCGACTGCACTTGAAAGTTGACCTTTACCGCCATCAACCATTATTAAATCAGGAAATTTTAAATTTTCTTCTTTAACTCTTGTGTATCTTCTTTGAATTACTTCCTGCATACTTGCAAAATCGTTCGGACCTTCAACCGAATTTATTATGAATTTTCTATATAAACTTTTTTTCGGTTTGCCATCTTCAAAAACTACCATGCTGGCAACTGTATCAGTTCCTTGAAGATTTGAAATATCGAAACACTCAATTAATCTCGGTAAGACAGGCAAGCGTAAATCTCTTTTCAATGCAGAAACCACGTAAGGTACATTTCCTTCTTTTTTCATTTTTTGAAGTTGAATTTCTTTCAATTGCAGATTAGCATTCTGCTTGCACATATTTATAAGCGATTTCATTTCGCCGGCTCTTTGTGGAATAGTGAATTTAACTTTATCGTTAGCCAATGTTTTCATCCATTCGAGTAATGTTTCATGATCAGAAGGTTCAACTTCCAATATTATTTCATTCGGAATTTCAATAAGTTCGTTGTAGTAAAATTTGATTGCCGCTGAATATATTTCCGGAAGTTCTTCATTGCCTTCAATGCTTAATTTCAATTGTTTTTTCCCTATAAGCTTTCCGCTGCGAACATTGAAAATTGAACATGCTACATCTTTGCCTTCATTTGCAATGCTGATAATGTCGCGGTCAATATTATCAACTGTTACAATTTTTTGTTTTGATGAATAAACTTTCAGCTGTTCAATTTTATCGCGAAGTTCGGCTGCTTTTTCAAATTGAAATTTTTCGGAATAGCTGTGCATTCTTTCAGTCAATTCTTTTATCAGATCGTCAGTTTTTCCTTTTAAAACTTTAACCACCTGATTTACCATATCACGATAAACAATTTGCGATATCAAACCTTCGCATGGACCATCACATTTTTTTATATGATATTCCAGGCAAGTTTTGATTTTCTTTTTATCAATTACATCCTGATCAATAAAATAATTGCAATTCCGAATTCTGAAAATATCGTTTATTAATTTTAAAGAATTTCGCATTGATCTTACATCTGTATAAGGACCGAAATATTTCGATCCATCTCTCTGAACATTTCTTGTGGGAAAAATTCTTGGATAAGGTTCATTTGTTACAATTATGTATGGAAAGGATTTATCATCTTTTAAATTTATATTGTAGCGCGGAGTTAATTCTTTTATCAGATTATTTTCAAGCACAAGTGCTTCAACTTCGGAATCCGTTACGATCAATTCCATATCTTCAATTTTATTGACCAAAGCTTTTGTTTTTGCTGAATCCAAATTACTTTGAAAATACGAACGCACACGGTTACGAAGATTTTTTGCTTTGCCTACGTAAATAACTTTTCCGGAATCGTTTTTAAATTGGTAAACTCCCGGATCACTCGGTAAATTATTTAATTTTGTTTCTAAATTTTGATTCATATTTAAATTTTACTGAAATAAAAAATCCAATCAATTTTAACAACTGATTGGATTTAAAACAATATCATTATAAAAATAATTCAAAAAAATTATTTAAGTACCGCATTTTTCGGAATTACAACAATGCCGGTTTCAGTTACAGTAAATCTTTTTCTGTCTTCGTCAAGATCAAAACCTATTTCATATCCTTCGGGAATAAATACATTTTTATCAATTATCGCACGGCGTATTCTTGCGTGCCTGCCGACTGTAACATTATTAAATATAATTGAATCGGTTATATAAGTGTATGAATTTACTTTTACATTAGGACCAATAATTGAGCGCTCAACGAGTCCCCCCGAAACAATTGTACCATCGCAAACCAATGAATTCAAGGTCCTTCCAACTCTTTCTCCTTCATGTGAAAGTGTTTTAGCCGGTGGAAGTTGATGTTGCTTTGTGCGTAGAGGCCAATCAGTATCGTATAAATTAAATTCAGGACTTACAGTAATCAAATCCATGCTTGCGGCATAATAACTATCCAAAGTCCCGATATCTCTCCAATAAGCTTCGTTCTTTTTATTCTCATCCAAAAATTGATAAGCGTAAATATCGTAACCTTGTTTAACCATATAGGGGAGAACATGTCTTCCGAAATCAACGTTCTCAAGTTTTTTATCGTTCATTTCTTTAAATATTTCGACCAGCAATTTTGCATTAAAAATGTAGATGCCCATATTTACAAATGAAAAGCCGGGCTTATCCGGTATTTGGGGTGGATTTTTTACTTTTTCAACAAAGCCGGTAACTTTGTATTTCGGATCAATATTCAAAACTCCAAATCCGAAAGATTGATCACTCGGATAAACATAACTGGCAATTGTAACATCGGATTTTGTGTCAATATGATATTGCAGCATTTTCAAGTAATCCATTTTATAAATATGATCGCCGGAAAGTAAAAGCACCCATTGACTTTTGTTGTTTTCGATAAGATTCAAATTTTGCTGAATTGCATTTGCAGTTCCCATGTACCAATTACTGCTTATTTTCAATTGCGGGGGAATGGATTGAATGAATTCGCCTAATTCGGAATTGTAAATATTCCATGCTTCGTAAATATGTTGATTTAATGAATCTGATTTATATTGAGTCAAAACATAAACTTTGCGTAATCCCGAGTTTAAACAATTAGACAATGTAAAATCGATAATTCTGTACTTGCCGCCAAAAGGCACTGAAGGTTTTGAACGGTGTTCGGTTAAAGGAGAAAGTCTTTCACCAACCCCCCCGGCAAGTATCATAGTTAAAGTGTCGCGTAGAATAACTGAACCGGTAATTGCCATTATTTCTCCATGTTTATATTAAAAATTTGATTATAACTTTTTACTTATCTCGGTTTTATTTAACTTTAAAGATTATTTTAATAATTACAAATCATTTTGTAATTTAAAATTATTTGATAAATCTTCAACCTAAATTTTTTAATATAGTGAAATCAAAATATATGTTAAGGTTTGCAGTCATAATTTTCGTAAACTTAAGTTTATTTTTTTCATGGGGAATTTTTATAGGTCCGCTATTAAATGATTCCATCGTAAAACAAGCAGCCGGTGAAGTTCTTTATACAACATTTTTCTCGAATGATCTACACGAAAATTACATTGATAAAAATCAATTTTCAATTGATGTTTTACATTACGATATAAATATAGAATTATTTCCTCAAAAAGAAAAAATAAGTTCCGAAGTTTCAGTTAAAGGGTTGATCAAAGATAAAGATCTGACTGAAATAGTTCTTAATTTTTATGATAATTTTGAGATTAATAAAGTTGAATTGAACGGCAAATCTGTTGAGTATGAAAATGAAAATTATCATCTTATAATTCCGGTTAACGGAAATTTAATAAATGAAATTTCAAATGATACTTTTATTGTAAAGATTGCTTATGAAGGTAAGCCTGTATTAACAGGACTTTCATCTTTTTCTTTTGATAAATTCAAAAATAAGCCTGTTGTTTATTCATTGAACGAGCCGGTTTTTGCTTCAACTTGGTTTCCGTGTAATGATATGCCGGATGATAAAGCGCTTCTCGATATAAAAATTACAAGCGATTCGCAATTTGTTTCTATCTCAAACGGAAATCTGATCTCGGAAAAATCAAACGGAAAAAAGAAAACCCATCACTGGCAAACCGTTCACCCGATTTCAACTTATTTGATCTGCCTTTATTCAGGTGATTACATAAAATTTGAAGATGAATATACATCTATTTCAGGCAGTAAACTTCCTTTGACCTATTATGTTTTTCCCGAACATTTAGAAATGGCAAAAGTTGATTTTTCCGATCATCCTAGAATGCTTTCATTCTTCGAAAATACTTTTGGTGAATATCCTTTTATAAAAGAAAAGTATGGTGTTGCGGAAATGCTCTGGCAATTAGGCGCAATTGAACATCAGACCATTACCGGAATCGGTTCAAATTTTTTAAATGGCAGAAAATTCTTTAATGATTTTTACGTTCATGAACTTGCGCATCAATGGTTTGGAAATGCGGTAGGACCAAAAACTTGGAAAGATATCTGGCTCAATGAAGGATTTGCAACTTATTCAGAAGCATTATATGCTGAACATTCCGGCGGATTTGAAGCATATAAATCGGTAATGTCGCAGAAATTTCAGGATAATTTTGCCGGAACTCTTTACGATCCGGGCGATAATCTTTTCAGTTCAACCGTTTATGATAAAGGTGCCTGGGTTTTGCACATGTTAAGAAGGGAGATCGGTGATTCCGCATTTTTTGATTTGTTGAAAACATACTATCAAAATTTTAAATACGGAAATGCTTCGACAAAAGATTTGCACAAACTAGCAGAAAAAATATGCGGAAAAGATCTTAGATATTTTTTTGATCAATGGATTTATGGAACCGGACAAATTAAACTTGAGTATAAGTGGAAAGTTGAAAATGACGGAAATAATAATTTTAAATTGAAAATTAATTTGAAACAAAATCAGGAAGATAAAATTTTTAAATTTCCTTTAGATATTTCTGCTTTCGATCTTAATAAGAATGAAATTTTGAAAGAAACAATTTATATTGATAAAGCTGAAACAGATTTGGAATTTAATGTTACAAATAAAATCAGTAAGATTGAATTGGATAAAAATGTTTGGCTGCTTGCAAATTTTTTCGATAAAAATAAAAGTGAAAATTAATATTTTAATTACGGCGGCATAATTTTGAAGGAAAGCTATTTTTTTATATCGGATGTTCATCTTGGTTTGCAATCAAAAGAAATTGAAAAACAAAAAGAAAGAAAACTTGTTGAACTGCTTTTATCAATTAAAGATGAAGCAAAAGAATTATTTATTTTAGGCGATCTTTTTGATTATTGGTTTGAGTATAAAAGAGTTTACCAAAAAGGATTTTTCAGGACTTTGACCGCATTGCAGGATCTTTCTGAAAACGAAACAAAAATTCATTACATAATCGGTAATCACGATTTTGCGCACAAAGATTTTTTTGAAAAGGAAATCGGCGCAAAACTTTATCATGATGCTATTTCAATAAAATTGGAAAATAAAAATTTTTATCTGGCACACGGCGATGATCTTTTACCGGATGATAAAGGTTACAAATTTCTAAAGAAAATTTTGCGTAACAGAACTTTGCAAAAAATGTATTCGGCAATTCATCCTGATCTCGGAATTTCATTGGCAAGCGGAGTAAGCAAAACAAGCCGCGATCATACTTCAAAAAGAGATTTAAAAGAAGTTGATCTGCTTTTCGGATCGGCAAAAAAGATAATTGATGAAAATTACGATTATGTAATTTTGGGTCACTCGCACAAAAAAGCTTTTGAAAAATATAATGGCGGCTACTACATAAATTTAGGTTCGTGGTTAAGCGATCCTTGCTACGGTATATTCGCAAACGGAAATTTTAAAATTGTAGATTGGAAATAAAATGGATCAAAAGAAAGATTCAAATGTAAAGAAAAATAAAAATAGAAATTTAAAATGGCTTTGGGGAGTTTTAGGAGCATTGATCATTTTGATCTTTATTTCCGGGGCTTATATTTTTTCAGGACTTCCTTCACTTGAAGAGTTGGAAAATCCGAAACCGATTCTCGCAAGTAAAGTTTACGGAATTGACGGCGAACTTATCGGTCAATTTTTTGTTGAAAATAGAATTGAAGTTCCTTTGGACAGTATTCCCGAACATCTGCAGGAAGCTTTAATTGCTACTGAAGACAGAAAATTTTACAGTCACTGGGGCGTTGATGTTGACCGTTTTTTCAAAGCTATGATAAAAAATGTTCTTTCTTTTTCAATGCGTGAAGGTGCAAGTACGATAACCCAGCAGTTGGCAAAAAATTTATACAGACTTAAAGAAAGTAACGAATCATCTTTGGGAACAATTGTTAGAAAGATACGTGAATGGATAACTGCAATTCAGATTGAAAAAACATACACCAAAGATGAAATTATGGAAATGTATCTCAACATTTCATATTTCGGTAAAGGCGCTTATGGAATTCAAACTGCATCGCGCGCATACTTCGGGAAAAATATTAATGAGCTTGATCTAAAAGAATCCGCAGTTTTAGTAGCTTTGCTGAAATCATCTGTTATTTACGATCCTACCAGAAGATATGATAACGCATTTCGCAGAAGAAATGTGGTTATGTACAATATGGTTGATGCAGGTTATCTGCCAAAAGAAAAATATGATAATTTAAAAGATGATAAAATTGTTTTGGCAGGCGAAAAGATCCAATCAAATTATACAATCGCTCCGCATTTTATGGAGTATGTCCGTCAGCAGGTAAGTAAAATTGCAAAAAGATACGAATTTGATCTTTATAAAGACGGATTGAACATTTATACCACTCTTGATTCAAGAATGCAAAGAATCGCTAATCAGGCAGTAAAAGAACATATTGATGAATATCAAAAATTATTTGAAAAAAACTGGAATTGGGATAAACAAAAAACCGCTTTAAATGCAGTTCTTGATAAAGCAATTAAACGGGATACACGTTATGTAAGCGCAGGTTCTACTGAAGAAAAAAAACAAATTTACAATAAACTTAAAACCAGTAAAAATTTTGTTGATTCGGTAAAAAAAGTTGAATCAAGAATTCAGGTAGGATTTGTAGCTGTTGATCCTTCGAACGGACAAATTCGCGCTATGGTTGGCGGTTCCGATTATGATTTCCAATACGGTTTAAATCACGTAACGGGAATAAAAAGACAACCGGGATCTTCATTTAAACCGATAATTTACGCTGCCGCAATTGATAACGGAATGAATCCCTCAACCCCGCTTTTAAATCAACCGTTTGATTACAACGGATGGTCGCCGCAGAATAGTGATTTTAGCACCGGTGATTATACAACTTTGCGTGAAGGTTTGACGAATTCTCTTAATATTATTACAGCAAGATTGATAATTGAAAATCATGTAAGTCTGGATCAAATCGGAAATCTTGCAAAGAAAATGGGGATACATTCAAAACTTGATCTTCAGCCGTCAATTTCGCTTGGAACTTCCGAAGTTTCACCTTTGGAAATGGTTTCTGCTTATGCAACTTTGGCAAATAATGGGATTAACATTTCCCCGATTTCTATTTTGCGAATTGAAGATAAAAGCGGAATTACAATTGAAAAATTCTATTCGGAAAAAGTTACCGAAGCGCTTTCGCCGGAAACCGCGGCAATTGTAACTGATATGATGCGCTCTGTAGTTGATTTTGGAACAGGAGCGGGAATTAGAAGATATTTTCACAGACCGGCAGCGGGAAAAACCGGAACAACACAGGATTTCAGTGACGCATGGTTTGTAGGTTTTACTCCACAAATTGCTGCAGGTGCCTGGGTTGGATTTGATGACAGGAGAGTGAGATTTACCGGATGGTACGGACAAGGAGCAAAAGCTGCCGGACCAATTTGGGGAAAATTTATGGCGGGCGTTTACGAAAAGTTAGAAATGCCTTTAAGATATTTTGATCTTCCTCAAGATATTCAAACAGTTGAATTTTGCGAAGAAACAATTCGCCGTGGAAATCCCAAAATCGCTAACAGTTATTGTCCGACTAAAATTTCAGATCTTGTGATAAAAGGAAAAGAACCTGCCGAATGTGATATCCACCAAGGAGGTTCAATTTGGCCGTTTTAGAATATTGAATTAATGCTACAAGCATCCACTTGAAAATTATTAATTTTAATCCATCTATAGAGTGGATTCAACAATTCTGATTTAATTTATTTATATATAACTTTATGAATAAATTTAAATTATTTAATGCCGGTTTAACTATTTTCAGAGTTTAATAAGTCAATAGAATCTATCACATTTAAGTAAAGAATTTTATTTCTAATTTATATTTAGAAATAATAATAAATCAATCAAACCCTTTTTAAACTATAGATCGGCATTAATTAATCTAAGGATTTGCAACTCTAATTCTACTGAATCTGTCGTTTTCAGTAAAAATGCTGAAGTAAATTCCAAATAAGATTTGAAAAGCTGTTGTCAAATAAAAATAATCTATTCTATAATTCATTTGCGGTAAAAAGAAGATTAACTTAATTACTATTGATATTTCATAGATTATTAAAACTGTCATAAATATATTTAAATTGTATTCGTTTGCAGCTAATAAAAGAGTATTCTTAGTAAGTATTATTATTATAAATAGATTTAATATGATTACTCCTATGAGAATCCAGAATAAATCCATAAAAAGTAATCCTATAAGAAGAATCAGTAGCCCTATAGAAATAAATAGTATATTGATGAATGTTGATTTTGTATAAGAGACAGAGACTAAAAGCAAGAATGAAGCTATAAAAAAAACTACAGTAGGATTAATATTAAAAACCTTGTTTAGAGTAAGCGCTATCGGGTCAGTTAATGCTAATATTAAAAAGAATGGGAAGTAATTCCCCCTATATTGTCTAAAAGGGGGAATCAACCAAACAATAAAACCGATATAATAAATTATTAGAAATGAATTCATTTTTTATTCGCTGCAAAATGGAGGACAGAAAGTTGACATCTCCATAGTAGTTTCGCCACTGGTTACAGATGTGACGGTTTCTCTTTCTTCAATTGTTGTTATATCACTTTGTCCTTGTTGAATGAGGTCATTTACTACTGATGTGCTGTATACTGCATAAATTTCATCATTAGTCACTTGACTTCCGTCACTTGTGTATAAAAGCTGTTTGTTTTTTCCTAAAATCTTAACTTTTCCGTTTTTGATCTTAAACATTATTATATCACCGGATTTATTTACAAACTGCTTTAACTGTTCGGTTTTCATTTCGAATTTAGAAACAACATTTCCGTAAAGATTATTTGCTTCTGCTTTACTGTACAATTTTCCGTGGGTCCGGGCAAAAGAAAAACTGCTTAAAAGAATAAAAAAAGTTATTAGAACGAAGAAATCAGCTTTTATTTTGAGCATAATAAACTCCCCATAAATTGTTTATAAATATTAAATTTAGGTTCTAAAATTAAAAAGAATTTTGATAAAACATATAGGTAATTGTACGTATTTTTAAAAGATTTTATTTAGTAATGCCGGATTTTTTTCAACATATTTTATTGCAAACTTATGAAGATCGAATAGTGTCTTTGCATTTATTTTACCCATTATGTTCACTCTGTGAGTATCAACTGTTCTTTTGCTTATGTTAAGCACATTCGCAATTTGCTGACTTGAGTAGGATTCTCCGATATACCAGAGTACTTGCTTTTCTTGCTTTGATAAAGAAGAAACTTCAAATAGATCATCATCATAATTTAATTGCGAATATTTTTTTTCCAAAGCAAGAATATCACTTTCTGAAATATCTTTACCGAAATATATTCCGCCTTTTACTATCACAGAAATTGCTTCAGCTAATTCTTCAATAACTATGTTTTTGCTTAACAGTCCTTTACCGCCATATTTGTATATCTGATAAAGATAAAACTCATCATAATGCATTGATAAAAACATTGCTTTAACTAAAGGATCTTTCTTTTTTATCTGCTCTAAAGCTTCTATTCCGGTTAAGATGGGCATTGCAATATCAACAATAATTAAATCCGGTTTGTGTAAAAAATATGCATCAACTAATTCAGAACCATTTTCAACCTCGGAGATGATTTCAACATTCATCTTGCCGGTTAATAATTCAATGATTCCTTGCCTGAACAGCTTATGATCATCAGCAATTATAACACTGATCTTGTCTGTTTTGATTTTACTAGTTGTGTTTATAACTTCCATTTATTTCCCCTCTTATTTTATTTCAGCTTTTTCTATGAACGGAATCTCTACGGTAATTACAGTTCCTTCATTTGGATTTGATTCCAGTGTAAAAGTTCCATCTAAACTTTCAACTCTCTGTCTGATATTCATAAGTCCTAAGGAGTTCGGCTTTAATCTTTTTATTTCATCTTCATCAAAACCTTTACCATTATCAATTATAGATAATCTAATTGAATTGTTTACTCTTTTAAATATTATAAATATCGAAGTTGCTTCTGCGTGCTTTATCACGTTGTTTAACGCTTCTTGAGCTATTCTGTAAAGATTGATCTCAAGCTTTGTATCAAGTCTGGAATCTGTTTCCTTAATATCTGTAATTATCTGCAAGCCGGTTTGTTCTGAAATATCTGAACACAGTGCTGTTAATGCCGGAGCTAATCCCATCTCATCTAAAACTCTGGGCTTTAAGTCATATGATATTTTTCTTATTTCCTTAATAACATCATCTACTAATCCGTTTACTTTATTGTAATCTTCTTTTTTGACTGAACCGTTTCCGGTTTCTATTTTATGAATTAAGATTCTTGTAAGAGATAAATTCTGCCCGACACTGTCATGAAGATCTTTTGCAATTCTTTGTCTTTCTTCTTCTATTTTTTCTTGTATGTTTTGTGAAAGATCTTTAAGCTTTTCTTTGAATGCTTCTCTTTCAGTTATATCGTGAAAGTATAGCTGAATGGCGTTAAGCGAGGGGATCCCTTTAAGAGTTACCATGTAAAATCTATCGTTTATCTTTTCTTCAACTTCTATAAATGCTGCTTTTTTGATGAAATCATCATAACCAATATGCAAAGTATGAATTAACTCATTTATATTTTTCCCTATTAAATTATTTTCATCAGAACAGCTTTCATTACATAGAATTTTTGAAGCTGAGTTAACTTGAATGATTTTTCCTTGATTGTCAATTCTTATCTGAGCTTCCGGGGCGAGTTCAGAGAAAAGCGCAAGCAATCTGTCGCTGTCATCTTTTATCTTTAACTTTTCTTGCTTATGCTGTTTATCTTTAGGAACTATCACATATTTGATCAGTGCGTACATAACTGTAGTAAATACAACCCCGGTAATTATGATATAATAAATCGGATTATCAAACCGAAGCATCAGCTCAAAGATATTATCTATATCAGATTGGAATAATGTTATAAAAGTCAAAGGCAGCATTATCAATTCAAAAATTTAATTTATTCAATATTATCGTATTTCTGCAAATATAGATAAATATTTACTAGAAATGATATAGGTATAAGTACTTAATTTTCCCCGGCTTAGCATTTTTTAGTTGATCAACTTCAAAAAAATCTTGAAAATTACGTATAAGTACGTATACACTTTATCGAAATTAATATCTATTTTCTTAAGTAAAATTATAGCTTTATTAACTTTAGTTTTAAGAGAGAATTTCATGAAGATTGCAAACCTATGCTTACTTTTAATTGTATTACTTACCTCGTTCCACTGCACAAAACCTAATGATCCGGAAATTCCACCGGAAGAGAAAACAAATCTAGCCATAGAAGTTGAAGATGTTTCATGCACTGAAGCTTGGATAAATCTTAAAATAGATAAACCTAATGAAGTAAAATTATTTATTGATGATAAAGAAACAAATCCATTTCATCTTACCTCAGATACACTGATTTATTTAGATACTTTACTTCCTAATAAAAGCTACAAAATAGAAGCTGCTTATCTAAAGGATGGAATTTTAAGCGAAAAGATCTCTGCATTAGTTCAGACTATGGACATTACAAGCCATAATTATACTTGGGAGACTTTTGAATTTGGAGATCATGGTAACAGTGTTATAAGGGATATATCAATTCTAGATGAGAATAATATCTGGGCCGTAGGGGAAATTTACACAAATGACAGTCTAAATTATAATTTTGATGAACCATATAGTATTGCAAGATGGAATGGAAGTGGTTGGAAATTAAATAAAATATTTATAGGGACAAATACCGCAATAAACTATAACAGAGATATTGAAATAATTGATTCTAATAACATTTATATCGCAGCCGGAAGCCTTCTTAAATGGGATGGTAAATCATCTAAAGCTCAAATAATTGTTTCGAGATTAGCTCTTCATCACTCAAATGCATCCATTGAAAAGATACTGTGCTTATCACCTTCCTCTATTTATGGAATAGGGTATGAAGGTACAATAGTTCATTATAATGGAAGTTCATGGCAGAGAATTGAATCGGGCACTAATATTCCACTTTTGGATATTGCAGCAAACGGTGATGAAATCTGGATAAACGGATATTCGTACTTAACCGGAGAAAGCATACTTCTTAATCTCAAAGATAATAAGGTAACTAAAGTTTGGGAGCAGAATACTGCTACAGAAAAAGAACCTTACGGAATTTATATCAGCAGTATATTCATTACGAATAAAGATATGTTTGTTGACAGTGATTATGGTGTTTTCAGAAATAAATTAGGTGTTGACTCATCTTCAAAGTGGATTAAATCTACTTTTCGTTATGATTACAAGATTACCGGAACAGCATCGAATGACGTCTATACCGTAGGAGATCAAGGGGATACATGGCATTATAACGGATTAAATTGGAAGCAGATTTATATTGATTGGAGCAGAAACAGCCGTTTAAGATGTGCTGCGGCAAAAGATAATTTACTTGTTAGTGGTGGTGATAAATATGTAAATCCCGTCTTTTATAAAGCATTAATAAAGATTGGCAAAAGACAGTAAATAAATAAAAGCAAACAATAGAAAAATAAAATAAAAACCCAAGCTTATGATTGCGGCATAAACTTGGGCAATAAATGTAAATGAAGCAAGAAGTTTAGGACTGGAACCCTCGAAGCTACTTGCCAATTTACATTTAAATCTACAGAAAACCGCATTTAATTCCAATCCTAAACAAGGAGCTTATCATATGCAAATCTTTAAGGTAACTTTTGTTTTCTTACTGTTATTAAATGCAAGTATAATTTATTCCCAAACCATTGAGGAATGCGCTACGGTTATTCCTGACGGGGTTACACTCGAACAGGCTCAATCTCAAGGTGATTTAATATTGTATAAACCTACAACAAATAGGGATATAAGATTGGCCTTACATATTGTTACATATTCAAATGGTATGGGAGCTATTCCACAAGAATTGATTGATGAAAAAATACAGTCATTAAATAATATAATGTATCAGGCAGGGATGCAATTTTATGAATATAAAAGAGATACGATTAAAAGTGACTATTTTTCAAGTTTAATCGGTGACTATATGCCTAAAGCTAATGAATTAAGAAGAATTAATAAAGTCAACGGTTCTATAAATATATACTTTGTTCCGGAAGCTGCCTTTGCAGGAATTTCCAGTTATAGTTCCAGAATTAAACACCCTTCCTTGCAATATGAAGATGGGATTATTGTGTTGGATAGTTCCCACCATACTTCTTTAGCTCACGAAATAGGACATTACTTCGACCTTTTTCATACTTATGAAACTCTATTTGGCATAGAAAATATTGATAGAGATGATTATTGTGCAAATTGGAATAGGGCAGGTGATTTATTGTATAGTACTCCTGCTGATATTCAAGTAGATGGAATTACTCCCCAATGCATTTTTGTTAATCTAAAAAACTATACAGATCCTTGCGGTGACAGTAATTATATTCCACTTACTGATAATATGATGACTACACAGCAAAAAAGCTGTCGTGAAAATTTTACTGAAGAGCAAATAAATAGAATGACTGAAACTCTTGTTAAATTTAGATCAGAATTATTAAAGAACAGTATTTATTTGGAAAATAAAATTGGCAATATAAATGCCGGTGGTTCACTTCATATAAATACTCAAAATTACAACTCTGGATCATATGCTTTTATAGATGATGGAACTTATAAGATTGGGACAAACAATGAAAGATTTGTTAATTTTCAAGGTACAGGATTTAATTATAAAAACATAAATTGGAATAAGATAAATAATGATTTTGTATTGTCGAAGAACTTAACTGTCACTGGTGACGTAGACAGAATTGCACATTTTGACAAAATGAATTATGCAAAAATAGAAGCAAGATTAGAAGGTCAGTTAATTCAAAATCAAGGAGTTTTTGAATTTAAAGATCCATGGTATGTTAAAAGCGATGGAACTCAGCCAAATACATGGATACCTTATGTCACATCATATGAACCAACTGGAAAAGAGACAGCGAGTGAAAAAGGTGTGTTCTTAAATCAAGACCCTTTATTGAATAATATCTATTATTCTGTTAAAGGTTTTGAAAGTCAGAGTATATATTTAAACAATACAGGAAAAAATCATAATTTTTTCTTTAGTTTTTGGAATGGGATTAATGCTGATATTATTTCAGATACTTCTTTAGTAACTCCAATAGTTTTTAAAAATACAAATGCATTGGTTCAAGCAAATTATAAAGGGCATTTCCTTTCTAATAATGCTTCGGCATTTACAAACAATAATCAGAAAAAACTTATCAGAGCAAATGACGGTAAATATTGGTTAGTTTATGAATCAATGGGAAAACTTTGGGCAACATCAAGTAAAACAACTGATTTTAGCGGAGAGTGGGAAGTAGATGAGCTGTTGTTTAATGGATTTTCCGGAGGAGAATTTAGGAATATCTACATAAGCGAAAATCCTGCTCCTTCCAGTCTTCCTTGCTATACTTTTGAATACTTAAAAGACGGAGTAAGTTACATCTACGCCGGAAGTGAACTTGGAACAACTCCGGAACTTATGGCTGTAACAACAAACTTTGGTTCAGCAAAACCTGTGATCCTCCATCTTAATAACGAACTTATTGTAATGTATAAAAAGTCAAATAGTGATGGTTATTATTACAGAAATAAATATCCGCTGACAGCTAATTGGGGACCGGAATATTTAGTTTCTGGAACTACATCAGGTTCAATAAATTTAGCAATTGCAGGAAACAAGGATTTAAATAATCTGAATATAGTTTTTGAAGAATCCAATAAAATAAAATATATATTTTCACAATCTATGGGAATAGATAAAATAAGACGCTTTTAATCTCCAATCGAACTTTCCTTAAACAGCGGTTGTACCTACAATAATTATCCTACGGTTAGTTCCACATATGCCAATAAAGCTATTGTGAGCTGGAAAGGTTCAAAAAAAAATGTGCTTGATAAAACGCTAAATAAAGAAAACTCAGAATCTTTATGGCAATATATGACTGTTACAAAAGTAGGAAAAGAATCAAATTGGAGCAGTTTTTCAAGCTTCGGATCAAACGTTGAATTAAGCAGCGTAAGCGCACTACCTCAAAGCGAAAGTGCTGTTGTTGCATGGACGGAAAACAACGGATTATTTACAAAATATGTAAAAAGAAGTAATGGAACTTATTCAGCTATTCAGTCAATTTCACCAAGCGGAAAAAATGTAATATTAAGTAATGGGAATAATGATTTCAGTAACATTAAGGCAATGGTTTATAAAACTTATTCAACAGCTCCTTATGAAATTTTAAAATCATCCACATCTTTTTCAGCTCAGCAGACTTCTCAAGGTACCGGTGCTTTAGCAAAAGATAATTCAACTGACGAGATAACAGAAATCACATACGGAAGAAGCGGTGTAATAAGTAAAAATGGAGTAGAGTTCGTATTTGCAGTTGGAAACATTACCTTAGGTGAAGAAAAGATAATGTTTAAGCCATTTGTTGATACAATTCCAATTACCAATATCAGTGAACTAAATGAACGTTTAAGAACAAATTCATTTAAGCTGAACGGAAATAGCACTGTTTATCTTTCCAATTATTATTATTCGGTAAGACCTTCTGTTGCCGATACTGCATTATCAGAAACAGATAAAGCATCATTTAGATTAGAATTAGTTGAAGAGAAAACAAATAAAGTTATTTCAATCTTAGACAAAGGATCATTTGATAAGTTCAATTTGAACACCAATTTCGACAGATCTTATGAACTAAGTTGCCAAGGAATATCCGAAGGAGATTACTATTTAAGAATTGTAATTGAGTCAGAAGGAATAGAAAGCTGTAACTTAAATGATATTTATTATCAGGCTGATGAGTTAAACAAAGAGAAATATACAAAGATCGGTTTATCCGGTGAAACTTCAAAAGTTACAGAATATGCCTTAGAGAATAACTACCCTAATCCATTTAACCCTTCTACAAAGATCAATTTCCAATTACCTGAATCAGGATTAGTTACACTTAAGGTTTTTGATATGTTAGGTCAGGAAGTTGCAACTTTAGTAAATGAAGTTAAAGATGCCGGAAGACATTCAGCAACATTTAATGCAAGTCATTTATCAAGCGGAACTTACATTTACGAAATTAAAGTAAATGACTTCAGAAAAACTCAGAAGATGATGTTAGTGAAGTAATATGTCAGATAATTTGTGAGTAATAAAAAAGGCAGCTACATAGCTGCCTTTATTTTTATGACCTTGATTTCTTATGTATAGCATCATTTACTTGCAAGTAAAAAATGATATTGGGTTTATATTTAATTTTTATGCTTGAGCAATTTTTAGTCTAATTATCTATTAAAAAAACTATAAAAATACGTATAAGTACGTATATACTTTATTAAAATTAATATCTATTTTCACAAATAAATTTAGAAAATAAAAATTAAAGCCAAAAAGAAATTCATTAGAATTTCAACTCTGTTTTTAATTAACTCTATATTTTAATTATAAGCGAAAATAATTACTCTACACTATATATTGAAACAATTGGATGAAGCTAAAATTGATCAAACTAAATATAAAAAATTAAAAAGATGATAAGGTAAAAAGAAGGTAAACATCACTATTGATTCAAATTAAAACATGGAGCTAAGAAAAGCTTAAATGAAATTATAAATTAAATTGGGGATATATGAATTCAAGTTAAACTAAAAATTTCTCATTTGGGAAAATAAGAAAGATAATTTTAAATAGCGAATTTAATAGTTACAGAACTATGGTAAAAAAGCTATAAAAATGTTTCTAAAGTTTAAAACAAAATAAGGCTAAAGATTATTACTGTACTACAAAATTTATAAAAGTATCATGTTTTGTTAAAAAAATCCTAAATGCTGTCACTTTGTGTATTTAAATAAATTTAAGGAAATAACTGAAATGAAAAAAATTGTATTCTTAATATTGTTCTTTTTATGTAACATATTGACATATGGGCAAAATGTATATTTCAATACCCCTAATCCTGGGGATGTTTATCATGGTTGCACTTATTATTCTAATAACGATGGAGTTGCACCAACATCTTATCATATAATGACAGTTTCAAATTTTTTTGTTACTGATTGGTACGGTGCAAGAATAAAATATCCAGATGGAAATTGGGGCCCATGGCAAAATGGGCAAAGTGGTGGATGGGGGCTTACGCAATCCGGTACTTATCAAATACAAGGAGCAGTACATGTAAAATATGATTTACAAGGTCAATCTAATTATCACATGTATTCTAATATTCTCACTTTTTACGTCGTAGATAATAATCCCCCTTCTACTCCTCAAAATCTTTCAGTATCTAAAAATTCAAATAATCATCCACAACTTTCTTGGGCTTCAAATAGTGAGCAAGATTTGGATTATTATGAAGTATGGAAAAAAGGTGGCAAGGAAGGTGGGGATTGGCATCTTAAATCTACTACTTCAAATTCATATTTTGAAGATATAGATGAAACAGTTGTAACTGGTGCATATGTTGCAAATGAAGGGAAAGCATATTATAAAATTAAAGCAGTAGATATTAATGACAACATATCATCATTCAGTCCTCAAATTGAAATAAGAATTAAACTTGATCCTTTATCAAAACAATTATCCATTACTTCAGAAGGTGGTATAATTACTGATCACTTATTATTACCAAACTATCCTAATCCATTTAACCCCGGTACGACGTTAAAATATCAAATTAAAGAAACAGGTTTCGTTACATTAAAGATTTTTGATTTGCTTGGCAAAGAAGTTGCAACATTGGTAAATTCTATACATGAATCAGGTAGATATAGTGTTTATTTCGATGCAAGCAATTTACCATCGGGAGTATATATTTATTCGCTACAAGTTAATGGATTTATTCAAAATAATAAAATGAATTTGGT
>CBDUBH010000026.1:0-37893 GCA_965365345.1 uncultured Melioribacteraceae bacterium
CAAAGTAATTTTAGCTGATGTTGCATCATTTGCTTCGGGAATTACACCACAGCCGCCGGTTCCGTTCGACAAAAAAGAACTTGAAAAAATGATAGCCGGAGCGAAATATTTACCAGATTCAAATTACGTTATCATTACTCCCGATACTGTTTTTGCATACGCAAGCAAATTCAGAATGAAAAAATTTAATGGCGATATGGCGGAACTTCAAAAAGAATTGAATTCGTTTCAACAAACTTTAAAAGCCAAAGGCAAACTTAAAAAATTTGAAGGCGATTTTTACAAAAACAAAGTTAAGATCTTTACAGATTCAAATATTGTTCGCGTTCAAATTCCGAACGGCGCAGCATTAGCTCCCGGTGTTCCAATTCCGCCGAATCCAAAAAATCCAACAAATCCTAACGAAATAAGAATTGAAATAAATAAGCTTAACAAAGTTATAAATGAAATTTCGAAGGAAAGATTTTGGCAGGGATTTATGAATGACAAAATTAAGCCTTTCGAAAAAAATGAAAATTTTATTGCTGAATTTCCCGTAATTCCTGATGTTGATTCAATTATTAAATTAAGCGTAAAAGGTTTGGATAGTTTAAAACTAAACGATGCGGTAAATATCAGAATTAATAATAAAGAATTGATAATCATCAATAAATACAGGGATTCGCTGCAAAAAAGTACATTGGTAAATGTTAAAAAAAATTTACAGGATTTAAAGGAAAGGAATAAAAACAATCCCGAACTTTCACGTGAATTAGAAGAAGAAATTAAAGAAATTCAAAAAGATCTTGACGAACTAAACAAATAGCACGTCAAAGGAAAATATAAAAAATAAATTTTCGGATTATGCAGATACAATTATTTGATCTAAAAAAAACCAAACATTTGGAAAAGATTTTCCTAAGTGCAATAATAATGCTTTTATGGAAATTATTTTTTCCTACTGAAGATAATTTAGTTTATCTGCTTATCGGTGAATCTTTTGTTGTTGCCACTTTTTATTTTTCTTATTTGTATTTCAAAGATTTTTTGCAAAACAAAAGATTAAATTCCCTCACACTTGTTTTAAATGCCGGAATTTTAGCTTCGGTAATATTTTTTATTTTCATTGCGCTTGAACCGATACTTTCTTTGATAACAAATTCAATTCCGATCGGATTTTTTTCCAGTGTTGAAAAAATAATTTTGTCATTTCTGCTTTTGATTTTATCAGCATATATTTTTACAATTTTGCGCACGCTGTTTTTTTTGAAACAAAAAAGAAGTCCCAGATTTTATTTTAATATAATGCTTGTGTTCATTGCAATTACATCATTTTACAGCAATGTTTTGGTTTTTGCAGAAGGAACGGATTACATTTTTAATGCGCTGCTTGTTGTTACCATAATTTTGATCGTGATAAATTCAATCAGAATTCCCTGGATCGCATTTTTATCAAAAAAAGAGAAATTATATTTACTCGGAATTTCAGTTGCGCTTGCAATTTTGTTTTCGGTACTTAGCAGTTATTCAACGCCGCACGGTGCTAACGAATTTTTAGCAACATTTTCACCGACTCTCAAAACATTTTTGGGAATTTTGATGATCTACGGCGCAATATTTTTCGGAATCGTATTTTTCATAACACTTTTTCATTTGCCTACTGCCGATGCTTTTGACCGCAAAGCTTTGGAAGTTTCATCTCTAATGAATATGAGTAAACTTATTACTCAGGTTTTTGATATGAAAGAATTGGCTGATACGGTTACTGATATTACAACTCAGGTTTGTAATTCCGATTCCGCATGGCTCGCTTTAAAAGAAAATGGAAACTTAACTTTGGTTTCCGCAAAAAATATCGGTTACATTGAAGCCGATAGAATGATCAAGAATTTAAATTATATGATAGATCTGAATGCAATAAAAAATGTTTCCGTTTTTTCAAATGATGAATCTCCCGATGTAATGCCCGAAGGATATTGCTATCTGGCAATTTCGCCTTTAAAAGTGCACAATCAAATTAAAGGCTATTTAATGACGGGCAGAAAATTTGATAATGTTTTTGATGAAGATGAACAAAAAGCAATAAATTCATTTGCGGATTATTCAGCAATAGCAATAGAAAATTCAAAACTGCTTGCCGAATCTTTAGAAAAAGAAAGATTGGAAAAAGAACTTGAACTTGCACGCGATGTTCAATATAAAATTTTACCGCATCAAACTCCGCAAGTTGAGTGCATTGATATTTCAGCGCTTTTCATTCCAGCTTTTGAAGTCGGCGGCGATTATTACGATTTTTTCAAAATTGGTGAAAATAAAATAGGATTTATAATTGCGGATGTTTCGGGCAAAGGAATTTCCGCAGCGTTCATAATGGCTGAAGTAAAAGGAATTTTCGGTTCGCTTTCAAAAATGATAATTAGTCCGAGAGAGGTTTTAATTAAAGCGAACGAAATTTTAAAAGAAAGTTTAGATAAAAGAAGTTTCGTAACCGCAGTTTACGGATTTATTGATGTAACTGAAGGAACGGTTCATCTTTCGCGCGGCGGACACTCACCAATTTTACTTGTTCGCGATGGATTTGTCCAGCAATTAAAACCCGGCGGAATAGGACTTGGATTAAATTATTCATCAACATTTACAGGCTCTATAGAAGAAATTCAGATCAAAATGAAAGAAGATGATATTCTTGTATTTTTTACTGACGGAATTCCAGAGGCAAAAAATGCTGATGATGAAGAATACGGACAAGAAAGATTTGAACGCGTAATCTTAAATAACAGAAATGAAGATACCGGAACAATTTCAAAGCACATTATACAGGAAGTAACAACATTTGCTCAGGGATACCCACAGCACGATGATATTACTTTAGTTATATTTAAGTGGAAGAAAAATAAAAATCTTGGAGAAGTTTAATGGCAGATTTTAAAGTGTCGTTTCATGAAAACGGCAATGTTGTAATATTAGCATTGGCAGGAACTCTCGATTTGCATACAACGCCCGAGTTGGAAAAAGCATTCACTCAACTTATAAATGCAAAAAAATATAATGTGGTTGTAAACTTTGAAGATTTGGCATATATAAGCAGCGCCGGATTAGGCGTGTTTATGGCTTATATCGAAACAATGCGCGATAATAACGGCGATATTAAATTCAGCAATATGTCAAGTAAAATATATAATATATTCGATTTGCTGGGCTTTCCTCTTTTGTATGAATTTTATAAAGAAGAAAAAGAAGCAGTTCAAAAATTTAGCGAGAGCAATTAACTTGTCAGCCAAAAACAAAATATCGAGAAAAGAATTGACAGTAAAAAGCACTGCGGAAAACCTCGCTGTTATTCGCGATTTCGTAAAATCAGCGGCGGAAGATCGCGGCTTCAGTCAAACAGCAATTGATAAAATTATCCTTGCAGTTGATGAAGCATGTTCAAATATTATCAGGCACGCTTACAAAAACTCTCCCGATGGCGATATAATCGTAAAAGTAAAATCTTCCGATGAAAAATTAACCGTTGAAATAACCGATTACGGAGTTGATTTTGATTCTACGCAAATTCCCGAACCCGATATCAAAAAATATTACCGTCAGCATAAAGTAGGCGGATTGGGAATTTACTTAATGCGAAAATTAATGGATGAAGTAAAATACAATTCCGTTGCGGGCAAAAAGAACCAAGTAGTTTTAGTAAAATATTTAGCATAATTATTATGAATCAATTTGAAACTGATCTTGCTAAACGCAATTTATCGGCGTTAGTGGATTTTGGTAATTTTATAAATTCAAGTTTAGATCTGAATTTGATCCTTAACAATCTTTTGCTCACATGTTTCGGGAAATTTCATATCACAAAAGGAACCGTTGCGCTTTTTGATAAAAACGGTTTTTTGAAAATTGCCGCGCACAAAGGTTTAAAACAGGAATCAATAAATTCATTTCCAAAAATTAAATCATCACAAAATGCAGAAGAAATCCTTAACGGTTTTATTTCAGAAAATCATTTAAAATATATTCAAAAGATAGTTTCATCACAGGGAAATTTGGGTTACATAATTTTAGGTGAAAAATTAAATAAAACCGAATATTCTGAAGAAGATGAAAATTTCATCGGAACTATTGTAAATATTGCTTCAACCGCAATTGAAAATACTTTATTTTTCGAAAAATTAAAAAATGCCAACAGAAGTCTTGATGCAAAAGTTACAATGCTTTCATCACTTTTTGAATTGAGCAAAGAGTTCAGCGGAGTTTTGGAAGAACAACGCGTTGTGAAACTTTTGATCTACTCGGTGATCGGACAATTATTCGTAAAAAATTATGCAGTAATTCTTTGCGGAAAAGACAACACAAAAATTGCAGAAACAAAATTCAGGCGTGAGTTGTTAGAAGTTGCATTAAAAAGTTGTGATGTAAATCAAATTTCAGATCCAATAAAAAAAGCAGAACTTTCCGAAAATCATCCCGAACTTTTGGAGATAGGCGTTGAAGTTTTGATCCCGATGCAGGTTCAGGGAATTACAAAAGGCGTTCTGTTATTGGGTAAAAGATACAATCAGGAATCATATTCCGATATTGATATTGAATATATTTGCTCTGCCGCATCGCTTGCAATGATCTCAATAGAAAATGCAAAACTATTTAAAGAAGCGATCGAAAAACAAAGAATGGAAGAAGATCTTGAAATTGCACGCAACATTCAGAAAAATCTTTTTCCGCGAAAAATACCGAAGTTTGAAAATTTTGAAATTTCCGCTGCAAATATTTCATCGATGCAAGTCGGCGGCGATTATTACGACATAATAAAACTCGATAAAAACAGATTTCTTTTTGCGATAGGCGATGTTTCAGGAAAAGGAGTTCCCGCTTCACTTTTAATGGCAAATTTGCAGGCATCTTTAAAAAGTATCTGTAAGCAAAATCTGCCGCTTAGCGAATCAACCGGAATGATAAACGATCTAATTTCCGAAAATACTATGGGCGAAAATTTCATTACTTTTTTTTGGGGAATTATTGATACTGAAAATAAAAAACTTCAATATGTAAACGCCGGTCACAATCCGCCGTATTTAATTCGAAAAGAAAAATTTGAAAGATTGAAAAAAGGCGGAATGATCTTGGGAGTTTTACCTACGATCACGCCGTATTTAAGTGATGAAATTGATTTTGAACAAGGCGATACTTTAATTCTTTTTACAGATGGCGTTACCGAAGCAATGAACAAAAAAATGGAAGAATTTACAGAAGAAAGATTTGAAGAATTGATCTTAAAAATTCATCATCAAAATTCAGAAAAAATTATTGAGGATATTAAGTCCGAAATTATTAAATTTGCAGATGGGGCAAATCAATCTGATGATATCACATTAATGGTTATAAAAAATAAATAGTTAACTATGAGAAACAGTTAAAAGATGCAAAACCTTAAATCCATATTTCTTAGATACAGAAAAAATTTTATAACGATTTTTTCAATCATTCTTTTTCTTTCGGGAATTGCATCAATATATTTCATTCTTAAAGTTAATGTAATTTCAAATGATGAGTGTCTTTGGGTTAATAAAAAAATTAACGACAGCACTGTTATAGTTTTTGATCAGGTAAAAATTGGCGGCGTTGCGTGGAATGCGGGAATTAGGGATGGCGATATTCTTCTTGAAATTGACGGCATTCAAACTTCCAACACTATGATCGCAATGGATGAAATAAATAAGCATGAGTACGGCGATTTTGCTGATTATAAAGTAAAGCGAAACGATCAGATCTTTGATACGCGCGTTTACATAAAAAAATTAATTATGTTCCCGCAATTAGGATTTAGCTTGCTTGCATTAATTTGGCTACTCGTGGGTTATATTGTGATTATGGCAAAGCCGGATGGACTTTCGCAGCAGCTTTTTTACGGAATAGGCGCGGCATTAATGCTTAATCAGTTTTACCTTTTCGTTCAGCAAAAAATAAATTTAACCGGGATTGATTCTCCATATTCTCTTATAATTTTAATTTCGGTTTTCGGCGGCACATTTCTTCCGTATCTCATTCTTTATTTCTTTTTTATTTTCCCCAAGCCATTTGCTTTTGCAGAAAAAAAATGGGTAAGAAATCTGTTTATTATTTTACCTTCCATAACTTTTTTCATGTGGATAATGGCAAGATTGCTACTTCACAGAAACCTTATTCCGGTTAATTTGTTTGTTTTTGTTTCTCAAATAGTAAATTTTATTGCAATAGGAAGTTTTTATACAAGCGCGGTTTTTCTTATAATCAATTACAGAAGTCTTGAAACAAAAGAAGAAAAGAAAAAAATTATCGTTATTGTTATAAGCTATATTCTCGGAATGGCTGCGCTTTTTTATTCGACAACAGTTGCCTCTATAATTGCGGATAATATTTTCAACTCACCGGAATATTTTATGCCGATAATTTTGGTAACAATAATTCCGATAGCTTTCGGTTATTCAATTTTCAAATATCAATTGCTTGATGTAAGCATTGTTGTTAAAAATGCTATTGTTTACGGAACTGCAACGGCAGCAATTGCAACCCTGTATTTACTTAGTGTTTACGGACTCGGACAATCAATAGGTTCGGCAGTCGGCACTGAATATCAAAACGCAATCGCAGCAGCAGCGTTTGTAGTTTTTGCGATCGTGTTTCAATCAACGAAAGATAAATTTCAGGATGTGCTTACAAAGAAATTTTATCCTGAACAATTTGCGCATCAAAAAATGCTGATGAAATTCAGTAAAGATGTTGTAAGCATTGTCGGGCTGGAAAATATTTTAGATGCAATGCACGATACTTTTGTTAAATCTTTAAATCTTGATCAATTTGCAATTCTGCTTCGCCAAAAAGAAAATGACAGATTTTTCATTAGCCGACAATTCGGTTTGAACAATGCAAATTTTATTCTGCATGAAAAAAATATTTTTGAATTTGTACAGGGAAGAATAAAAATTAACGGACCAATTTCAGTTGATAGAGAAAATTTCAGTGAAGTTTTTGAAAATGATTCTGAAATTTTGATTGCAAATAATATCTTTACCGTAACTCCGATGATAATCAAAAATAAAATTATCGGATTGCTTTTATTCGGTTTGAAACATTCGGGATCTCAATTTGCCGGAAAAGATCTGGATCTGCTCTCAGCTGCGGCAAATCAGGCGGCGGTTGCAATTGAAAACGCAAGACTTTACGAAGCTGAAGCTCAAAAAATTACTTTGGAACGCGATCTTACTTTGGCAAAAAGAATTCAAAAAGGATTGCTGCCAAAGTGCATTCCGAATTTGCAGGGACTTGATATCTGCGGCGAAATGATTCCTGCGATGCAAGTCGGCGGCGATTATTTTGATCTGATAAAAATAGATGAGAATAAACTTTTCATTGTAGTTGGAGATGTTTCAGGCAAAGGACTTTCGGCATCGCTATACATGTCCAAACTTCAAACAATGATGAAACTTTATTGTAAAGCCGGAAGATCGCCAAAAGAAATTTTAATTGATGCGAATAAAGATATTTACAGCAGTGTTGAAAAAGGCTGGTTCATAACTGTAAATCTAGCTTTGATTGACATGGAAAAAAGAAAAATAAAGTTCTGCCGTGCCGGACATTCACAGCTTTTGGCAATTAACGGATCAGAAAATTCTTTAATTCAGCCTGCGGGAATTGGGCTTGGATTAGATGACGGAAAAATTTTCGATTCAACTTTGGAAGAACTGGAAATTGAATTAAAACCAAATGAAATTTACGGATTCTTTTCCGATGGAATCAGCGAGGCGATGAATTCCAAAGGCGAACTTTTCGGGATTGAAAAACTTTGCAAAGTAATAAACTTAAATAAAGAACAACCCGCTTCGGAAATTATGCAATCGGTTTTAACTTCACTTGATAATTTCAGAAACGGATTTGAACAAAATGATGATATAACTTTAGTTTTGGTAAAATCGAATTAGCCAAATTTCCCATTCGAAAATATTTACAAAAACAAATGTCATTCCGGCTCGTCTGGAATCTGACATTTTCAAATTATGGAATTAAAATTAAAGTATCGAGGGTTTCGGTTCCCCATTGATTAAATGAAATTTTCTTTTCACCTGATGAAGCAAAATTCAAATCCAAATTCATTTTTCTTGTATCAACAACTTGAATGCACATTTCTCCGTTTGTTTTTCCCAAAATTTTAACCGTGTAATTATTTCCTTCGGAAGAAATTTCATTTTTATAAAATGAATAGCAAGGTGTTGGAAAACTTACCGTAAGAAAAAGCTTTGCAGATCTGTTTACAACTTGAATGCTGTCAATTTTTTCAACACTTAATTCAGTAATAAATTCATTTTTCTCTTCGGATTCAAGTAAATCACAGCCGGCAAAGAAAAAAAGAATTGTAATCAAAACAAAAAATATTTTTTCATTTTAAATTTCCTGAATTATTTTTTTTGATTTTCAAAAATCCGGCAAAAATCATTTTATAAAATCAATTTTAATTTTACTTTTAAATTCCCATCGAAATTCTTATAGCGTTTGCAATATTTTCAACGGGGATAATTTTTATTGATGAATTTCCTTTTACCGATTTAATATTATTTTTGGGGATCACAATATTTGTAAAGCCTAATTTTTCGGCTTCCTGAATTCTTTTTTCGATATGCGAAATACTTCTTACTTCACCGCCTAATCCGACTTCACCGATCAAAACAAAACCAGGATTAATAGGTTTTTCTAAAAGGCTAGAAGCAATGCTGCAACAAACTGCAAGATCAACTGCCGGTTCATCAATTTTTACTCCACCGGCCATATTCAGAAAGATATTATGTGCAGAAACTCTTAATCCGGCACGCTTTTCCAAAACTGCAAGAAGAATTGAAAGTCTGCGATAATCAAAACCGGTTGCCACTCTTTGCGGATTTCCGCCATAATTCATTGGAGTAACGAGTGCTTGCACTTCAAGCAAAATTGGGCGAGTTCCCTCCATGCTGGAAGTTACAACAGAGCCGTTTGTAGTTTCATCACGCTCGCTTAAAAATATTTCACTCGGATTTTTAACTTCACTTAATCCGGTATCGTGCATTTCAAAAATCCCGATTTCATTTGTGCTGCCGAATCTGTTTTTTTGTGCGCGCAAAATTCTGTAACTGTGATTTCTTTCTCCTTCAAATTGAAGAACAGTATCAACAACATGTTCTAAAATTTTAGGTCCGGCAATCGTTCCTTCTTTTGTAACATGTCCGATCAAAATTACGACTTGCTGAGTTGATTTTGCGATCTGCATTAATTTTGAAGTACACTCGCGGATCTGCGTAATTGTTCCGGGCGCGTTATCAAGATCGCTTCTGTAAGTAGTTTGAATTGAATCAACAATAACAACGCTCGGCGAATGTTCCTGCATTGCGTAAGTAATATTATCAAGATCCGTTTCGGCAAGAATTAAAAAGTTATCTGAATCGACATTCAATCTTGATGCGCGCAATTTAATTTGTCTGTTTGATTCCTCGCCGGTTACATAAAGAACTTTTTCCTTAATTTTTGACGCGGCTTGCATTACCAAAGTTGATTTTCCTATTCCCGGATCGCCACCGATCAAAATTATAGAGCCGGGCATAAGTCCGCCGCCAAGCACGCGGTCAAATTCAGCAATATCGGTTTTAATTCTTTCTTCTTCTAACGCTTCAATATCTTTTAATTTATTTATCGTAACATTTGACCGCTTAAATTGATTAACGGCATTTTTCGATTTTGAAGTTTCGACCAATTCTTCAGTAAATGAATTCCATTTATCGCATTCAGGACATTTTCCGAGCCAGCGCAAAGATTCATAACCGCAACTTGAACAGACGTATTTTGTTTTTAATTTCGACATAATTTCCTGTTTGTTTTATGAATTTAAACGGAATCGTGAGATAAAAAGTTTAGAAAAATAATATAAATTCTCCCTCTTCTGAAGCAGGAGAGGGTTGGGGTGAGGTCTTTATTTATGATTATCCGGTGCCTCTTTAATTTTAAGCAAAACTCCATTAAGATTATCATTTATTTCATTATTCTAAAATCTCAAAATTCTATAACCTTTACTTCTCAAATACTCATCTCTGATTTCATCTTTTTGATTTTCTGAATGTTGTCCACCGTCAAGTTCAATTATTAATATTTTATCAGGACAATAAAAATCTACTATGTATTTTCCAATTGGTGATTGTCTTTTAAATCTTAAGCCTTAAAAATTTCTATTTCTTAATATTCTCCATAGTTTTCTTTCTTCATCAGTTAATTCTTTTCTTAATTTTCTTGCGAATTGATATTTGTTTACAAAATTTTTCATCTTATAAACCTCACCCTTATCCCTCTCCTGCTTCAGGAGAGGGAGAGAAACAATTTCACTAATTTTGTTCCGCCTCAATCCAGCGGCCATCGCCTTTGATCAAATCGATCAATTCATCAACCGCAAATTCAGAATTTACATTTCGCTTAACAACTTCTTTTCCTTTGTATAAAGTAATTTTTCCAACGCCGCTACCGACATAACCATAATCAGCATCAGCCATTTCACCGGGACCGTTTACTATGCAGCCCATAATTCCGATTTTCACGCCTTTCAAATGTGATGTGCGTGAACGAATCTTTGCAGTTACTTCCTGCAGATCGAATAAAGTTCTACCGCAACTCGGACAAGCAATATATTCAGTTTTTGAAATTCTTAATCTTGCGGCCTGTAAAATTCCGAAAAAAACATTATTTACAAATTTTTTCTTGTCTGTTTTTTCAAAAAATTTAACTTCATCAAAATTTGCCCAAACTCCATCACCAAATCCATCAATCAAAAGTGCACCGAAATCAGTTGATGAATAAAGCATAAATTCATCTTGATCAATATTTGAATAATTTCTCTTTATGATAACCGGATTTTCAATTCCCAAATTCATAAATTCAAAAAAGATTCTGCGCTGTTCTGCCATTCCATGTTTGTTTTCGGTTTCCAAAATCAAAACAGCGGATTTATCATCCTTGAAAATTTCAAGTCCGGAAATATTTCTAATATCAACTTTTACAAAATTTAATTTTTCTGATTTTTCATTTGTTAATTTATAATCATCAAATTCAAAAATCGGGAAAGAATTATTTTTATATTTTAAATTTTTCCAAAAAGAAAAATCGTAAACGGCTTTTAATTGAAGCGGAAGTTCAAAATCCGGTTCATTATTTTTAAGATAAATAAAGTCACAAGCCATATCACTCAAATTCCATTTATCGGTAATTTCGTTGTAATTATATCCAACCGGAATTAAATCTTTATGATTTGAAATTCCTTTTGAAAAATCCGCAAAAACTCTCGGAACATTTTCACCGCCAATATTTTCTACTTCAAAAGTTTTGCGTTTTGCATATTCAAAAGGCGATTTAGGAATTTCTAAAATTTGCGGAATTGCAGAATGTTCTTCTCTTTTCAAATATCTTTTTGCAAGTGAAATTGCAACAGGCGCTTCATATTCCGGTTCTTCAGTAAGTGAAACTCTGATCGTATCGCCTAAACCATCTTCAAGTAAAGTCCCAATTCCCACAGCGGATTTTATTCTTCCATCTTCACCATCGCCAGCTTCGGTAACGCCCAAATGCAAAGGATAATTCATATTGCTTTCAACCATTTTTTGAACGAGCAATCTGTAAGCCTGAACCATAACTTGCGTGTTGCTGGCTTTCATTGAAAGAACAATATCATAATAATTCAAATCTTCGCAGATGCGTAAAAATTCCATTGCGGATTCAACCATTCCGAGCGGAGTATCGCCGTATCGACTCATAATTCTATCGGAAAGCGAACCGTGATTTGTACCGATTCGCATTGCTGTTCCGTATTCTTTGCAAATTTTTACGAGCGGCGAAAATCTTTCGCGGATTCTTTCCAATTCTTCTTGATATTCGGAATCGGAATATTCAATCTGCTGAAATTTTTTCTTATCAACATAATTCCCCGGATTCACGCGGACTTTTTCTACAATTCTTGCGGCTAGTTCGGCAGCATTCGGAGTAAAATGAATATCGGCAATTAGAGGAACATCGTAACCGCGTTTTTTCAATTCTTTTTTTATCTCGGAAAGATTTTGCGCTTCCTTAATACTCGGCGCTGTTATGCGAACATACTCGCAGCCGGCGTTCACCATTCTGATTGTCTGCTCAACAGTTCCGATCGTGTTCATCGTGTCGGTTGTTGTCATCGATTGAATCCTTATCGGATTATTTCCGCCGAGTGAAATATCACCGACTTTCACTTCGCGAGTTTTAAATCTTTTGTATTGAGTTAAACTTTCACAGTAATTTATTTTTGTGCTCATAAAATTATTTTAATTTGATTTTGTATTAATGAAAAAATTTATAAGAAAGTTCTTTAAAATACGAATAAAAAATTTCTAATTGAATTGGAGGAATAATTTAGGATGATGGTTTTTAAAAGATTCAAAGATGAAAAGATTCAAAGATGAAAAGATTAGATATATTAAAAAATGACTTTGTTAATCATGCTTGTCCGCCTTGGCCGAAGCAATTCGGACAGGTCCGGAATCTTTTCTGAATTGAAATTACCCGAGCGAAGGGACAAAAAGGATACCCGGCAAGCCGGAATGACTGATCAGAATTAAGCTAAACTTTAAATTCATTTTTATGACTTTGAAGTAAATTTTTCTAAATTTCTAACTTCTTGCTTTCAACAAAACTTCTTCTTCAAAAATATTTCCGATTCCCAATATTCCTTTCGGATCAAATTGCAATTTTAATTTTGCCATTTTTCTAATTTCATTTTCGCTGTACATCAATTTGAAATATTCGGTTTTTAATTTTCCGATTCCGTGTTCGGCTGAAATTGTTCCGCCTGATTTTACAGCTTCGGCGCAAATTTGTTTGTAAATTTCTTTTGCAAATTTGTGTTCATCTTGATTTTTCGGAAGCAGGTTCAAATGATAATGTGAATTTCCGAAGTGTCCGTAAATTACGTAATCGAAGTTATTTTGTTCTGCAATATTTTTTAAGTAAAAATAAAAATCAATAAATCCGGAATCGGGAATCGCAATATCTGTCCCGACTTTCGTAATATTTTTTTGCGCAACAAATTCACTTACTTTCCACGAAATCGCGTGACGGAAGTCTTTAAACTTTTCCAATTCATTTTTATTTGATGCAAACCAAGCTTCATTTTCATTTGCATTATATTTTTGAATTAATTCAATTAATTTTTCAAAAATAAATTCTTCGTTTTCTGAATTTATTTCCTGTTCAAACCAAACAGCAGCGTTTGCATTTTCCGGAATTTGCGGATAATCTTCCTTCAATAATTTCAAAGAATTGAAATCAAAGAATTCCAACGCGCGCGCATCAATATTGATTTTATTGGCTTTTCTTGTTGTGTAAGAAATTTCTCTTGCTTCATTTATAAATTGAAACGCGTTATTTTCTTCATCAAAAAATATTACTGCCGATAAAATCTTTTCCGGAAGATCAATCAACTTTAATTTTATTTCTGAAATGAATCCCAAAGTTCCTTCGGAGCCGATAAACAAATCGATCAGATCCATATCTTCTTTTATGAAATATCCGGCGGCGTTTTTTACAATTGGAATTTTTATTTTGGGGAGAGAAAATTCAAGATTAAGATTATCAGTAAGATCAAGATTAAGAACGGAATTTTGGAATTTAAATTCACCACGGCTCAAATTTAGAACTTTTCCATTTGCCAAAATTATTGTCAATCCGGTTACAAAATTTCTGGTTGCGCCATATTTGAAAGTTTTTGCGCCGCTTGCGTTAGTTGCAACATTTGCGCCGATGAAACAATTTCTTTCTGTGGGATCGGGCGGATAAAATAAATTCAGTTTTTCAACTTCTTCCTGAAAATTTTTTAACAAAACTCCGGGCTGAACAATTGCAAATTTTTCTTTGGAATTAATTTCCAAAATTTTATTCAGCTTTTCCGTTGAAATTACAATTCCGCCTTTCGGAACCCGCGCGCCTGTTAATCCGGTTCCGTTTCCTGAAATTGTAATTTTTAGATTTTGTTCACCCGCTATTTTGAAAATTTCAATTACATCATTTTCATTTTCAGGAAAATAAACCGCATCGCAAAAACCTTTAACATTTGCGGCATCAACTAAAAAATTCTGAATTTCATCTTGATCTTTTTTAACGATCATTATTCAAAACTTTTTCCGTGCTTTTTCATAATTTCTTTCCAGGTTTCGTAATCCAATTGTTCAGATTCTTCAATCAGCATAACCGGAATGCCATCTTCAATCCTGTATTTTCTGCGAGTATTTTTATCGGTTGAAATCAAATAATTATCTTCCAAAACCAGATCCGCTTTTGTGTCGGGGCAACATAAAATTTCAAGCAATTCTTTACTTATCATTTTTTCCTCATGTGAATTTTAATCAATTTTAAATATACTTAAATGAAATTTTAAATGATAAACTTTGTTTACGGATAAATTAGGACATTGAAGTTTGATTTAAAAATTTTAGATTACTTTTGAATCTTTTTCAGAATGATTTTTAGCAAAAATTTTAATTTCAATGCAAAATATTTTTGCAGAATTTATTCTTCTTTAACTAAAATCAAATTATTTTAAATCAGAGGTGTTTATGGAAAATCAAAACGGAAATTTAACCGGCATTCCTTTAATCGGCGAAAAATTCCCCGAAATGAAAGTCCACACAACAAATGGACCTTTATCATTACCAAATGATTTCAAAGGAAAGTGGTTTGTACTTTTCAGTCATCCCGGCGATTTTACTCCGGTTTGCACAACGGAATTTGTAGCTTTTGCAAAACGCGCAGAGAAATTCAAAGAACTGAACACTGAACTTATCGGACTTTCAATTGATCAGGTTTTTTCACATATCAAATGGATTGAATGGATCGAAGCAAATTTAGGAACTAAAATTGAATTTCCGATAATTGCTGATGATATGGGAAAAGTTGCAATTAAATTGGGAATGATTCATCCGGGAAAAGGCACAAACACAGTTCGTGCAGTTTTTATTGTTGATCCCGAAGGAATTATGAGATTGATGCTTTATTATCCGCAGGAAGTCGGCAGACAAGTTGACGAAGTTTTGCGCGCGCTTAAAGCTTTGCAAATTTCCGATAGAGAAAAAGTTGCAATGCCTGAAAATTGGCCGAATAATGAAATTTTGGGCGATAAAGTTATTATTCCGCCGGCAAAAGATATGGCAACAGTAAAAGAAAGAATGAATTGGGAAAACAAATTTGATTGGTGGTTTGCGTATAAAGAACTGAATTAATTTCAGGAATTTTTACCGATCAAATTTTAGCCGTCATAATTTTAATTTTGGCGGCTTTTTATTTATCAATTTGAAAATTTTTACTTCAAATTTTCGCTTTGGGATTATTTTATGAAATTAGTTAATTTTAACCGGCTTAATAAATATTTTTTTTAATATTTTGATTTTATATTTTGAAAAAAATGTTTAATGTAATTGTAAATTTTTAACGTAAGGTAAGTCCGGTTGCAAAAAATTTCCGTTATAATAATAACAAAAGATGAAGAAGAAAATTTAGAAGATTGCCTTGAAAGCGTTTTATGGGCTGATGAAATTATTCTGGTTGATTCAGGCAGTAAAGATAAAACTTTAGAGATCGCAAAAAATTTTAACGCTAAAATTTTTCATAAAGAGTGGGAAGGATTTGCAAATCAAAAAAGATATGCACTTAATTTGGCAAATAACGAAATTGTTTTAAGCATTGATGCTGATGAAAGAATTACAGAAAAATTGAAAGATGAAATTTTGAATCTGGATTTTTCCAAAGCCGATGGATTTTCAATTCCGCGCCAAAATTATTTTCTGAATAAGGAAATTACGACCTGCGGATGGGACAAAGATTATCAGCTTAGGCTTTTTAAAAAAAGTAAGACAAAAGTGATAGAAAGACCTGTTCACGAAGGATTCAGTGTTAAAGGGAAAGTTGAAAAACTCCAAAATAAAATGATTCATTTTACGCACACATCAATTGCAAAAACTTTCGAAAAAATAAATCTTTATTCAACTTTACAAGCTCAGGAAAGACACGATAAAAAGGTAGCCGGAATCGGAATTCTGGCTCATTCTTTTTCCGCATTTTTCAGATTTTTTATTTCGTTAAAAGGATATAAAGACGGCATTCACGGACTTATGGTTTCACTTATGAATTCAGTTACAACAATGCTGACATATATGAAAATTTGGGAAATGAATAATTCAAAACCGGAAAATGAAAGAGTAGAAAATAAATAATTATTTGTCATTGCATAAGCGAGAAATCTTTAAAACAAAAATGATTCCTGATAAGCAGGAAGACAAGAAAAATAAATTGTCATTGCGAGCGAATTTATGTGCGAAGCAATCTCTGTGATTAATCAAAATAAAAATTTAAAAGATTTCTCATTCCTGTTGAATTCAAAATTGCAAAAATTAAAACTGTTAACTAAAAACTAAACGAGATTTTTTAATTGAAAATTTTTTTAAGAATTATTAGTCACATAAAACCTTATTGGAAACATTTATCACTTTCAATAATTTCAACATTAATGTTCGCGTTGTTAAACGGCGCATCTGTTTATTTAACAATTCCGCTTCTCGATACTTTATTTCAAGAACAAAAACAAAATCAAACCGTAAGTACAGAATCAACTACCGATAAAGTTTCAAGTATAATTCCTGATTGGATAATTTCTGTTAAAGATTCCGTTTCCGATTTTTTTCATAATTTCATTTTCAGCGGCAATAAAAATGAAACATTAATTAAAATGTGCATTTTAATAATGTCCGCTTTTCTTCTCAAAAATATTTTCGGTTACCTGCAAGCATATTTTTTAGCATACGTTGAGCAAGGCGTAATTAAAGATCTGCGAAATAAAGTTTACCGCCATTTGCACAAACTTCCAATGGGATATTTCAAAAATGAAAAAACCGGAAATTTAATTTCACGAATTATAAATGATGTTTACGTTGTGCAGACAAGTATTTCAACCGTGTTTTTCAATTTGATACGCGAGCCGCTTACGATAATTGTTTTCTTAGGAATTGCATTTTCAATAAGCTGGAAGCTAACTTCATTTTCACTTTTCATTGTGCCGGTTTCGCTAATAGTTATAAGTTACATTGGAAGAGTTTTGCGCAGACAAAGTGCTGAACTTCAAGAAAAAATGGCTGATATTACAACCGTAATTCATGAAACAATTTCCGGTGTGAAAGTTGTAAAAGCTTTTAGCATGGAAGAATACGAAAATAAAAAATTTGAGCACGAAACAAATTTGTTTTTCAGATTGATTTTGCGAATGACAAGAATGCGGAATTTGGCAAGTCCTTTAACTGAATTTCTCGTTGTGATCATCGGAGTTTTCATTGTTTACTACGGCGGAAATTTAGTTTTGAATGAAGGCACTTTGAAGCCAAGTGAATTCCTTGGATTTCTTTTTGCAATTTTTCAATTGATGCCGCCGATAAAAGAATTAAGCAGCGTGAATAACAGAATTCAGGAATCAAGCGCGGCAGCAGAAAGAATTTTTGAAATTTTGGATACGCAGCCGGCAATTAAAAATATTGAAAATCCAAAATCTTTAAACGTATTTTCGAGTAATATCATTTTTGATAAGGTTTCATTTCATTATGAAGATTCCGATGAATTGGTTTTAAATGAAGTTTCGTTCAATGTTAACAGGGGTGAAACCGTTGCGCTTGTTGGAAGCAGCGGTTCAGGTAAAACAACTTTGGTTGATCTGATCCCGAGATTTTATGATCCCACAGACGGAATAATTTTTATTGACGGAATTGATACAAAAGAAATTAAAATTGAAGATCTTCGCAAACAGCTTGGAATTGTTACTCAGGAAACAGTTTTGTTCAATGATTCAATCAGAAATAATATTGCATACGGATTAGGAAATTATTCTCTCGATAAAATAATTGAAGCTGCAAAAGCAGCAAACGCTCACAATTTTATTATGGAATTTCCAAACGGCTACGATACAATTGTCGGTGAGCGTGGAGCAAAAATTTCAGGTGGACAAAGACAAAGACTTTCAATTGCACGCGCACTTTTGATAAATCCTCCGATCATGATTTTTGATGAAGCAACTTCAGCACTTGATAATGAAAGTGAAGTTTTAGTTCAGGAAGCGATTGAAAGATTGATGAATGAAAGAACAACTTTTGTTATTGCGCACAGATTAAGCACGATCCGGAACGCAACAAAAATAATTGTACTGGATAAAGGAAAGATTGTACAATCAGGGAATCATGATGAACTGATGAATGATGAAAAAGGAATTTACAAAAAACTTTACGCACTTCAATTCAGAGATTAAAAATGCAAATTGTAAATTCACGCTACAACCAAAAATATATTGTCTGGCTTTTTGCCGCTCTTTCAATTTCATTTTTACTTTCACTTGTTACTTTGCAATTGTTTGCGGCAATTTTAGTAATTCTGTATCTAACAGAAAAATTTGAAAACAAAAAGATCGCTTTCGGCAAAATTGAAATTGCTTTTTCAATTTTTATTTTAGCAAGAATAATTTCAATTTTATTTTCAGATTTTCCTCAAGCAAGCAATCAGGCATTTTACAAAGATGCGCTTTACATTTTAGGATTTTACGCATTCGGATTTTATTTCCGAATATTGAATATTGATTCAATAATAAAAGTTGTAAACATTTTTATCAATTCAGCTGTAGCTGTTTCAATAGTCGGAATTTTATTTTTTGTAACCAGTACAAAAGACAGAGCCGCTTCTGTAGTCTCCGGATATGCAACTTTTTCGGGATATTTACTCTGCGCATTTGCAATTCTTTTAAGCGTTAAATTTTTCGAAAAAAGAAAATTCGATTGGATAATTTTTTCTGCGAAAGCCGCGATTTTATTGACCGGAATTGTACTTGCATTAGGACGCGGTGATTTTGCTGTTGCAATAGTAATTTTTATCTTGGCAATTTTATTAAGAAAAATTAAAATCAAAGAATTTGCATTCATCGTAATTTTAACTTCGATAATTTCAGTAATTTCATTTTCAGTAAACACCAAAGAAATTTCGGGAAGAGTTGAAAATCCAACAGGATATTCAGATAGAAATATTTTGTGGAGCCGCGCTTATGAACTTTCCTGTGAAAATCCGGTTTTGGGATTTGGTCCACGCACTTTCAAAAATATTTTTCTTAAAGAAAATAAACTTACCGATAAACACGTTGCAAGCTGGCATAATGATTATATTACAATTTATCTTGAAAGCGGCGCACTTGGAATTTTATCATTCTTAATTTTGATTAGTATAATTTATTATTACGGAATAAGATCAATTATTAAAAATGATAAAAACAAATTTTCTTTCAATTTAATTTTGGGAACTTTACTTGCATTAACTTCAATTTTTATGTCTGCATTTCTTTCAGGATTTATAAATAACCCAATATTATCAGTACTTTTCGCATTTTTACTTGCTCTTTTTTCTTCATTACATTTTAAAGATTCGAAATTATTTTTTACTCCGGAAAATCTAAACCAATAAAATGCTTCTGCATTACAAAAACTTTTTTCATTTATGATCGTCAAATTTGAACAGCAATTCATTTATTTTTTTCCAGATCAAATAAATGTTATTTTGTTTTTCTAAACTTCAAAAAAAATAATTGAGGAAACTTCATGAAAAAGTTATTATTTCTGTTCATTCTTATTCTTGCAATCAATTTAAATGCACAGGATTTCAGATTTTATTTTAATGAAGCGATGAAATGTTATCAAGAAAAAGACTACGATTGCACAATTGAAAACTTTAAAAAATCACTGGAAATTTTTCCTCAAAATAACACTACAAAATACAACCTTGCCTGCGCATACGCATTAAAAGGAAATTCAATGGAATCCGCGAATTTATTGAATGAAATTATTCCATTGGGATTTGGTTATGATGCTGAAACCGATCCGGATTTTGATAAAATCAGAAACACAGATGAATTTAAAAAAGTGATTTCCAAAATTCAGAAAGCGAAAGTTCCGATCAATAATAGCAAAGTTGCTTTTCAAATTAATGATAAAAAATTAATTCCGGAAAATCTGGCGTATGATAAAAGAACAAATAAATTTTTCATCGGAAGTTTATATAAAAACAAAATAATTCAATCTGATCAAAATGGAAGTTTCAAGGATTTTATATCTGAAAATCAAAATGGACTTTGGTCTGTTGCCGGAATGAAAATAGATGAAAAGAATAATTCACTTTGGGTTTGCAGCGGAACCGGAACTCAAATGATAAATTATAATGATTCAGTTGCCGGAAGATCCGGTTTATTTCAATTCGATTTGGTAAAAGGAAATTTGATAAATAAATTTTTCGTAAATGATATAAATCAGCATTTTCTAAATGATCTTGTAATTACAAATGACGGAAATATTTATGTAACCGATAGTAATTTTCCGGCTGTTTATTTTCTTGATAAAAAAGAAGGTAAATTAAAAGTTTTTGCTGATCTGAATGGTTTGATTTTTCCAAATGGAATTACAATTTCAGATGATCAGAAATATTTATTCGTTGCGCATTTTGCGGGAATTAAAATAATAGAAATTGAGACAAAGAATATTTTTGATTTATCTCATCCTGATAAAATACATACCGGTTTGATTGATGGTTTATATTTTTATAAAAATAATTTGCTCGCCATTCAAAACAGTAGAGTTATCAAATTTATTTTAACTGATGATAAAATGAAAGTTACAGATCAAATAATTATTGAAGCTAACAATCCGGATTTTAATATTCCTACAACTGGAGTTATTGTTGATAATGAATTTTATTATATCGCAAACAGTCAGCTTAGAAGTTATACATCTCCGGGAAAAATTTTCAGTGATGATAAATTAAAAGATGTCGTAATTCTAAAAATTGATTTGGATAAAAATTAGCAATAAATAGTTTTTGTTTTTTATAATTTTGAATTTAATTTTGAGGTAGAAAAATTCACTTATCAATTTTGCAAAAACAATGAAAAATGTTGAAGAAATAATTTCTCGATTCAGCAAATTACACAATCAAAAAAATATTGAAGGAATGGCAAGATTCGGAATTAATTCCGAAAAAGCATTCGGCGTTCCGATGCCTGTGATCAGAAAAATGGCAAAGGAAATTAAGAGAGATCACAAACTTGCGCTTCAACTTTGGGAAACTGAAATTCACGAAGCACGGATTTTAGCTGCTTTAATTGCCGATCCGAATCAAGTTACAAATGAATTGATTGATAATTGGACGAGTGAATTTGATTCATGGGATGTTTGCGATCAATGCTGCATGAATCTTTTTGATAAAACTTCTTTTGCTTATGAAAAGGCAATAGAATTAAGTACAAATGAAAAAGAATTTGTAAAACGTGCCGGATTTGCATTGATGGCCTCGCTTGCAATGCATGATAAAAAGGCTGATGACAATAAATTTTTTCCTTTTTTTAATGCGATAAAACTTCAATCAAATGATGAAAGAAATTTTGTTTGGAAGTCCGTTAATTGGGCTCTTCGTCAAATTGGTAAAAGGAGCTTTTATTTGAACGGAATTGTGATTGGCGTCTCTCATGAAATTTTAGATCTAAATACAAAAGCCGGAAATAAAATTGCTAAAAATGCGATCAAAGAATTGACGAACGAAAAAATTTTAGCAAGAATTAAAAGATGAAAATGGTTTAATGCTTGAAAAGTTTGAAAGTTGCAAGAATTATAAAAGAAGCCGTCATTCCCGCTTGTCGGGAATCTGACGGCTTTTATTTTTTCACAAATCATTTGTGTTAAAAGTATCTCCGCCTTCCAAAGTTCCGTTTCTGTAACCTTTGTAAAACCAGCGTTTCCGTTGCTCGGAACTTCCGTGTGTAAAACTTTCGGGTACTACATATCCCTGCGTGCGTTTTTGAATATTATCATCACCGATTTGACTTGCCGCATTTAGCGCTTCATCAATATCGCCTTCTTCTAAAATATTTTTGGTTCTATCAGCATGATGCGCCCAAACGCCGGCAAAATAATCTGCCTGCAATTCCAATCTAACCGAATATTGATTGTATTCTTCCTCACTTACTCTTGATCGCATTGATTGAACTTGCTCTGAAATTCCAAGCAGATTTTGTATATGATGCCCTACTTCATGCGCAACAACATAAGCCATTGCAAAATCTCCCGGCGCGTTGAATCTTCTGTTAAGATCATTATAAAAACTCAGATCAATATAAATTTTGCCATCTGCCGGACAGTAAAATGGACCAACCGCCGAGCTTGACATTCCGCATGCAGATTGAACGCTGTTTGTAAAAACAACTAATGTAGGAGGTTGATAATTACTATTTTTCTCTCTGAAAATTCTTCCCCAAGTATCTTCGGTTTCTGCAAGCACAACAGAAACAAAATCTTTCAGTTCATTTTCTTCTGCCGTGCCTTGATAATTTGTTTGAGTTTGTTCTGAACTTGGATTAAGGAAATTTAAAAGATCGCCCGGATTTCCGCCGAGTAAAAGTACAATTAAAACCAATACAATTGAACCGATTCCGCCGCCAAGCATTTTTTTGCCGCCAAATCCACGCCTGTCTTCAACATTTGAACTTCTTCGTAAATCTTTCCAACGCATATTTCATTCTTTATTTTGTGAAAGGTTATAAAATTAATTTTAATCTTTTTCTGAAATGTAAAAAGTGAAATATTAGTGAACTAAATTATTGGACTGAAATATTGATAAGATTTAATAGAATTTTTGTGATGATGAATATAATTTTTCAGGAAAGTTTAATATGAATTTGGATTTTGGAAAATCTGAAAAGATTTTAAAAAAATAAAAGCCGTCTGATTCCTCCCGATTCAATCGGGACGGAATGACGGCATTAAAATTCTAAACGGTAAAATTCTTAATTCAAAATTGTTAAATTAAACTTGCGGCTCCATTCCCATTGCCTGCCACTCTTCTTTTGCCGGACCGTAAAATCCCGGGACTTTCAATCCTGCCTGGCGCATTAAAACTGTAAGTTGTCCACGATGATGAATTTGATGTGCGATCAAAATGCTTAAAGTTAAACCTTTACTCCACATTTCGCCGTACATATTAATTTCGTCTTTCAGATCTTCATCATTCCAATTATTTTTAACTGAATTTAAAACTGCATCGGAATATTTTGCGTAAGTTTCTTTAATTTCATTTGCGGAATTTGGCGCTGGTAAATTTTCATCAAAATTTTCAATAGGAATGCCAGCGGTTTTTAACATTTCACCGAGTGAAGTTGTAATGTGCCAGGCTAAATCTTTAATTGATCTTCCGCCTTCGTACACTTTTTGATTTAAAGATTCATCTGTTAAATTTGAGAAAAATTTCAAAGTACCTTCGCTTTCGCTTTTCCACTGATTTTCAAAATCTTCAATTTTGTAAAACATTTTTACTTCCTCTTTTTTTTCGAAAGAATATAATTTAAACTTTTAAAATTTATTTACTATAATTATTTTGAATAAAATATTTCTTAATCTTTTTCTTTTATTTATTATGTCAAAAACAAATGCCGTTAGAATTTTAGAATCAAAAAAAATAAATCATTCAATTCACGAGTATGAAGTTAATGAAGAAGAATTAGATGCAATTTCGGTTGCTCGAAAAGTTAATGCCGCGCCTGAAAGTGTTTTTAAAACTCTGGTTGCACGAAATGATAAAAATGAGATTTTGGTATTTTGCATTCCCGGAAATGCCGAACTTAATTTGAAAAAAGCAGCCGCCGCAAGCGAAAGTAAAAAAATTGAAATGATAAAAGTTAAAGAGCTTTTGCCGTTAACAGGTTACATTCGCGGCGGCTGCTCGCCAATCGGGATGAAAAAATTATTCCCGATTTTTATTGATGAAACCGCGCAGCTTTTCGATGAAATTTATGTAAGCGCGGGTGTTCGCGGAATGCAAATTAAAATTTCACCTTTTGATCTAAAAGAAATTATTGAAGCAGAATTTACAGATTTAATCTGATCAAAATTCAAAAAAAAAGATCCAAAGATGATAAAATTATTAAAAGTTTTAATCCCTCTCCTTTTTATTGAAGAGGGATTTTTTGAATTATTATTTCTTAATCTTTTATAAACCATTTCAAAATCCGGATTTATTTTTTTCTCCGGTAGAATTTTAATTTATTTAATTCGAAAAAAAACATTAATGTTTATAGGCAAATTTAACTTTAATATTGTTAAACAATCTTTCTTCCTGATTCTTTCCAGGCGTTAATACCGCCATCTAAATGCGCAACATTTTCATAACCCATATTTTTTAGCGATGCAACTGCCAATGCGGATCTTCCGCCCGATGCACAGTAAAGGATTATTCTTTTATTCATATCGAATTCAGGTCTATAATAATTTGAAGTTGAATCGGCATAAAATTCCAGCATTCCTCTCGGCGCTAAAACTGATCCGGGAATTTGACCGTTTTGAGTGGCTTCTTCACTTTCGCGAATGTCAATCAAAACTACATTATTCCCGGCTAATTCTTCATCAACTTTATCCGGTGTTAAATTTTCAATTGATTGTTTTGCTTCAAGCACCATTTCAGAAACAGATTTATTTAACATTTTATTCTCCTTTTTCAATTTATGATGATCATAAAGTTTCATAACCATTTTTAAATTTTTTCAAATTTCAATTTATTTTTAGCGGTGCGCCCGTAACTTTCATATCGCAATCTTCAAAAGTTTTTTTGATCAATTCTTGTGATGGCGGAGATTTCCAGGAATCAGTTATTCTGAAAAATTCTTCCATTTTACCGGCGGGCTGATAAATTACAATTACTTTTGCTTTTTCGGTAAGTTGAATAAATGCGTGCTGTATGTTTCTCGGCAGAAAAATTGTATCGCCTTTTTTCATATTGAATTTTTCATCGCCTACTTGAAATAAATATTCACCTTCAACTATATAAAAAATTTCATCCTGAAAATAATGTAAATGTAAAGGCGGTCCGCCGTTTGGTGTGAATCCGGTTTGTTCAAAAATTCCAATTTCTCCGTTGGTATCTTTTGAAGAAATTTTCAGATCAAGTAAATTTAAAGTAACGCCTTTCATTTTGAAATGTTCGCCTTTTCTGCTTTCACCGGAATTTACCTTAAATCCTTTTTTACCAGATTGAAAAATATCAATCTTCATTTTTGAAAATAGATTTAGAGAAAATCCGGCAATTGCCGCAAAAATGAAATTTGCACGATTCATTTTATCTTTCAATATTATTTTAAAATGAAAAACGAAAAAAATTATCCTTCAAAATTTATTTTTTATCATTCGTAATTTTTACGGGATCAATATCAAAGTGCAATATTTCTTCTTTTGTCCCAAATTTTTCGTAAAGATGAATAGCAGGCGGATCTTCATAATCTGCTTGAACGAAAATCACATAAGCATTTCTTTTTACTGCTTCTTCTTTTAATTTATTTATTAAATTTCCTGCAATTCCCTGTCTTCTGAATTTTTCATCAACAGCCAGATCATAAATGTAAATTTCGCTTCGCTGCTGTTCAAATTTTTTAAGTTCATAAGCCGCTAATCCGCCTACAACATTATTTTTATTTACGGCTGCCAACGCAATAAAGTAATTTTCATTTAACAATTTTATTAAATATTTATCCGTGGGCTGATCTCCGCAGTAAATTTCTTTTTGCTCAAAAGCCTCGCCGAACAAAATCAGCATTTGCCTCATTTGCAAAATATCATCTCCGGTCAATTTTTTTATTATAATTTCATTTTTTGAAATCATTGAATATTTTCTTTACAAATTATTTCAAACTGATTCTCCGGAATTTTCATTTAATTGAAATTCATTTAAAACAAAAAATCCCGGTTCAAAAAAAGAAACGGGATTCCAAAATTTTAGTTACTCGCAATTTTTTTCTGACTTGCAGGTGTAAATCTTTCAACCCTGTTTTTAACGGGCTTAATTGATTTCAAATAATCGTAAATTGCGCCTAAATCTTCTTCGGTCATTCCGGCATAAAAAGGCCAAGGCATAATTGTATTAAAATCTGTTGGATTTAATTTCACATTACGAACGCTGTCTGATTCAAAAGCTTTGAATCTCGCAATAAAAGTTTCTTTCGTCCACGCGCCGATTCCCGTTTCATTATCGGGAGTTATATTTGCCGAGCGAAGAGTTCCAATCGGAACATGAAATTCAGCTCCTCCGGAAAGTTGGGTTTTAGATTCTTGTGGAGTATGGCAATCCTGGCAAGCTCCAATTGTAACCAGATATTTTCCGTATTCAACCGGATTGTTTTTATCGGGAACAGATTTTTCAGAATAGTTTTGGGGAAAAGTTTTCATGATAAAATTTAACGGAAAATCAATTTCTGATTGCGGAATGTCATTTTCAATTGGCTGCAATGTTCTTAAATATGCAATTATTGAATAAATATCTTCCTTTGCCATTTTGTTGTAACTCATATACGGCATAATCGGGAACATCACTTTTCCGTTTTTATCCACTCCGGAAGTTATCGCTCTGAAAATTTCTCCATCGGTCCAGCTTCCTAAATTAGCGGGAGTAATATTTTTGGAATAAACAGTTCCGGGAAAACCGATCTCTTTACCAAATCTTTCACCGCCTTTTCCTTCGGTTCCGACTGTTGCAGGTCCGGCAAATTTGGTCCAATCTCTGGTTGAATGGCAATCAATACAGCTTGAAACATTGTTAGCTAAATATTTTCCGCGTTCAATTCTTTCAGGTGTAAGTTCTACTTTTAGATTTGGCGCTGCTTCAACTTTCGGATAAGTTGAGTTAAAATAAATGAATCCTCCAACAAGAACAATTACAAGCACAAGGAAAACAATTCCAAGTACTTTTAAAAGTTTTTTCAATTAAAAGCCCTCCTTTAAAAGACAAACATTAAAGTTAATTAAGTGGATTTTGTGGATGAGAAATATTAAGGATATTATATCTTATTTGCAAGAAAAATCTTCTGATAATTTGAAGGGAAAAATTTTTACTCAATTGCTTAATTATCATTTACCATCAATCGCAAAAAGTGATTTAAATTTTTCAGAAAAGAGTAATCATTAAGAAATGATTTTTAGTTCCATCATTTAAATTTGCTTTATTATTTGAGAGTACTTTTTTGCAAATTACAATTTCAATTTAGGGAAAATACTTTAAGATAAATCTCAATCTTTTCTTATATTTGTTTAATGCAATCAAAATTTAAAAATGATAGAAATTAAAAATCTCCGGAAAAGTTTTCGCGACAAAGAAGTTTTACGTGGAATTGATCTTAATATAAATTCAGGCGAATCTTTAGCCATAATCGGAAAAAGCGGTAGCGGAAAAAGCGTTTTGTTAAAACACATTGTCGGCTTGCTTTTCCCCGATGAAGGTTTTGTAAAAGTTGAAGGAAAAAATATTTCCGAATTAAGCTCGAAAGAACTTTATAAAGTAAGGAGAAAATTCGGATTTCTTTTTCAAGGCGCTGCCCTTTTTGATTCGTTGACCGTCGGCGAAAATGTAGCATTGCCGATTACCGAGCATGATAAATCAATCTCAAAAATTACTGCCGAAAAAATTGCCGAAGAAAAATTGGAAATGGTTGGGCTTTCCAAAATTCAAAGTTTAAAACCTTCCGAACTTTCCGGCGGAATGAAAAAGCGCGTTGGTTTGGCAAGGGCTTTGGTTACAAATCCGGATTATATTTTATACGATGAACCTACAACCGGACTTGATCCCGTAATGTCTGATTCTATTGATGACTTGATAAAAGAACTTGCGCAAAAATTAAATGTTACTTCAATTGTTGTAACTCATGATATGGTAAGCGTGAAAAATGTTGCAGATTCTGTAGCAATGGTTCACGAAGGAAAAATTTATTTCCGCGGAAGTGCCGAGGAACTTATAAATTCGGAAGATGAAATAATTTCAAATTTTATTAAGCGAACCGGATTTTGAAAGTTTAAATTTCCTTTAAAATCAATTTTATTTTAAATAGAATTTCAATAAAATATCACTTTTAAAAATCATCTTGTGAAAAATTATTTTCTTTTAAATAAAAAAATCCGGCATAAGCCGGAATTTTTGAATCAAATATTTTAACGGCAAAATTTCGCCGGATAAAACTTCAAATTACTTTTTTTCATCTTCAGAATTCAAAGTCAATTCAATTTTCAGATTTATTTCCGCACCGCTGAACAACGTATATTTAATATTTCCTATGGTGCATTTATAATCTTCACCGATAAGTTCGCTTATCGCCTTTGAAACTCCCGCTTCAATTGCATCGGTTGAAATTGTTTTAAGTTTGTTGTGAAGAATTCTGTTGATATCGAGATCTTTTTCGTTTTCCATTTTATTACTCAAATTATTGTTTCTTTTTAAATTTAGACGAAACTGAAATAAAAAAGTTCTGTTTTTTGACTTTAAATTTAATTAAATAAATAATTTAATTTTGTATTCCAAATTCTACATTCTAAATTATTTAAAGTTTTATCCGCGAATAATTTTCAAAAGTTCTTCGGTTTTTTCATTCATCAAAGTTTCATCACCGCGACTTTCAACATTTAATCTTAAAATCGGTTCCGTGTTACTCATTCTAACATTGAAACGCCAGTTATTAAGATCAACGCTTAAACCATCAACATAATCTTTTTTGCCATCGTACTTTTCATCAAGCTCTTTTATTTTTTCAGCCGGATTTTCAATTGTTGTATTTATTTCACCTGAGCAAGGATAAGCGGCAACCATTTCTTCAACTAATTCAGAAAGTGTTTTATTTTCTTCTGACATTAATTGCATAACAAGTAAAAACGGAATCATTCCGCTATCTGAATAAGCATTATCGCGGAAATAATGATGCGCTGACATTTCGCCGCCGTAAATTGCATTTACTTCGCGCATTTTTTCTTTTATAAATGCGTGTCCGCTTTTTGATTGAACTGCTGTTCCGCCATTTTTGCTTACAACATCTAAAGTATTCCAGACTAAACGCGGATCGTGAACAATTTTTTCACCGGGATTTTTTTTCAAAATTGATTTTGCTAAAAGTCCAACGATGTAATATCCTTCAATAAAATTTCCTTTTTCGTCAAAGAAAAAGCAGCGATCGTAATCTCCATCCCACGCAACTCCCAGATCAGCATTATTTTTTATCACTGCGTCAATTGTGGGCTGGCGGTTTTCAGGAAGAAGCGGGTTCGGAACGCCGTTCGGGAAATTTGAATCGGGTTCATGAAATAGTTTAATCATTTTCACCGGAAGATCGCCTTCAATTTCATCCAACGCGGGACCAACGCAGCCGTTTCCGGCGTTTACAACAACTTTCAAATTATTGATTTTATCTTTATCGTAAAACTTTTTCAAGTTCTGGATGAAATCTTTCATCACATCTTTTTGCGTAACATTTCCTTTTTTGTCGCATTTTTCTGCAAAATCTTCAGTTAGTATCATTCTTTCAACTTCATTTAAACCTGAATCATAACCAACAGGAACTGAATTTCTTTTTACGAATTTCATTCCGTTATATTCAGGCGGATTGTGGCTTGCTGTGATCATAATTCCGCCATCGGCATCTAAAAACGGTGTTGCAAAATAGATCATTTCGGTTCCGCATAATCCTAAATCAATTACATCAACTCCGCAATCGGTAAATCCGTTAATTAAGGCTTCGGAAATTTCTTCTGATGATTTTCTTATATCGTGTCCAACTACAATTTTTTTTGCTTTAATAAGTTTTGAATATGCTCTTCCTATTTTGTAAGCAAGTTCCGGATTTAATTCACTCGGAACTTTTCCTCTTATGTCATACGCCTTAAAACCGGGAATTTTATCCATAATTTCTCCTTAAAGATTATATTTTCCTTTATACAAATAATAAAATAACAAAATTTAAGATAATATTTTTTTGATACAGATAAAACTTTAGGGTAAAATTTCATTGGTGCAAAACATTTGGCAAGCAGAGTTTTTTACATAGTATTTAATTTTATTGATTTGTAAGTTGGATTAAAATTTTCGGAATATATTCGAAAATATAAATAAGGAGAATTTTATCGAAAAATGGCTACAATGAAAAAACACTTTACGAAATGTAATAATATCAGATGTAAATCATTTTTTTTGGTTGATCCTGAAAAACCTATTGGTGAGTTGGGTTACTTATGTGAGAGTTGCGAAAAAAAATCACATAAAACTCATAAGGTTCAATGTACAAGTTGTCAATCAATAATCAATTTCATTTATGCTTTGCCGCATGAAGAAAAGCATATTTTTACTGTTGAAAAATGCTCGTATTGCGGCGGATCAATTGAGGATGAATGGACGATTGAACCGATTTATTCACCTGAATCTTATATCTGAAAATTTATTGACGTGCATGCGAAAATATCGATTTCCGCAGTTTTAACCTGCCGTAAAATTTAGGATTTTTCAATTCTTTAAGGGAATTCCGCATAATTTTTTTAATGTAAATTTTTATCCGTAAAAATATATTTTCTTTAAGTTGTAAAGAATACTTAAAGGTTGTATTTTTACGGATAACGTAAATTTAATAGGGATTTATGCGTATGAATTTTATTAAAAAACACTTTCCAAAAGCACTTCTGCTTTCGGCAATTATTTTTGCCGGTTGCTCCTCTTCAACAAAAGCTCCAAGTACAGAAAACACTTCAACTGCGCCAAAAGCAAAAGTTGAAACTCAGGTTTACGGAGTAAATTTAGATACTGTTAAAGCCGGTAAATTTGATACCGGAAAAATGTGGACGTTTGACAATCCACCGGTTGATTATTTTGAAGAAACTTACGGATTTCGCCCTGATGAAATGTGGCTGAATAAAGTAAGAATGTCAGCTTTAAGATTTGCAAGCTGGTGTTCTGCTTCATTTGTTTCTGAAGATGGTTTGGTTATGACAAATCACCATTGCGGAAGAGGCACTGTTACTGATGTTCAAAGAGAAGGCGAAGATCTTCACCGCGATGGATTTTACGCTCAAACTTTGGCAGATGAAAGAAGAGTTCCTGAGCTTTATGTTGATCAATTAGTTGAAATTGCAGATGTAACAAAAGAAGTTCAGGATGCAATTAATTCAGGTTCAACAGATGAAGATAAAATGTTGAATAAAAGCAGAAAGATAAGTGAAATTGAAGACCGCGCAAAAGAAAAAGGTTTGATCGGTCAGGTAATAACTTTCTACAAAGGCGGAAAATATTCCTTATACAGTTTCAAAAGGTATAAAGATGTTCGCTTGGTTTTTGCTCCCGAAGATCAACTAGGATTTTACGGCGGAGATTTTGATAACTTTACTTATCCGAGATATTCTCTGGATATGACTTTCTTCCGTGTTTATGATGATAACGGAAATCCTTTGAAAACTGAAAATTATTTCAAATGGAGCCCGAACGGCGCTAAAGCAGGCGAACCTGTTTTTGTTGTTGGAAATCCTGGAAGAACAAACAGACTTAATACTGTTGCTCAATTGGAATATGCGCGCGACGTTCAATATCCTGCCGGATTAAGCATGATAAACGGAATGATCGATGTTTACAAACAAATGCTTGCAAAACATCCTGAAAAGAAAGCTGAAATTAACGACAGAATTTTCGGAATGACAAATTCGCAAAAAGTTTATATCGGAATGATCAAAGGTTTAAATGATCCTGTTTTAATGCAGCGCAAAAGAGATTTTGAAAAGAATTTCAGAGATGCAATAAACGCAAAACCTGAACTTAAAGAAAAATACGGCAAAACCTGGGATGAAATTGAAGCTTCAAGAAATGAAAGCAAAAAGAACGCAAACAAATTGAACGCTTTCAGTATGAATCCTTTTGCTTCATCAGAATATTTCATCGCAGCAAAAAATTTAATTTCTTATGCCGAAGGAAATAAAAAATATCAGAATTTGGAAAAAGATTCCTTGATAAATGAAATTACTCCTGATGATTTTGACAGAGAAATTGCTGAATTGAAACTTGTAAATCAGATCAATATGATAATTGCAAATTTAGGTCAAAATGATCCTTTGGTTCAAAAATATTTTGGTAACCGCAAAGGTAAAGATGCCGCAAATTACCTTTTGGGTCAATCAAATTTGGATGATCAAAACGGAATTGAAAATTTTGTAAGTAAATCAAAAGAAGAAATTTTAAATTCAAATGATCCTTTTATAAATTTCATTCTTGAAACACGCGGACAAGTGGAAGAAATGATGGCTTCTGAAAAAGCATTGAGATTAAAAGATGAAGTCAGCAATCAACTTTTAGGACAAGCAATTTTTGAAGTTTACGGAACCTCAATTCCGCCGGATGCAACTTTCAGTTTAAGAATTGCAGATGGTGTTGTAAAAGGTTACGAATATAACGGAACAATTGCTCCGCATCAAACAACTTTTTACGGATTGTATGATAGATATCATTCATTCGGAAAAGAATATCCTTGGTGGGATCTTCCGCAAAAATGGGCAAATCCGCCTGCAGAATTTGATTTAGAAGTTCCGATGAATTTCGTTTCAACAAATGATATTATCGGTGGAAATTCAGGAAGTCCTGTTATAAATCAAAGTGCTGAAATTGTAGGTTTGGCATTTGACGGAAACATTGAAAGTTTACCCGGAAATTTCATTTTTACAACTGAAGCTAACAGAACGGTTAACGTTGCTTCTCAAGGAATGATGGAAGCAATTCAAGATCTTTATCAGGCAAAAAGATTAAGTGAAGAATTGAAAAACGGAAAAATTTCTGAAGTTGCTCCTGTAAAAGTAAGCGATGAAAAACCAGTTAAAGAGCCAAAATCAAAAGTTAAAGCTAACGCATCACAAAATTAATTTTTGATATGTTAAAATTTTGATCTTAATAAAAAGCCGCTGAAATTTTCAGCGGCTTTTTTGTTTTAAATTTTGCAAACAATTAAATTACTTATAACTTTTTAAAGTCATTTACCGGCAAATTCATGCCTTCAAAATTTATCTTCCCTTTTACCAAACTTTTAACCAAAAATATCTTAAATTTATACATCACTTTTTTGCTAAATAAATCTCGCGAGGCAAAATGAATTTCAAAATTATCACATCAATTTTTATAACATTATTTTTTATATCAAATTTAAATTTCGCTCAAATCAATTATGATACCGTTAAAGCCGGTAAATATGATATGGGCAAAATGTGGACTTTCGATAATCCGCCCGTAAAATATTTCAAAAGCGAATACGGATTTACTCCTTCGGAAAATTGGCTTGAAAAAGCAAGACTTTCCGCTTTGAAATTTGCGACTTACTGCTCTGCTTCTTTTGTTTCGGAAGACGGCTTGATCATGACAAATCATCACTGCGGAAGAGGCGCAATTCTGCAAACTCAAAAAGAAAATGAAGATCTTTTAAAAGATGGATTTAATGCAAATAATTTAAATGATGAAAGAAAAATTCCCGATCTTTTTGTCGATCAGCTTGTAATGATTGAAGATGTTTCGGCAAAATTTAAATCCGAAATGGATAAAGGAAAATCTGATGAAGAAAAGTCAAAATTAAAATACGCTTTTATTGATCAACTGGAAGAAGAATATTCCAAAAATACCGGACTTATTTGTAAAGTTGTTCAATTATACAACGGCGGAAAATATTCGATCTATGGTTATAAAAGATACAACGATATCCGTTTGGTTTTTTCACCGGAATTTCAAATTGCTTCAACCGGATGGGATCAGGATAATTTCACTTATCCGAGATATGAACTTGATTTTATGTTTTTCCGTGCTTACGATGAAAACGGAAATCCCGCAAAAATCGAAAATTTTTATAAATGGAATTCCGAAGGCGCTCAACCCGGCGAACCGATTTTTGTTGTTGGAAATCCCGGAAAAACAGGCAGACTTCAAACTGTTGCGCAGCTTGAATTTTTGCGAGATGAACAACATCCTTTAATTTCGCAAAGATTGAACGGCGTTTACGATGCATATTTTTATATGTATCAAAAATATCCTGAAAGAGAATCAGAACTTTTAAATATGGTAATGTCAGTCGGCAACAGCAAAAAAGTTTACGAAGGAATTTTGAACGGCTTGCGCGATAATTATTTGATGGCAAAGAAAAAAGATTTTGAAAGAACCATGCGTAACGAAATTAAATCGAGCAAAAAATTAAATTCAAAATACGGCGATATTTTTGATGAAATTGAAAAAGCAAATAATGATAAAAAGAAATTCATTAAAGAAATGATGGCTTATAATTTAAGCCCGTTCTTTTCATCTCAACATTTTGTAATTGCACGCGATCTTTCTTCTTATGCATTAAAATCGAAGATGACAAACGGCGCAGAAAAATCGAAAAATGAAAATGCTGATTCGATTTTAAATAAAATTTATCCGAAAAATTTTGATGAAGAATTACAAAAAATAATTTTAACTTCGCAAATAAAATTCTTGATCGAAACTTTAGGCAATGAAAATGAATTGGTAAAAAATTTGACCGGCGGAAATAAAGGCGAAGCTGCTGTAAATTACGCTTTACAAAATTCAATTTTAAATGATAAAGAAAAAGTAAGAAATTTAATTTCGCAAGGACCCGATGCAATTTTGAATTCGAACGATCCATTTATAAATTTCGCGCAGGAATCACAAAGTAAATTGCTTGATATAAGAAATGAATATCAAAAAATTGCCGCAACCGAAGAAGTAAACAATCAACTTTTAGGCGAAGCGATCTATGAAATTTACGGCGATCAAATTCCACCGGATGCTACCGGTACTTTACGAATTGCAGATGGCGTAATTAAAGGTTACGAATATAACGGAACAATTGCGCCCGCAAAAACAACTTATTACGGTTTGTATGATCGCTTTTATTCATTCGGCGGAAAAACTTATCCGTGGGGATTGCCGGAACTTTGGAAAAAAAAGCCTGCTGAACTTGATTTAAAAACTCCGCTTAATTTTGCATCGACAAACGATATAATCGGCGGAAACAGCGGCAGCGCAATCGTTAATAAAGATCTTGAAGTTATTGGTTTGGTTTTTGATGGAAATATGGAAAGTTTGCCCGGCGATTTTATTTACACAACAGAAACAAACCGCGCAGTTGCAGTTGATTCAAAAGGTTTGCTTGAAGCAATTAAAGATGTTTATAAAGCACAAAATTTAGCTGATGAATTAATTAACGGAAAATTGAAAAGATAATTTTTGATTTATTAAATTGTCATTGCGAGGAATCCCGATTAAATTGGGATGACGAAGCAATCTCCTAAATAAAATTTAAAGATCGCCGCAGTCGTTCCTCCTTCGCAATGACAAAAAATGAATTGTCATTTTTCGAGTTAAGCCGGAATGACAAATATCATTTAATTAAAGCCGTCAGATTCCGTCCAGATTAAATCGGGATTCAGAATCTGACGGCATTTTTATTTTAAAATTATATTTTTCAAAATTTTGAATTACGATTTCCATTAAATTTTCTTTTATTTTTTACGAAAATCAAATTGAATTCATTTTATTTTATTGAAAGTAATTTTGCTTTGCAGTAGATTTAAATGAGGGGTGCAAAAAATTAATCAAAAATTTTCCGCTTCAAAAAAACAAAATTTATTCTGATAAAAAATAGTTTGGTTGATTGAACGATAAAATTCACTCCTCAAAATTAATTTCCATTTCAACTTTATTCTATGAAAAAGAATTTCGCCATATTGATCTTGCTGGTTATTTCCGGAATCGGAGCTTTGCTGTTTTATAATTTCAGCTGTGCAAAAATTTCTGAAACTCCGGATAATTCCGCAGTTGAATTGAAATTGAAAGTTGAAGATCCGCGCTCGCTTTATTTCGGTCCCGATTCACTTTATAAATTTCGCATTAACAGAAAAATCAATTATACGAAATTCGGCGTAAAAGGAATTTCAACTTTGCGCGCTCTTGATACTTTGTACGGAATTGAAGGAAGAAATGTAATTTTAGCTATAAACAGAATTGACACACGAAATATGCGGATGAATGACACGCTTGTAATTCCGGATACCATTGCAAATGTTATGTCATTTTCGCCGTTTCCTTTTTATCTTGAAGACCTTGAAACCATTCCCAAATTACTTATTGTTTCGCGAAAAGTTCAGGCGTTTGCGGCATATCAAAACGGAGTGCTTGTAAAATGGGGACCAACTTCCACCGGAAAACGCAGCACGCAAACTCCGAAAGGTTTGTTCAGTATGAATTGGAAAAAGCGCGAAACTATAAGTACAATTGATGAAGAATGGATTTTGCCTTACTATTTTAATTTCATGAATTTTGAAGGTGTGGCTTTTCATCAATATTCACTTCCCGGTTATCCGGCAAGCCATTCTTGCGTTCGCTTAGCAATGAATGACGCAATTTGGATTTATGATTGGGCAGATCAATGGATAATTACGCGCGATGGAGTTAGACGCAGAGCACACGGAACTCCCGTTATCGTTTTTGATGATTATCAATTCGGTAAAACAAAACCTTGGCGAAAATTAGTTGATGATCCTGAAGCGGATAAAGTTCCTGAAAGTGTTGTTAAAAATTTAATTGGCGGATATTTACCTGAAATAAATAAAATGGTTACCGGTCGTGATTCGGTTTATCATCTGGTTCAAATTGAAAAAGCGCAGCGCGACTCTATTTTAGCAGCAAGAAAAGATTCTTTGATGTTTGCAAAAAAGCAAAAGTGAAATTTCATTAAACCACGGAGGCACAAAGACACAGAGAAAAATTTTGAATAAATGGATAAAAATCTGTCATTCCCGCTTTGTCCGGAATCAGACAGATTTCCATAATCAAAATTCTACATTTTCAATTCTAAAATTCTAAATCAAAATCCCAATTCAAAAATTTTCTCAGCTTCGGCTTTTTTATTTGAATTAAGATCTTCTACCAAAATTATTATTTTATATTCACCTTCTTGATACGTTGAATCAAGTTGTGCTTGGCTTTCAATTATAAAATCAGTAGGAATTTCTTCGCTTTTTTCCGAAACAGTTCCTTTTATAATTCCTTCGATAACTTTTCCCGAAGAATTTTCAATATCAACATTATATTTCAAATCAAATTTGTACTCATCATTTGCTTTTTCCTGTTCAAATCCTTCAACTTTTGCATTTAAATTCAATTCATAGCCGTTGTCAATTTCAAAAGGATAAACATCCTGAATTTCAACTTTAAGATCAGAATTTTTATCGCTGCAGGAAACAAACAAAAGCAATAATAAAAAAACAAACGAAAATTTTTTCATATACGGAACTCCGTAAAAATTAAAAATCCCCTTTAAAAATTAAAGGGGATTTTTTTAAATAAGAATTAAGAATTTTTCTTTTTGAACTGATCCATAAAATCAACAAAAGCTTCAACGCCTTTTTTCGGGAACGCATTATAAATTGATGCGCGCAATCCGCCTACAGAACGATGACCTTTTAATCCGTCAAATCCTGCTTTTGTAGCTTCGGAAATCAATTGTTTTTCCAATTCTTCACTTGGCAATCTGAAAGTTACATTCATTAAAGAACGGCTTTCTTTTTCGGCTGTTCCTCTGTAAAATCCGTTGCTGTTATCCATATAATCGTAAAGAATTCCGGCTTTTTCCTGATTCATTTTGTACATTGCATCAAGTCCGCCTAAATTCAAAAGCCATTTTGTAACCAAATGAATAATGTAAATTCCAAAAGTTGTCGGAGTGTTGTACATTGAATCATTTTCAACGTGAATTTTGTAATTCATATAAGTATGAAGATCGTCAGAACTTCTTTCAAGCATATCTTTTTTGATAATTACAACAGTAACGCCTGAAGGTCCCAAATTCTTTTGCGCGCCTGCGTAAATAAGCGAATATTTATTTACATCGAGCTTTTTGTGCATAAAATCAGATGAAGCATCGCAAACCAATGGAACATTTCCGACTTCCGGCTCGGTTTTAAATTGAGTTCCGAAAATTGTATTGTTCGAAGTGAA
>CBDUBH010000027.1:0-37137 GCA_965365345.1 uncultured Melioribacteraceae bacterium
TTCGGGATCGCCGCCTAATACAGAAGCATCACCGTTACCGTGGCATTTACCGACAGTATGCCCACCTGCAATCAGCGCGACGGTTTCTTCATCGTTCATACCCATTCTGCCAAAGGTCATACGAACATCTTGAGCGGTTTTAAGCGGATCAGGATTTCCATCAACGCCTTCGGGATTAACGTAAATCAGTCCCATTTGAACTGCTGCCAAAGGATTTTCAAGAGTTTCGCGTTTTGTATCATCTTCATATCTGTGTTTAGTTTCATCAAGCCATTTTCTTTCCGAACCCCAGTAAACATCTTTTTCAGGATGCCAGATATCTGCCCTGCCGCCACCGAATCCGAAAGTCTGAAATCCCATTGATTCATAAGCAACATTTCCCGCAAGAATCATAAGATCAGCCCAGGAAATTTTATTTCCGTATTTTTTCTTAACAGGCCAAAGAATTCTACGGGCTTTATCAAGGTTGGCATTATCGGGCCAGCTGTTAAGCGGAGCAAATCTCTGATTGCCGGTATTTGCACCGCCGCGACCATCGGCAACTCTGTAAGTTCCTGCTGAATGCCATGCCATGCGGATCATTAAAGCGCCGTAATGTCCCCAATCAGCAGGCCACCAGTCCTGACTTTCAGTCATTAAAGCTTTTAGATCATTTTTAAGCGCCGCATAATCAAGTTTATTGAATTCTTCTTTGTAATTGAAATCCTTTCCCATAGGATCAGGTTTTGCATCGTGCTGATGAAGTATATCCAGATTAAGCGCTTTGGGCCACCAATCCATAACGGATCTTTCAACGCCGGTTTGCGCACCATGATGAATTGGACATTTTCCTGCCGATGCTTTTTTAGTTTCGCTTTTATCTTCTTTGGGAGGAGTTTCATTTTCTTCATTTTGACTGTGAATTGTTTCACCTTGTTCAGGATCATTTTTCAAAGGTTCACCATCAATAACATTTTCTTTGGTTTTTTCTTCGTTGTTAGCCATATCTTTTCACCTCAATTTTAATTGTTTAAAAATTTGCCTGTTATTTGCAGTTTGATATCATGTATCTGAAAATCTTTGATTCTCTTTTTCTTAAAATAATCTTTGAGCAGTTTATCCAAACTTTTATCATTATAATCCATTATGTTATCAGATTCGAGACAATAAATATGATGATGATTTTCCAGCACCGGATCGTAACGCATAACATCTTTATCGGTCTTAACTCTGACTAGAATATTATTTTCAACCAATGTTTCCAGTACTTTATAAACAGTACCAATGGCAATATTCGGATTATTTCTTTTGATGTAATCTATGATGTTTTCGGCAGAGGGATGATTATTTAAATTTACGACCGCTTCTAAAATAGAAATTCTTTGAGGAGTAATTTTCAATCCCTTTTCTATCAGTATATTTTTGATCTCTGAAATACTCATAGAAACACTCTTAAATGATAATGATTCTTATGTGATAATAAGACAAATTAATCTTTTAAAGAATAATGTCAAGGCTATTCGAAAATGTTTTACTTAAAATAATTATTAAAATCTTTTAGATTAATATTTGTGATTTGCAGAAAGAAAAACAAAATTTATTTATGAAAACCGGTTATACAGTTTATATATTCTGAAGAAAAAAAATTTTTAAATTCAAAAAAATATAAAACTGACCTGATACGATTTACTCCGGTAAAAATCACAAGTTGATATTTTTATTTGTTTCGGCTGATTTCAAAGCAGCAAAAACAATTTTCATATCTTCAAAGCCATCTTTAATTTCTGAAATTATTTTTTTTCTTTTTGTAACTGCATCATAAAAATTAATAAATTCAGATTCATAGCCGCCATCATCTGAGCAAACAATTTTTTCGTGATCATTTTCATTTGATTTTATTGTAATGATGTCATCATTAGTTTCGATCGTTCCTTTATCACCGAAAATCAACAATTTATTTTCCCAATGGTTTTTTACCGAAAAGAAAAGATTATAAATCACTTTTACACCGGAATCAAAAATCAAAAGAACGCTCATTGTATCGGGTTTTCCGATTTCCGGATTTACGCTTGCCGAAAATGCAGAAACAGTTTTGACTTCCCCGAAAAGCATTCGCAATGCCGCAATATTATGAACCCCGGCATCAAGCATAAAACCGCCTTTATATTTATGATGCTGCCGCCATTTTGTTGCACCGTAATCTTTATCACTTGTTACTTTATAAAACACATTCCATTGTGCTGCATAAATTTTTCCGATAGATTTTTTCTTTATAGTTTCTTTTAGTGTGTTGTAAACTTTGCGGTATCTGAAATTCTCAGCAAGAAGTATTTTAGCATCGTATTTATCGCTTATTGAAAGCAGTTTTTTTGCATCTTCGATTGTACCGGTAAGAGGTTTTTCAAGAAAAATATGTTTACTTGCTTTTAAGGAATCCACCGAAACTTTAAAATTCAGATCAATCGGCAAAGTAATATCAACCGCATCAACATTTGGATCAGCTAAAAGATCCCGGTAATCAAGATAATATTTTACCCCGCCGATCAGATTTGAAAACTCTTTTGCTTTCTTTTCAGTATGATTACAAACAGCGGTGATCTCAATTTTATCCTTTAATTTCAATAGTGCTGGAAGATGTAGATTTTTTGCAGCCAAGCCGGTCCCGATAATTCCCAATTTGATCTTTTTCATGGTAATTCCGATTTATGAGATTCAATAGATAATTATTTTTTTCCTTCGGCATTAATCTTTATTGTATATAAACTTTTTCCGGCAGTGATGAAAAGATTATTTTTATATTTTCCTTTACCGAAAGTTACATTACTGGGGGTTTCAGGAAGTTTTATTATTTCTAACTGGTTTGCATTTTTATCATAAATATAAATTCCGGGATTGCTTTCATCACGAAGAGCCACATATAAATTTCCGCTATTATCAACAGTTAAACCATCTGGACCAAATCCTTCATATTTTAATAATATTTTTTTGTTTGAAAGTTTACCTGTTTCATCAAGATCAAAAGAATAAACAGCGTAGAGGGAATTTTTATCTGGGCTGCCTTCAAAATTACATGCAATATAAAGCTTACTTTCATCTTGCGAAATTGCAATACCGTTAGGCATTTCAATTTCTTTTTCGATTAACTCAACATAGCCAGCGGGATCAATTCTATAAACTCCGAAATGCGGCTGATCAACTTTTTCATAACCGGAATAACGCGGATCAGTAAAATAAATTCTTTTACGGCTATCTATTACTAAATCGTTTGGGGAATTATATGGGAGGTCATTAAACAGTGCAGTCAGAATTTTGCTTTTACCTGTTTTAAGATCGGTGCTTGTAATTTTTCTTCCGCCGTAATCCGCGCCTTCGCAAACTATCATATTTCCGTTTTCGTCAAATGCTATTCCGTTTGCCATTCCGCTGGGAGACCTGTAAACATTGGTCTCTCCGGTTTTTAGATCGTGCCTCCAGATAATTCCGGCCTGCATATTTGTTTCATTTGTAAATGTAAGATCACTGAAATAAATATTTCCATCGATTCCGTATGCAGGACCTTCGGTAAAAAATCCGCCATCGAAAAGCTTTATTAATTTGGAATCTTTTAATAAGATCTTATTTGAGTTTTGGGAATGTAAGGGAAAGTTTATCAACAATAATATTGCGACAAGCAAATAATGAATTATTAAAAGATAATTTTTCATTTTTCTGATCGTGTTAGTTTATAATAATTTATTCAATTACAAATAACATTACAATCATTATTTTTAAAATAATTAATCCATCTTTTTTTATCATTCTCATCTGCATTTTTAATTTCAAGAAGCTTGTATGCCATTCCGGTTTTACGCGCCTTATCTTTTCCCATATCATGATACGGCATTATTTCAACTGCTTTAAGTAAAGGATATTTTTTGATAAGAGCTTTAATTCCATTTAAATGCTCTTCATTATCATTAACTCCTGGAATTAAAGGGCATCTCAAAATTATAGAAGCTTTATTATGATAAAGAAAGTCAAGGTTTTCAAGAATGATTTTATTACTTACGCCTGTAAATTTTTTATGCTTTTCATCATCTGTAAATTTGTAATCGAATAAAAAAAGATCAACAAGAGAAAGAATTCCTTTGTAATGATCTTTATCTGCAAATCCGCAAGTATCAACAACCGTATGCAAATTGTTCTTTTTTGCTTCTATCAACAATTCTTTGGTAAACTGAAATTGGGCAAGCGGCTCACCTCCTGAAATTGTAATTCCGCCACCGGTCTTATCGTAGTATTTTTTATCTTTCACTGCTTCTGAAATTAGTTCACTAACATTACAATCACTCCCGATTATTTTTAACGCTCCGGTGGAGCAAACCTTAACGCAATTTCCGGATACATCGCATAAATCCCAATTTACAAAATGCTTTTCATTTTGAATTTGGTGTGCTCCTGTTGGACAAACTTTTACACATTCAAAACAATCAATACATTTATCCGGATTAAAGGAAAGTTGAGGTTTGAAGGATTGTGATTCGGGATTATGACACCAATCACATTTTAAATAACATCCTTTTAAAAATATTGTCGTACGGATTCCGGGTCCGTCATTCAATGAAAATCTATGTATGTCAAATATTAATCCGTTCATTTTCAATATAAAGTTCTGCTTAAAATTTCCAATTGTACATCGCGCGAGAGTTCCGTAAATCTTGCACTGAATCCGCCTACTCTTACAAAAACATGACCGTATTTTTCAGGTTCCTGCATTGCTTTTTCAAGTTCATTTTTATCTGTTACTGTTATCATCGCCTGCTGTCCGCCATTCTCAAAAAAAGTTTCAAGCAATGATTTTAAAATATCTTTTTTCGCAGTAAACATTTCCCTGCTGAACTTCATATTTTGCACCGCACCCGCATGAATAAAGGGAGAAGGTTTAACTAATGAATTTAAAAAAGCTGTCGGGCCGTTTATATCACTTCCTCCGCCCGGGTTATTTCCATTTGCCATTGGTTCTCCGGCTCTTCTTCCATCAGCCGAAGCCGCAGTCTGGTGACCCATTAAAGTATTCGCACTGTTGTTTATTACAACAACTAAATATGAATGAAGTCCGACTCGTTGAGCTTGAGATCTTACAAAATTACAAACATGTTCATGAACTGTAACAAGCATTTCATCAGCAAGATCAGTATCATTTCCGTACTTTGGAGATTTTAAAAGCCGCTGTCTGATATTTTCATAGCCTTCAAAATTTGAATCGAGCGCTTTTAGAAGTTCATCATGCGAAATTACTTTTTCCTCATAAACCAATTTCTTAATAGCGGTTAAACTATCTGCCGTATTTGTATTTCCGTAGGTTTCCAAAGTACCGCCGAGATATTTAATTCCGCCTGAAAACATTCCATTCCCTTTTTCAAAGCAATCATCGTATAACAAACTCATATACAAATATGGCGAATGTTCACCGGCAATTTTATATTCAAGTACTTCCTGATCTGCCATCATTCTTACAAAAAATTCAACTTGTGTTTTATAAGCATTCCAAAGTTCGTCAAAAGATTTGAAGTCTTTAAAATTACCTAATTGCAAACCATTAATCTTTTTTGTTATCGGATCAATTCCATTATGTAAAGTAACTTCAAGCGCTTTTAAAAGATTAATAACACCGCTTGGAGTTCCGAAACTTTGATGATCTATTATATATTCACCGCAACCGTAAGGAACAAATTGCTCAGAGGTTTTTTCATCAAATCCGAATGCCCGCTGCATTACTTTTAAATTCACTTCATCATTATAAAGAATCGGGTATGTTCTTCCTTCGCCAATAACTTGAAGTGCTTTTTCCATAAGCGCAGGATTCATTCCTTCATAAAATCTTAATGATAATTGCGGCTCAATTTCATGAACCGTTCTTGTTGTTTCCATTGCAAGCATTGCAAATTTATCTGCATTCTTTTCATTTGGTCTTCCCTTACCGCCAATAATTACACGGCTATGTACAACAGTATTTCTTGCAGCAATAAGTTTCCATAAAGATTGCAATAAATTTAATGCTTCATCTTCTGTTAAAATTCCGTTTTCAATATCATTTACATAAAAGTCACCAAGATAAACATCCATTCTTCCGTAGTTTCTGATATCACCCACATAACTGTAAAGCCAGAATAATTGAATCGCTTCGCGCAAAGTTTTCGGAGCTGATTTTGTTATGATTGTCAGTGTATCGGCAATTTCCTGTAACTCATTTTTTCTTTTTATATCAGAAGTTTGATCTTTTAATTCAATTGCTTGATCGGCGTACCAATTACAAACAAAAATTAAAACTTCGAGCGCAATTATAATTCCTTCGTAAAATTCAGGATCTTTTTTTTCTGTTTGCGCTTTTGCTTTAAAATCTTCGGCATCTTTAATTAATCCGGGAATTCCCTTTTTCAATAATTTCTTCCAATCAACATTTCCGCCGGTCATTCTGTATAAAGGGAAGGCAATTCCATGATCATGCATCCAATCATCGGAAGGAAGATATTTTTTTATTTCGTCAGAATACTCTGCGCGGATCTTTGCAGATGTGCTTTCTTTATTCCAGAACTCGATCATTTCCAATACTTTTACGCGGGTTTCATCGTCAATATTTTCATCTTCCAAATCATTCAATATTTTATCTTTAACACAATAATAACCGAATGCAGTTGAACCCCATTCATCGGGAGTAATTCCGACAAGTGTATTTTTAATTCTTCCGGCAAAAAGATCTCCATTTTGTATTGAGGTAAAAAATGCCGGATACTGGATTTTTAAGCACATTGCTTCACGGATCGCAGGATGATCATTGATATGTTTCTTATAAGTTTCGGTAAACAGTAATTCCGTTTGAAATTTTTGTGATTTCATTTTATTATGATATATTGATTTATAAATACTTTACCTGCTATAAATTTTATTATTATTATTAAATTAATCTTGTTTTACAATGATATTTTATTGTATTTAATTGATAATTATTAAATAATTATGAAACCCGTTAAATTAAAAACTTCTGTTTTAATTGATCCCGAATCAGAAATTCATTATGCATATCATAGATCGCTTGCAAATATTACGACCGAACATTTTCATGATTTTTTTGAAATCTTTTTGATTGTAAAAGGAAAAGCATTCCATCGGATAAGAAAAAAGAAAGATCTAATTGAAGAAGGAGATTTGATTTTTATCAGACCGGATGATACTCATTATTACGAAAAGTTTGACAATGAAAATTGTGAGCTGATAAATATCGCTTTTCCTTCAAAAACAATTATCAAATTGTTCGATTATTTCGGCGAAGGCTTCCATTCAAAAAAATTATTAAACTCCAATGAACCGCCGAAAGTTAAATTAACATCTGTTGAAAAAGATCTTTTTGTTTCTCGCTTTCAAAAATTAAATACATTACCGAGAGCCAATAAAAAAAAGATCAAAACTGAATTGAGAATTTTGCTTTCGGAAATTTTTGCAAAATATTTTTCCTATGAAAAACATATTTCAAATGAAGAAGTTCCTTTTTGGTTAATTAAGTTAAAATCTGAAATGGGCAAAAAGGAAAATTTTACTGAGGGAATTTCAAAAATGAATGAGCTTTCGGGAAGAACACCGGAACATTTGAGCCGGACTTTCAGAAAATATTACAAGGAATCACCGACTGAATTTATAACAAATCTAAGATTAAATTATGCCGCAAATCTTTTGTCGAACAGTGATGATAAGATCGTAAACATTGCTATGGAAAGCGGATTTGAAAATTTAAGTCATTTCTATCATCTTTTTAAAAAGAAATTTTTGTTCTCACCCAAAGAGTTTAGAATTAAAAATCAACGAAAAATAATTCCATTCTAAAAAAAAGCACGGAAATTATCCGTGCTTAAATTTGAATATTCTAAAATTGAGAATTATTTATTTTACCCTTACACCATCTTTTAAAAATAATTCATCCAATCCTTTTAATGAACCGTCCGGCTCATAAATAATTTCCGGTGAATATTGCAGTGCCCACGCGCGCCGCATTTTATTTGTATTATTTGCGCCCGATCTATGAAAAACCGTGCTTGAAAAAATAACTATAGAACCTGCTGGACAATTTGCAGAAACGCCTTTTTCAGTTCCGAAATATCCTTCTCTATCACGAGTTCCTTCAACCGGTTTGTGTAGAATTTTATCTTTTGTTCCCGCAAGAGAATACGGAAGCAAAGCCACAGTTCCGTTTTCTTCATTTACATCATCTAACGGGATCCATGCATTAACATAGGGTTTATGAATGTGATCTACATAGCCGGAATCCTGGTGCCATGTAAATTCGGCACCTTTTTTATCAGTCCCTTTTACTACAAATTGTTCCCAGAATAAATATGCAGTGTCGCCAATTGTTGCTTTGCAAATTTCTGCCATCCTGTCACTGAAAATAAATTTGCCTAGATGCGGTCTTTCTTTATAAGAATTAAAAACAAAATATCTGCTGTTTTTTCTGCTTAAATTTAATTCGGTCACTCCTAGTTTTTCCATTTCTCTATCCTGCGCTGCAATAAGATCCATACATTCTTTACGTATAAACTCCAGTTCTTCATTATCAAAAACTTTTTCCAAAATGAAAAAACCATCTTCCCGGTATTTTCTTTTTTGATCTTCCGTTATCATCAATTTTTCTTTCGTATTCATAATGCCCTCTTATTTTATACAAATTATTTAAATAAAAATTTCAGATAAAGATTTATTAATTCAATTTTTCCTAATTATGTTATGTTTTTTTCAGTTTCAAAATCAAAAAGATAAATTTTATTCTTATTAAATTTAATCTTTCTTGTAGATTGCGGTTTAGGAATTTCACGTGCGGAAACTCTTGCAATAAATTGGGAATCTTCAATATTGAAATACAAAAAAGCTTCATTTCCCATCGGCTCAACAACTTCTAAAATTACTTCTGCTTCATGAAAATCTGATTGAAGCGATTGATCATTTTCATCATGAATATCTTCGGGTCTTATTCCGATCCACACTTTTTTGTTAATGTAATTTTTCAAGGAATTCAGTTTCAAATTTGACAGATCAACGTTTAATGTTTTGTTAAGCGAACTGAATTTAATTGAATCATTATTTGTAATTATCCCTTCAAGAAAATTCATTGCAGGACTTCCGATAAAGCCGGCTACAAATTTATTTTCGGGATTATTATATAAATTCAATGGTGTATCGATCTGCTGAACAAATCCATCCTTCATCACAACAATTCTGTCCCCCATTGTCATTGCTTCTGTTTGATCATGAGTCACATAGATCATTGTTGCTTCAAGTTTGAGATGAAGTTTTGAAATTTCGGTTCTCATTTGAACGCGGAGTTTTGCATCAAGATTGCTTAAAGGTTCGTCAAATAAAAAAACTTTCGGTTTGCGGACAATTGCTCTTCCGACCGCTACCCGCTGTCTTTCGCCACCGCTTAACGCTTTTGGTTTTCGATCTAAATAATGGCTTAAACCTAATATGGCAGCGGCTTCTGTAACTCTTTGTTTAATTTCTTCTTTGGGGATTTTGCGTAACTTTAACCCAAATGCCATATTTTCGTAAACACTCATATGCGGATAAAGAGCGTAGTTTTGAAAGACCATTGCAATATCGCGATTTTTTGGAGAAACATCATTAACGCGTTTATTATCAATGTAAAGATCACCTTCGGTAATTTCTTCAAGCCCGGCAATCATTCTTAAAGTTGTTGTTTTTCCGCAACCCGAAGGTCCAACGAGTACAACAAATTCTTTATCCATAACTTCAATGTTCACATCTTTAACGGCAAATTTTCCACCTTCATAAATCTTGCCGATATTTTTTAAAACCACATTTGCCATATTTTTTCCGCTGTATTTTTTTAAAATTTATTTTTTGCCTAGTAAATTATTTGATTTTTCAGCAGCTTCATCAAGCGCTTGTTTAGGTGACTTATTACCGATTAAAGTTTGTTCGATCGCATCTGCAATAAATTGATTTATATTAACATAATATTTTTCGATCTTTGGTCTTTGTCTTGCAAATTCAATTTGTGCAACAAAATTTTTCATTGCCCTGTCCTTTTCCAAAAATTCCAGATACTCTTTTCTTTCAAGCACTGATCTTTTAACAGGTAAATATCCTGAACTCATTGAAAACATTGATTGAATTTCAGGCTGAGTAATCCATTTTACAAATTTCCAAGCGGCTTCGGGATTTTTGCTTTGCTTAAATATTGCAAGACTTTCACCGGCAATATAAGTTGCTTTTCCTTCAGGGCCTTCGGGCAAAGATGCAACTTCCCAATTGATATTTTTCATTTTTCTGAATGTCGGCAAATCCCATGGTCCATCCATTATCATTGAAATACTACCGGAAGCCAATCCCATATCGTGTGTAAAAGAATAATTACTGAAATTAAGCTGATCATAAATTTCTTTCCATAAAGTTAATGCTTTAACTCCTGCTTCTGAATTGAACAAAACTCTTGTTTGATTTGAATCAATTATTTCACCGCCTGCCTGCCAAACAAAAGGAGTCCATTGAAGCACCATCCAAATACTTAAAGGACCTGAACCCGGATATGCAGGGACATAAAATCCGTATTGATCAGTTTTTCCGTCTTTGTTTTTATCAACGGTTAACTTTTTTGAATATTCCTTTAACTCAGCCCAGGTTTTTGGCGGAGTATCCGGATCAATTCCTGCTGCTTTAAAATGATCTTTATTATAGACAATTGCAAGCACTGTTGCTTCCATAGGAAGAGCATACAAAATATCTTTATGTGTAAAAGATCCTAACAGTTGAGGAAAAAAATCTGCCATCTCTTCTTTTGAAATTCCATTTTCGCCTTCAATAAAATTCTGCATCGGGAAAATTGCATCTGATTCAACAAGTTTATCAAGAAAATCAGCATGTACCCAGCTAATATCAGGCGCAGTTTTACTTTGGATAGATGCAATTAATTTCTGTATCAAAGCATCACCGGTAGGAACGTATTGTGCATCAATTTTGATATCAGGATTTTCGCGTTCAAATCTTTCTATCAATTCATTTAATGCCGGAATTGTTGTTGCGACAAAACTATGCCAAAAAATAATTTTGATTCGCTTATCATTCCCGTTTTGATTACAGGAAATAAATATAAATGATAATAGAATTACCAAAATATATTTAATAATATTTTTAACTTTTTTTATCATTTAAATACTGAAAAATATTCTTCAAAGAATTTTTCTTTATTTACATTAACTGCTATTTCATGTTTCCCGTTTTCATCTGTTTGCCAATTGGTAAATCCTGCATTTTCATTATCATTCAATTCCATAGAAACATTTCCTTTTTCAAACTCGCAAATTTCATCATTAAAAATAACTGCTGCTGCAAGAGGATCATGAAATGTTACAGTTTGAGAATAATCATACCAATGCTGTGCGTAATCTTGCAATGGTTTAAATATTTCTTTACTGAATTTATCTTTGAATTCCTGAGAGTTCATTGTTACTTGCGAAGTAACATCAATTCCAATAGATCTATGAGTTTTTAAATTTGCTTTATAGACAATATCAGATGCGTGATAATCACCTTTTGCATTCCATTCAAGTTTGTTCCATCCTTCAACTTTATGTTTAAAATAGCCGCACATCATTACAAGTCCTTTTAACAATGATGGAATCTCTTCATCAACTTTGAAAAGTAATCCGATATTTGTTAAAGGTCCGATCGTTAAAAGTGTTACTTCACCCGGATTTTCTCTTATAGTTTTTCGCATAAATTCAATTGCTTTACCATTCGGAAAATCTTTTTTATGTTTCCATTTTTCCAGCGATTTTGTCTGTTGTGCAATTTTCTGCTGCTGTTCGATAATCAACGGAGATGAAACTCCCGGAAAGATCGGAATATCTTTGCCGGCTAAAAGGCAAAGTGAACTTGCAAGCATGGCCCTTTTTTCAGGCTCACCGGTAACAGTTGTAATTCCAAGCAATTCACATTTAGGATTTGCCAAAAGATAAGTCAGGCAAATTGCATCATCTATATCAGTACCTATATCAGTATCAAGTAATATTTTTGCTGCCATAATGTTTTTCCGTTATATCAGAAACTTCCTCAAATGAATTTTTTAATTGATCATATAATCTTTTGTAAACTTGATAATAATCGTTATAAATTACTGACCTTTGTTTGTCGGGATAAATTGAAGTTGCCTTTTTCAAAATGTTCTCGCATGCTTCGTTTACACTTTTATAAAATCCCGCACCTGTTGCAGCAATGATTGCAGCGCCGTATGGAGCGCCTTCAGTACAAGTTAAAGTATAAATCTCAGCATTAAAAAGATCAGCGATAATACTTTTCCACAAGTTACTTTTTGCACCGCCGCCCGATATAACTATACTTTCTGCTTTAATTCCGAAATTTGAAATCAATTCAAAACAATCTTTTAAACTGTATGAAACTCCTTCTAATATTGCCCGTGTGAAATGAGATTTTGTATGCCGGATATTTATTCCGAAGAAACCACCTTTTGCAAAAGGATCCGGATGTGGAGTTCTTTCTCCGGTTAAATAAGGAAGAAAAATTAGCCCATCACTCCCGGGAGAAACCGTTTCTGCCTTTTCAGTAAGGATCTCATAAACATCTTTTTTTAATTTTCCGGATTCAATTATTTCTTCTAATGCAAAATTATCTCTGAACCATCTGAAAGATCCGGCTGCCGAAAGTGTAACTCCCATTAAATGCCATTTATTTTCAACAGCGTGACAAAACGCATGCAATTTCCCTTCCTTTTCAAATCTGTATTTTTCCGAATGTGTAAATACAACCCCGGAAGTTCCCAATACAATTGAAACTATTCCTTCTTTTATTGCACCTGTACCAACTGCACCTGCGGCTTGGTCTCCACCCCCTGCAAATACAGGAGTCCCGTCAATTAATCCGGTTGCACTTGCAGCTTCATGACATATTTTTCCGGTTTGATAAGTTGATTCAACAACTTCCGGTAGCCATTCAAATGGAATTTCAAGTTTATTCAAAATATCATTTGACCATTTTCTTTCTTTAACATTTAGTAAAGATGTTCCGCTGGCATCAGATACATCAGTAAAATATTCGTTGGTCAGTTTAAATCTGATATAATCTTTTGGAAGAAGAATTTTCTTAATGCTGTCATAAATCTCAGGATTGTTGTTTTTAAGCCAGATTATTTTTGGTGCGGTAAATCCCGGCAAAACTGCATTTCCGGTTATTTTAAGTAAATTTTCAAATCCTATTTTATCAGTAATTTCTAAGCACTCTTTTGCTGTCCGCTGATCGTTCCACATTATACACGGATATAATGATTTCCCATTTTTATCTAATGTAACAAGTCCGTGCATTTGTCCGGTCAATCCGATTCCTTTAACTTCTCCGGGTTTAATCTTTCCATTTGATAAAATTTCACTTATGCTTTTACAAACTGCAATCCACCAATCTTCCGGATTTTGTTCAGCCCAAAGCGGATGAGTATTATACATCTGATATTCATGGGTAGAAGTAGAAATAACTGAACCGTTCACATCCATTAAGATTGCTTTCGCGCCGGTTGTTCCGATATCAATTCCGATAAAGTAAATCATAATTTTTCTAAATATTTAATAAATAATTATTCTTTTAATTTTATTTTAATTCCATAAAGAAAATTTTATGCGCCTTCTTTGATTTCATATTTTGCAAGAATATTAAAATATCTTTCCATTCTTTTCTTTTTAAAAACATCAAAATACCAATGCGGATAAATTCTCTTCGGTTCACTTATTTCATCAAGATCTTTCATTTCTTTTCCGGTTAATTTCCATTCTGCTGTTTTGATATTTTCTACAAGTTGTTTTTCATTTCTTGCGCCAATAATTACTGATGTTATTCCGGGTTTTTGTAAAGCATAATTTAAAGCAATCTGACTCATTGGTACATTTCTATCTTTGGAAATATTTTCCATCATGGAAATTATTTTTTCACCTTGTTCTACATCATAAGGAAAGTGCTGCCCTTCTCCTTTTAATCTTGTTCCTTTCGGCCAACTTTTTCCTTTTCTGTATTTACCTGATAAAATACCACCATGTAAAGGACTCCAAACTATTATTCCGATTTTTTGATCTAGACAAACCGGTATTGTTTCATATTCAAGATCACGTCCAACCAAAGAGTAGTAGGCTTGCAAGCTTATAATTTTGTTTAGATTATTTCTTTCGGAAATTGACATCACTTTCATGATCTGCCAGGCAAAGAAATTTGAAATTCCGATATATCTTACTTTCCCATCTTTTACCAATTGATCCAAAGCTGACATCATTTCTTCCAATGGTGTCATAAAATCAAACGAATGAACCTGATAAAGATCAATATAATCAGTATTCAAACGCTTCAAACTATCATCACATGCTTTTAACAAATGTTGGCGAGAATGACCTTCATCATTCAGTCCCATTCCCATTCTGCCTTCACCTTTAGTAGCAATTATGACATCTTTGCGTTTCTTACCGAGCGCTTTTCCAAGCATTGTTTCAGAAATTCCGTTAGAATAAACATCAGCAGTATCAAAAAAATTTAAACCATTATCAATTGCGATGCCGGTTAATCTATTTGCATCCTTCTGTTCCTGAATTCCCAAATGCGTCCAGCCTGTTTTGCTTGTAAAAGTCATTACACCGAAACATATTTCAGAGACCTGTAATCCGGAATTTCCTAAAAATCGATAATTCATTTTTTATCCTGATTTATTTACTTTACTTTTGTGAGTATGATCCCATAAATGTCCGAGTCTTTTTTCACCTTTTAAAGTTGTTTCAAAATAAATTCCGTGAATTTTTTTATTTACTTTTGGAAGGTCGTGATGTTCTCCTGCTTTTGTTGCAATACAATCTCCGGCTTTAAAGTTATATTTTATTCCTTCCGAAACTGCAACTCCGCTTCCTTTCAATATTATCCAATATTCATCGCAATCATGATAATGATTATCAAAATCTGTTTCTCTTTCATAATCAACCGGATCGCCAATATTTACCGGCTTTAAACTGTTTTCCATTGTGAAGATTCCGTAATTTCCAATTTCATTTTCCCAATTTCCCTGAATTACGGTCATAAACGCTTTTTCACTTATAGAATTAATATTCAGGGTTTTTAATTCCGTTAAAATGGATTTTCCCTGTAGAAAAATATCCTTGGTTTTTTCAAAGCTCACTTCACAATTTCCTTCGATAAAAAATATCGCCATCTTTGAAAAATGATTTTCAATTTCTACCGGATCCTCTTTTTTAATTTCGAAGTTTTTTATTTTTTTTACTTCGCACCAGTCCGGAAAATTATTATTTGAAATTTTTATTAACGGCATTTTTTAGGAAATTATTGGAACATTTTTATTTACACCCGGACCAAAAAATTTAATTATTTCAAGATCTTCATTTCCGGTATTTATAATTTCAACTCCTTCAATAGCACTGTCATGCACTACAAGCAATTCATCTCTTTCGAAATTTCCGGCTTCAACTTCTACTCCGCCAAAATTACCGGAACCACGCCAAACAAGAATATTATAAACTCCATCATCTTTTGTAAAATATCTTTCTCCTTTTTTCACATAGATCTTTTTTCCGCTGAATTTATTTGTGTTGTAAAAAATCCAATATTCTTTACTGTTTTTTTGAATTGTATCTTTAATTAAAACCGGCGGAGTATGCCGATTCTTATAGAAATTTGGGTCACCGGAAATTTCCCAATCTATCATTTCAAGAATTATTTTTTCACCGTATTTTTCTCTATCTTCATCCCGTACATCTTTCCACAAAAGGTCTTTTGAGATATTTGTATCTCCGACTTTCGCCTGCATCATTGCGAAAACATCAGAATCTTCTTGAAGTTCTATTGTAAGCGCAGAGCCGGGTGCGTGTGTAACTCCTGATGGGACATGAAATCCGTCACCTTCAATTTGATTATACGAAAATGCGTGCTGCAGAATTCCGTCATCTTGCCAATCAATTAAATGAGGCAATAACAGATCATATTTTTTTTCTTTTACGATGTATGGATGAACACCAAAAAACGTTTCGGGATGCTTACCTTTTTCAACTCCTTCAGGAAAATAATATGCTTCATCTTTAGAATTTCTTCCTACCAGACTAGCGTGTCTTTGCATCTGATGAATGTGGTAAGGAAGTCTATCTGCATAATCAAAAATTTTTGCAAGTCTTCCTAAACCCCTATGCAATTTTGAATATTCCTTCCCCAGAATTAATTCAGGTAAAACTTCAACAGCATCTTTTAACGTTATTTCAGTTTCATAATCAATTTGCAATGTGCTAAGTCCTTCATTTTTAACTGATACTTTATTATCAGCTTTTGTAGTGGAAGCCAGCCATCTCTCGCAAATTCCGCCGCGTTCTCCCAAATTATATAAAGATTCATCTAAGCCGAGTCTTTTGCCGGGAGCTATGAAATTCCTTGCAACCCAAGCAGGATTTAATTTTAATATTCCATTATTATTTTTAATTTCATCTTCGATTAGTTTTATAATTTCTTTCATTTTATTTTCCTTGCAGGTACTAAATATTAAATTTTGTTTTAATGTTATTTTTCTGATCGTAATTCTTTTATGATTTTTATTTCTTCAGCACGTTTCATATATCCACATGAATGATTTTTGTAATTATTCAGAAACCAATCAATAGTAATTTTCATATATTCATTAAACGGGGTTGATTTGTATTCAAGATGATCTTTAATTTTTTCCAAACTGAAAATTGCATCTCTTCTTGGGTTAAATGTAAAAACATCTCCTTCACTTGAATAACTAATTTCATGTTCATCAAATTTTTTCTGATCAATGTGATAGATTTCTACTTGTTTGTTCAGAAGATTCATCAAAGTTTCTAAATATTGATTTAATGTAAAAACTTCTTCTCCGGCTACATTATATGCTTCTCCAATAGATCTTTCTATTTCAATTATTTTGCAAAAAGCCTCTGCAACATCCTCAATGTAAACTTGTTGAAATTTAAAATTTCCTTCTCCGGGAACAAGCAAAGGATTTCCATCAATTATTCTTTCGATCCAAAAATAATCTCTTTTTGCAGGATCATTCGGACCGCTAACATACGTCGGTCTTAACATACTTACCGGAAAATTTTTATCATCGTGATTTTTCCAAAGAACATTTTCACACTTGATCTTATTGATTCCGTAATCCCAACCAAAAGGACTTCTTTTAAATTCTTTCATCAAGGGCAAATTAATTTGATCTTCAGTCACAGGTAATTTTACATTTTCAGCGAGCATGTATACTGAAATTGTACTGCAATGGATAAACCTTCCGATTTTATTTTTGAATCCATTGATTGCAGTTAAAGAATCATTTTCAGAATAAGCGATCATATCATAAACAACATCAAACTTGGTTTTGGCTGTTAATTCATCCAACAGTATTGTATTATTTCTATCGCCGAAAACAAAATTTAATTTTTCATTTTCAATTAAATTGCTTTTGGTTTTTCCACGATTAAGCAATATTAACGAATGACCTTTTTCTAAAAGTTTTTCAATTAATCTGCTGCTGATAAATCCGGTTCCGCCTATTATCAATATTTTCATAAAATTATTTCAACAGCATCATTTTTTTTGATTGAACAAAATTATCTGCCTTAATCTGATAAATGTAAATCCCGCTTGTAAGATTTGAAGCATTAAAATTTACTTTATATTGTCCGGCAGATTGAATTTCATTAACTAATGTTTGGACTTCTCTTCCCAAAATATCAAATATTTTCAGTTCAACTTTTGATTGCGCTGAAAGCTGATAAGTAATTGCTGTACTTGGATTAAATGGATTTGGATAATTTTGATTTAACTCAAATTTATCGGGAATAACATTTTCTACAATTTCATTTTGAATATTTACAATTACAGGTGCATCTTCAAGTGTATAAACTCTCGAACTGAATCTTTCCATCGAAATTGAAATTTGAGATAGTTCATTTGCTGTTCCGGAAATGACTTCACCGCTTAGAAGATCTGTTAAATAATAAATTTTAGATGAATCCAAATTTATTTCTTCTACCGGAATCTTCACATCAACATTTGAAGATGATGTTCCCATATTCATTATTGTAAATAAGTTTTGATCATCATTCCACCTTCTAAATCCGAAAACGAAATTTGATGGAGTTACGGAAATTTCTTTATAATTATCACTTATCAATGCAGAATATTTTTTTCTTATACTAATAAGATTTTGATAGTATGTAAAAAGTTTATTCGGATCATAATAATCGTTTGGATAGCCTGATAAAAATATTGAGTTTAAGTTATAAGGATGTCCGTTCTTTCCAATTTCCTGTCCGTTATATAAAAGCGGAATTCCGTTAAGAGTAAATAAAAGTGCGCCAACCATTTTTGTTCTTTCAACACCGAGATGTGTTATAAAATAATAATGATCATTATTATCCGTAAAACGTAAAATCTTTGCATTGCTCGCAAATCCTTTTCCTCCATTAGTTAATGCACTTCTAAGTAAATTGGATTTCTGATTTTCATTTGGTGAATTAAAAATAGTCTGATTGCCGTTCGGGTTATAATTTGTTTGCCATGACCAATGAGAAACCCAGGATTCTTCGGGAGTCCAATCATACGCTACATCAAATCTTTCATCAAACACCTGATCTTGTGAAGCTTTATCCTCAGCCAGTAATAATAATTCGGGCTTAATTCTTTTTAGAGCAAGACGCAGATCTTTTGTGAATTGTGGATTTCGTGCAGTAACTCCCCAAATTGCATCAAATCGGTATCCATCAATATCAAATTTTTCCACCCAATATTTTGCTGCTTCCGTGATCCACTTTTGCACTTCCGGATTATCATAATTTAAATTCGGAAGATCATCCCAAAAATAATTTATAAAACCCTGGTAAAATTTGTAATGCTGTGAATAAGGCGCATTATCTTTTTCTCTTTGATAATAATTCCAATAATGTGAATCGGTTTTGTACTGGGCTGAATTTTTTGCGTATGGATGTTGAATTGAAGAATGGTTAGCAACAAAATCAAACATAACTCTTAATCCATTTGACTTTGCAGTTTCAACTAAAGTCCTTAATTCTTGCTCTGTTCCAAGATCACTTCTAACATTAAAATAGTCAATGATATCGTATCCTTGTCCTTTATAATAAGTGGAATATACAGGTTGAATCCAAATCGTATTTACTCCAAGTCTAACTATTTCGGGAATCTTAGCAGTAATTTTTGCAAAATCACTATTGCTTCCACCGACAGCGTAAATGTATGGAGTTATTTCATAAATGATTGCAGAATCAATCCAGGCAGCATGATCAGTTTTAATATTGAACGCTTTTAATGAATCTTTTTTAAATGTTAGAAAAGTCCTGGCTTTTGCAGTATCATTGGAATTAGAAACAGCCAGCAAATCAAAATAATATTCACCTTCCGGAAAATTATTATCAAAAGGAATTGATGCAATCTGTTCATTCTGATTAGTAACTGAAACTACTGCAGGATTATTTTCATCTGCTTTCCAAAAAAAGCTTAGTTGTTCATTTTTTGGATTTTCAATAATTTCAGATTTTAAAGTTGCTGTTAAAGAATTTATTTCTGCGTAAGCATAAATTTCAGGACGGATTTTATAAGCAAGATCAAGTTGTAAAGTATCTGATAAGATTGATGAAACTTCAATTACAATTTTATTTAGTCCTTCCTTAATTTCAACCGGAATTGAAAAGGAACTATCAGAATTTTGAATATCAAAATTGATATCCAAGTCATTTATTTTGATTATTCCGCTATTTGAAAAAAATCCTTTTAATTTTCCATTAATTACTTGGGATGTTGACCAAACTTCAGCGTCTTTTTTATTTAAAACAATTTCTTGCGAAATAGCATAAGTAACCAATAAAATCAACATCAGAAATATTTTCATTAAACTTTTCATTATGATCCTTTATTATGAACTTTGTCCGGGTAATCTGTTCCAACTATTAAGTAAATCTTTCAATCTGTTAAATGACATTTTAGGTGAAGTATCTTCTCTAACAATTCCACCATTGACAATGAACGGACGGAAATCTGAAAAATCATACCAATTAATAGCTTTGATCAAAGGACGGCTGTAATAAATTTTATAACCTTCTTCGAGCCAATCTGCTTGAAGATCCACATCCCATTGTGTTCTCCAATCATATGGTCCTTCCGGTATTTTTCTTTGTCCATTAAAAACTGTTTCGCTAGTCGGTCCCGATGTTGCTCCAATTTCTGTTATGTAAATTGGCTTTCCAAATTTCTCAAATCTTTCTACCATTCTAACTATATCGGAAAGATCACGGTAAGGGAAATAAATTTGAATACCTATAACATCAACATCAACACCGGCATTTAATATATCTTCAACATATTTTCTTGCAGAGCGCAAAGGACGGTTTGCTTCCATTCCTGCCATTCTTCCGCGTGCTGCATATTCAGCCCAAAGGCAGCAATTGTTTGAGATTCTTTTTACTTTTGGATTTACTTCTTTAGTAAGATCAAAAGCATATTTTGTAATTTCCGTAATCTGTTCAGGAGTATGATTAAATATATTTGCCCAGTCATGATATTCATTCATTACTTCCCACTCAAGAACTTTATCTCCATAGTGATTTAGCAAATTATGAACATGTTTTTCCATATAACTTTTCAATTGAGAAAAGTTTTTTTGTTTAAGCCAATCAGGAGTTACAACAGGATGAAACCAAAAGAGCGGACGACCTTCAATTTCAATATTATGCTGCATTAAAAATTTAACAATATCATCTTTTACACCCCAATTATAATTTCCTTCTGTTGGCTCAAATAAATGATACCATGAATCCCAGATGTAATGAGTTATAGTTGCTGTATTAAAAACTTCAGGAAATCTTTTTGTAAAGCCTTCTGATTGAGCCCAAATTAATTGTCTGCTTTCACAACCGAAGTGAACTTTATCTTTTCTGTTTTGCCTGGTGATCTCACTTCTTGCATGTTCAAGTTCAATTTTTTCCCCAACAATTAAAGCATATTTTAAAGCCCTATCGGAATAATCAGCACATCGCTCTCCGTCACTTAATCGTTTTGTAGCATCTTCAAATAATTCTTCTGAAAGATTTACAAGATGATTTATTTCGCGTGAAAACTGAGTGCCCGATTTTGAATACTTTTCTTTTACATTTCTGTTCCTAATCACACGGCTTTTGGCAAATTCATAATTTAAATTCAGATTTGATTGAGATTGAATTTCCCTGATAGAAAAGTGTTCGCCGCCATTATCAGCTGTTAGATTTATATTTCCGAATCCTTCAATAAACCAGCGTGAATTAATTCCGAATCTTTTATTGCCAAGATTTTCGGGAATTTTTATTCCTTCCTGTGTAATTTGAATCTCTGATTTGAAAGGATCTTCATTTTCATCCGTAAGATATGCAAAATCCATTTTTCCCATCCACGGATGTGGATAAGGTTTCAAGATACCATTGTTTTTATTGGTTGTAATCACATTTCCAAACATTGACATCATTGGTGAAGCAACTATTGCAGCTGCACTTAATGCTGATGTTTTTAAAAATTTTCTTCTGTCAAGATTATTCATCAAAACCTCGAAGTATTAAAGTGAATTCCATTTTTCTTTTAAATTAATTAAACGATCAAACGCAGCTTTTTTTTCACCTTTTGGTGATCTTAATATCCCACCTTTTTTCAAAAAACTGAACGGATCAACAAAATCATACCAGTTTGCTGCTTCGATAAACTTTTTGCTGTATCCGTATGTGAAAATACTTTCCAACCAATCTGCCTGTAGTTCTTCATCCCAATGTCGTCGCCATTCATAAGGCATTGAGCTGAAATCTTTTTCTTCTTCAGTAAATTCTTGTGTGATTCCGGAAGATGTTGCTCCGATTTCCGCAAGCTGTACACGCTTTCCCATACCTTCATATCTTTCGATTGACTGAATCGCTTCTGTTAGTGTGCGGTGAACAAAATAAACTTGCACACCAATAATATCGAAATCAACTTCCGCTTCAATTATTTGCTTTGTAAATTGATGCGGAGTGCGTTGAGGAAATTTTGCGGGTATATCGTGCCACATTCCTTTTTGTACATAATCAGCAAAAGGGCAGCAATTATTTATCAATAATTTTATTTTCGGATTTGTATCGCGTGCAACGTCGCATGCAAATTTTGTCAATTCAATTGTCTGGGCATGATTTAACTGAACTTCATTAGCCCAATCATGCATTTCATTTACTACTTCCCAAACTTCAATTTCATCACCATAAAAACTTATCGTTTCGCGTATATGTTTTTCTAAATATTTTAATAATTCGGGATAACTTTTGCTTTTAAGCCAATCGGGAGTAACCCAGGTATGAGTCCAAAATAATGGTCTGCCTTCTACCGTGATATTATTTTTTCGTAATTCTTTGATTAATTTTGTGCGCTCTTTAAAGTTCTTATTTCCTTCTTCGGGTTCAAAATTTATAAAATCACCTTTTAAATAATGTGTAACTGTTGCATAGTTAAATGCTTCAGTAAATCTATCGAGAAAAATTTGAGGAGAATCCATTTGAAAATAAGCGCGCGAATCACATCCAAAATAAAAATCATCCCGTTTTCCGTTTCGTAAAATATCAAATCTCGCCTTTTCTATTTCCATCAATTCGCTTGCTAATGTTGAATAGATCAGCGATCTCTGTGATAATTCCGCACACTGATAATTTGCATTTTCGGTTTTCCTTGCGTCACTGAAAAGATCTTCTGATAGATCCAAATAATGGATTAATTCTTTTGAGGGTTTCCAATTGTCTTTTTCAAATTTATTCTTTCTAATTCTATTTCTATGTATCCTTGTTTTTGCAAGTTCGTAGTTAAGATTTAACTCCCGTTTTTTTGCCTCATTTAAATTATAATATTCACCTTCATTATCTGCCGGAAGGAATAAAAAACCGTAACCTTCAACATTCCATCTAACACTAATGGAAAATTTATTTACGCTATTTGTATTGGATATTAAAATTCCTTCGTTCGAAATTGAAATATCTGAACGAAAAGCATCTCCATTTTCATCAAGCGTCATTACAAAATCAAATAGGTGAGGTCCTTTTCCTTTTTGAACAAAATACGGTTTGAATATTATTTTTCCTTTAGCCATTTCTGCCTTCACTTTTAATAATTTATTTTAATCCCCAACCTTGTTGAAGTTTTAATAATCTGTCATACACAGCCTTCTTTTCACCTTTTGGAGATTCCAAAAGTCCTCCGTTCTTAATCCATGAATACGGATCAACGAAATCATACCAGTTTGCCGCTTCGATCCAAGGTTTGCTGTAAACGATTGTATAAAGTTCTTCAAGCCAATCAGCTTGTAATTCCTGATCCCACTGTCTTCGCCATATATACGGTTCATTAGTAATTTCAAGTGAATTGTTCTCAATTGATGCTTTACTAGGACCTGACGAAGCTCCTACTTCAGTTAACTGTACCGGTCTTCCGAATTGTTCGTATCTTTCAACATGTATAATTGTATCTGAAAGATCTCTGTAAGGGAAGTACATTTGCTGCCCTGATATTGTAAAATCAACATCATTTGCAACAAGATCTTTCATGAATTTTATTGGAGTCCGTTGAGGATATTTTGCATCAATTTCATTCCATTTTTTTAATTGAACATATTCTGCAAACGGACAGCAATTATTTATTAATCTATGCACTTTCGGATTTGTATCTTTTGCAACTTCGCATGCAAGTTTTGTAACATTTGTAGTTTGTTCAGGAGTAAGTTGAAGTTCATTTGCCCAATCGTGTGATTCATTTACAACTTCCCATGCATACATTCCGTCGCCGTAATGTCCAACAACTTTTTTGACATGTTTTTCTATGTAAATCAAAAGTTGATCATAGGTTTTATTTCGCATCCAGTCAGGAGTAACTGTTTTATAAGGCCAATATAAAGGTCTTCCTTCTACTGTAATGTTGTGTTTTTTCAGTTCATTGAATACAACATCTCTTGTATTAAATTGAAGATCACCTTCTACCGGTTCAAAATCCCTGTAATTACCGCTTATTTGATAATAGGTAATTGTTGCATAATTAAACTGCTTTACGAAAAGCTCCATAAAAAGATCCGGATCCATCTGATAAAACCCACGTGCATCGCATCCGATAAAAAAATCTTTTCTCTGTTTATTTATTGATATATCAAATTTTGCCTTATCTAATTCAATTTTTTCGCTTGCGTGCATTGCGTAAAGCAAGCTTTTTTGCGAAAGCTCTGCGCATTTTTCATTTTGATTTCTGAATCTTTCGGCATCATTAAAAAGTTCTTCCGAAAGATGAATAAATGACATAACTTCATAAGATGGTTTCCAGCCGTTTACTTTGTGCTTTTCAATTCTTCTTCTGTTTCTGTAAACCCGGCTTTTTGCAAGTTCAAAATTTAGATTTAAAATTTCAGTTTTACCGGAAGGAGGAATTTGATAATATTCACCGCCATTGTCTGCCGAAATAAAAATGTATCCAAAATCTTCAACATTCCATCTAACTTCAACAGAAAATTTTTCAGTTCCGTAAGTATTAGAAATTTTAACTCCATCATTATCAGATGAAATGTTTGAAAAAAAAGCATCCCAGTTTTCATCACAAGCATAAGCCCAGTCCAGTAGATTTGGACCAACTCCACGCTGTACAAAATATGGTTTAAAGATCAAAGTACCTTTTTCAGTTGACATAAGAACTCCGGAAATTCATAAATTAAATTTTAGAGTTAAGCTTTAGGAAGTTGCTCCCAATTTTCTTTTAATTTTTTCAGACGATGAAATGCTTCTTTTTTTTCGCCTTTTACCGAACGAAGCAAACCGCCGTTTTCTATAAAATAATATGGATCAACAAAATCAAACCAGTTGCATGCTTTAATGAATTTTTTGCTGAAAGCCAGTGTGTACATATCTTCCAGCCAATCAGCCTGAGTATGCTCATTCCAGGGCTGATGCCATAAATAGGGTTCTTTGGAAAAAGTAACATTGTTATTTATTACCGAATAATTTGAAGGACCTCCGGGAGCGCCAATTTCAGAAATTTGCATCGGTTTTCCAAGCGTTGAAAGTTTCTCTAAAAGTAAAATTGAATCCTGTAAATCTCTATAAGGGAAATACATTTGCTGTTCAAGAATATCAAAATCGATTCCCGCATCAATTAAATCTTTGGAAAATTTATAAGGACTTCTCTGCGGAAAAACAGCTTTCTTTTTTGAATATGAATTTAGCTGAACATATTCCGCGTATGGACAGCAATTATTAACAGTTCTTTTAACATTTGGTGCAACTGATTTCGCAACATCATTTATTAATCTTGTAAGCTCAGTAATTTGCTCATGATTAAGTTGAAGTTCATTTGCCCAATCATGAAGTTCATTTACAACTTCCATTGCATAAAGCATATCGCCGAAATATTTCATAGTATCATAAGTTAGTTTTTCGGCATATTTTAAAAGATCATCATATTTCATATTTCGCAACCAATCCGGAATGCAGCAATCATGGAACCAGAATAATAATCTTTCCTGGCATTTTACTCCACGGGAGTTTAATTTTCTTATTAACAGTTCTCTTGTTTCCGGCTGAATAACTCCGGGTGCTGTTTGATAATCAGACATCATCCCATCGCCTTTAACCACAAAAGTTACATTTGCATAGTTGAATATTTCAGTAAATAATTCAAGGAAAGTATCTTGATACATTTGATAAAAACTTCGTGCATCGCATCCGAAATAAAAATCATTTCTGTGACCGTTTTTTTGAATATCAAATTTTGCTTTTTCAACTTCCATTTTTTCACTTGCCCAAAGAGCGTAATTCAATCCGCTTTGTGAAAGTCCGGCTCTTTTTACTTCATCTTTATTTTTTGTTGAATCCTCAAAAAATTGTTCTGAAAGATTAACAAACATCATAACTTCTGCAGAAGGGATCCAACCGCTTTTTCGAAGGCTTGATAAACGCGAACGATTTCTGACAACTCTGCTTTTACATAATTCATAATTTAAATTTATCTGTTGAGATCTTCCTGATCTTGGCAAAGAGTAAAATTCTCCCCCGTTATCTGCGGTAATATTCGTCCACCCGAAACCTTCAACATTCCATCTAACATTAATTCCAAATTTGTCCACATTTTTTGTATCAGAAATTTTTACTCCATCTTTTTCGATTTTGATATTTGAATAGAAAGGCTCCCATTCATTATCGGTTGCCCAGGCGAGTTCATATAAATGCGGGCCCCTTCCCTTTTGAACAAAATACGGAATGAAGTTTAATTCTCCTTTTTGAGTATTCTGTTCAGTGCGTTTTTTTAATAATAGTTCCGGCGCAGCTAAAATATTATTTGAACATAAATATAAACCAGTGCCTGCAATAGCTCCGGATTGTAAAAATTTTCTTCTGGAAATTTTTTCCATTTAATTACCCTAATTTTATTTAGCCCGATGAGAAATTATTCTTGGTTCTTTTACGTTAAATATTAACCATACAAATGCTGCTAACGAAAAAATTGCCGCTAGCGAAAATAAAACATTGAAGCCGTAAAGTTTTACAATTAATCCACCAAATAATCCTGATAATACAAAAGGCGCCGTTACCAAATTCATAAGTGCGATGTAAGTCGGCCTGTCATCTTCGTAACAAATTTCAGCTACTATTGTTAATCTTGAAACCATCAATACCGTTATATTCAATGCCGAGCAAACAAAAACGAAATAATATAATATTGAACTCGGTGAAATAATTGCTGTTAAACACGCAAAGCCTGTAAATGCAGATGCATATACTAAATTATTTTTATGACCAAATCTATCGGCAGCATATCCGAAAAATAAACTTCCGATTATCATACTTGCCATCATGACAATCGTAAAATTTCCTGCATAACTTTCAGGCAAAGAATATTTTTCAATAGCATAAACCGCAAAAAATGCATGTGACATATTTGCCAGCATCATAAGGGCATCCGAAATAATAAAGTTTCTGAAATTCTTTTCTGATTTTATAATAATAGTCAATCGCTGAAAAAATTTTGAGTAATTGAATATTTCCGGAGGCGGATTCGGTTCATCTTCTTTTATAAACAATAGAAATACATAAGAGATCATCATGATTATAAAAGTTAACATAAAAAGTATTCCGAAATTTTCGGGATAATCAACTGATTTCAGAATGATAACAACCGTCGCTCCGCCGGCCACTCCAAGTATTGAACCAATGATTGACCGATATGCAAATAATCTTCCCCGCAATTCAACCGGAGTTAATTTGGAAATAAGATCAAACCAACCCGGTAGATTTATGCTTCCTGCTACCGCTGCAAAACCCAATCCGCTTAATATTAAAATTAATGCGACATCACGATTAAGATCTTCAACAAAAAGAAAAAGAACCAGTGAAATAAAGAACCACGGTAATCTTTGCCCAAAAGCTGTTTTAAGGAAAAAAGACTTTTTAAATGATTTCTTTCTTACATAATTTGCAACAAAAATTTGCGGAAAATTAAATCCCGCTGTATAAATAACTGGTATTAAACCAATTGCAAAATCACTTCCCGAAATCTTTTTAACAAGTACCGGAAAAACTGTTTGCAGCGAAACAAAACTCATCGCAAAAGCAAATATTGCTCCGTCAAAAACATTTAAATAAAAATTTCTTTTGACCGTAGAATTTTTTAAATGATCCGAAAAGAAAAAGTTATGCACGGTAAACCCTTACTTCTTTCGGATAAAGATCTAATTTTATTTCAGTGTAATTATCAATTACTTTGCAAATGATTTCCTCACCGGAAAATTGTTCAGTGATTTTTTGAAAATTTTCATTATTAATTCTAATCTCTGTTTTAATATTTTCCTTTTCAAGATTTTGTATTATCAGCATTTTTTCATCATTGTTTGAAAGAATATCTAGTCTGATCTTTTTATTTTCTGAAATTTCCGGCTTAGAAATTTTTATAGCCATCTCTACCAGACTAACTAAAATATCTCCGTTATTTTCTTCCTTTGTTCTTTGAAACGGAAGAGCAATGTATGAGCCCATCAATACTGCCTTACCTTTTCCGAATTTGGATAGAATAATTGCAGGTTCACCGTTTTCATATTCAGCAATTACTTCCGCACCATTATTAAAAAATGTTTCTGAAATAATTGCACCGTTCACTATTTCATCTTTATTTATGTACTTTAAATCTTTTTTTATTCTGATATTTATTTTTCCATTCACCGCGGGATTAACAATAGCTTGTTTAACTTTAAAAATTTCGTGTAAACCGTAACCCGGCACAATTTTTTCATGATGTCCGTTTTCAATATTCCATCCACCAGCATAACTTTCACAAATTAATGTTCCGCCTTTTTCAACCCACGATTTTATTTTATCAGTTATAATTTTATTTAGAACATAAGGGAATGGAATTACAAGCACTTTGTAATTGTTTAAAATATCTTTTTCAAATTCCATAGGATGAATAAAATCTATTATGAAATTTCTTTCATACAAAGCTCGATGATATCCCAATAATGAATCGGTGGCAGTTTTTTCATTTCCTGTTGAAGACCATGCAAAAATTTGATTTTCAGGATTATATAAAACCGCAACATCTGCTTTATTAGGCTTTGCAGCAAGCAAAAACTCCGCATTCTTTTGTAAAACTTTTCCACATTCCGCAAAGGATTTCAGCCATGGAGTTTCTTCTCCGTCAAGATATGAAAGTCCCCAGGTTGGAGTTTCCCTTCCCAAAATTTCCGGACGGTATTGCCAGAATATAAATCCTTTTTGATTTCCTGCAATTCCCGAAAAAATAAATTTTTTAATATCATCTTTATCAATGGATTTTGGAAGATCAAGCGTATAACCCGGAAGCATTAACATCTCAGCAGAAATTACTGGCTTATCTTTTGCGCACGAACGGAGAATATCTATCATAGCCATATCATCCATTTGTGTAAACCCATGGAGATCCCCGAATCTTCCGATATTCCAAGGATCATTTGCAGTTGATGTAACGGGAAATCCTTGAATGAAAACATGATGGCACATTAAAGGATGTTTACCTTTATCTTCTTCCTTAGCAACTTCAAATCTTCGTTTTACATTTTCTCCGATTGTATGAACAAAAAACATCCGCCAATCAATAATATCATTAAATGTATTTCTTGTTTTCGGCAATTCAGCATCAGCAAAAGATCTATAATTTCTGTTCCAACTGATATTTAATTTTTCAATTGTCTTATATTTTTCTTTGAGCCAAGATTTAAATTTTGATTCGCAATTATTACAATAACAAAGCATATCGCCAATTTTAGAAGCATCATCTGCATAGGCACGCATTTCAGCCATACTGCTAGTTAATTCAGGTTCGCTGCCGACATTCCAAATTTCAAGTGCGGGATGATCTTTATATCTTTTTATCGTTTGGCGTAGAAATTCAAAAAAATATTTTGAGATTCCATCGTGATTAAAACAATATCCAAGACCACCGATTTGTCTGTGCGGCTGAGTTTGCGGGCCAACTTTAAATCCGGAAAGTGTTATCATTGATGCATCATCAAACTTTTTATAAATCCAAGCAGGTGCAACATCAAAAATTGTATTCAGCATAACTTTCATATTGTACTTACTGGCTAAATCCATAAGTTCGTCAATATCATCCCAATAGAAAATATTTTCCTCAGGATTGTTCCATCTCCACTGAACCCAATATTTAACGGTATTGAATCCAAGTTCAGACATTTTTTTCAGATCATTTTCCCATTCTTCTTTATGCGGAGATGGTGCTCTGTAATATTGCGAACCAAAAGGGATGTAAGTTTCTTTAATTAAATTTTTCATAGTGTTTTATTAAATTACAAATTGAGAAAGATGTTTTAATCCAAGTTCCAATCCGGTTTTAACTTTATCTTCACTGCCTTCCCATACCGGATCTTCATGTTCAATTGATAAAACTTTGTCATAGCCGTTTTCCTGAAGTGTTGAAATAAATTTCTGCCAGTTTATTTCTCCTGATCCCGGCATTCTGTATCTCCACCAGCCGGATTTCCATGGCACCGGATCAATTTGCCTGCCGAAAATTCCATATTGATATTCACCTTCGGCAATGATCTCAGTATCTTTTGCGTGTGCATGAAATATTTTATCTGAAAAATCTGCTGCTGCCTGTAAATAATTTATTCCTAACCAATAAAGATGGGAAGGATCGAAATTCAATCCGAAATTTTCTTGAGGAAGTTCATTAAAAAGAGCATCCCAAAGTTCAGGTGAATACGCATAATTACCGGGCAAGCCGAACTTCACCCAATTTTCCATGGGACAATTTTCAATCATTATACTTACATTTTTATCAACTGCGTATTTCAAAACATCTGTAAACACCTTTTTAATTTCTTTCATATTTTCATTTGGGGAAAGTTCCGGATTGCTGCCGACAAAAGTACCAACTAATTTTACATCAAGCATGGATGCAGTATCAATAACTTTTTTTAGATGAGTTAAATAAGAATTTCGTTGTTCTAAATTTGGATGAATATTATTATCATAATATGCCATCGCTGAAATTTCCATATTATTATCTTTAAATAAGATCTTAATTTTTTCAGCTTCCTCAATAGTGAAATTTGCAGCATCAATTTGCCGTGCCTGATAATCGCGGCTTGAATCAACCGGCCAGGCTGCAAGTTCAAGTGTTTTAAATCCTTTTTGAGAAGCCCATTGAACTAATTTATCCAAAACTAAATTTGGTAAACACGCTGTGAGAAATCCGATTTTCATTTTTTCTCCGAAAATTTATTTCTTTTAATTATTCTTACTGATCTCTACCCATCTTTGTTCTTTATTACTTTTTAATATTGCTTCGACAATTAAGTTTTCCTGATGGCCATCGAAAAAGGTCGGAAAATCCGGTTTATCTTTTAGCGGATCTTTTCCTAAACGGATGAAATCGTAAACTGCTGTAAAAAGATTTTTGTGCCCATCAGGATAACCTTCAGGATGACCACCGGGATAAGATGAAAATCTTTTTGCATTATCACTCAATAAAGACGGATCTTTTATCAAAATTTCATTAGCCTTTTCCCGGTATCCGATCCATAATTCATTGGGATTTTCCTGATCCCAAGCCAAAGATTTTTTACTCCCGTTTATTTCAAAAGTAAAATGGTTTTTTCTTCCTGCGCTAATTTGCGAAACCGTAAATACTCCTCTTGATCCATTTTCAAATTGAATTAAAACCGTTCCGGCATCTTCTGTTTTTATTGGAACAAGTTTTCCTTTTACGGAAATATTTTCCTTCCCTTTAAATGTTTCTACAGCTTCGGAAGGTTTTGTTCTATGGGGATGAATGGTTACAAGATCTGCGAAAACTTTTTTAATTTTTGATCCTGTTAAAAATTGAACGGCATCGCACCAATGCGAGCCAATATCTGCAATTGCACGTGAATCTCCCCCTTCTTCAATTTCCAAACGCCAGTTATAGTCTGATTTGTAGAAAAGCCAATCCTGAAGATAATTCCCATGCACCAAATAAATACTTCCAATCTCATCTTTTTCAATCATTGATCTTGCTTGCTGAATTAAAGGATAAAATCTGTAATTAAAATTTATGGCATTAACTACATTATGTTTTCTTAGCAATTCCAAAAGTTCATTTGATTGAACGGAATTTATTGTTAAAGGTTTTTCGGAAATTATATTCTTATCATTTTCAATTGCGGATTTATTTATTTCAAAATGAAGATGATTCGGCGTGCAATTATGAATTACTTCAATATCCGGATTCTTTATAATTTCTTTCCAGTCATCTGTAAAATGCTTAACCGAATATTTTTCAGATAAAAGTTTTCCGCTTTTTGTATCTGTTGAGGAAAGCGCTATTACTTCAATTCCGCCAATACGCTGCAACGCCTCTAGATGCGTGCTTCCCATAAATCCGCTTCCTATAATTGCGGCTTTTATTTTTTTCATTTTAAATCCTTATAGATTTTTAATTCTTTTGCGCGACTGATCATCTTTTCTGTTTCAATTGAATTTATTAGCTGATCTGAGGTATATAAAACCAAAGCGGGAATTACACCTAATTTTTCATAAGATCTTTCCTGAAATGCAAACATAGGATGGCTTGGATGCTTTGTTAAAAGATGCGCAGTTAAACGGGTATATTTGCCAAACAAATATGAAGAAACAGGATGAACTTCCCTCCATGCTACTTGTCCTTCCATTCCGTGAACTTCTGTAATTGAATCAATTCCATGGATTTGTGCCATTGGCAAAGCAGAAAGCACCTGCTCGTTTAAACCTTCTCCCGTAAAAAGAATATCCGGAAATTTTTTCTGTAATCTTTGAATATGTTCACGCATTCCTTGCAAAAAGTTTTTTCCATTGCTAACATTAAATGCAAGTAAAGTCTGATCGAGAAATATAGCATCAATATTGAATTTATTGATCAAACCCGCAAAAGTTTCCGCCATTAAATTAGTCCATTCTTCATTGGCAGGATTTATATAAGCAAAATACGGTTCGGCAAGCCAATCACCATCCATATCCAATCCCCAGCCCTGCTCTCTGCCGAAACAATCAACTACCTGATATTTTTTAAACTCGTTGTACAAGCGATGATGAAAGGTCATTGCCAGAACATTTGTATGGATCATAACTTTATAACCGAGACGGTGTGCTTCCTCGATAAGTTGTCTAAATTTTTCTTCACCGCCGCATTGTATACTTGGGTTATAATCCGGTGCATTTGAATCAATTCCATGTTCTGCGAATCCGGGTAGATACAATAAAGTTTTTTGGGGATCATGCAAATTTTTAAATTCATTAATTCTATTTCGAATTTCATCGAATGAATGAGCCGGATTTACTTTATCGCGACGAGCTCCCCAAACTTCTAAAATAAAATTTATTTCTTTTGCCCAATGCGGAAAGTTTGAATGTTCAGAATATGATTTTAAACCAAATGCACTTTCAAGCCAATTTCTATGAATATCAACACCGGTTCTCCAATCACCTGTAAAAAATTTTATGTACCATTCTGCTTCGAAAATATTTTTATCAAGTGGAGCGGGAATTTCAAATCCATATGTTATTTCAAAACTTTCTTTTTCTTTTAAAACCCGGAGAAGTTTTAAATTTGGCTTTTCATCTTTTGAATGAATAATGATTCCACCCTTATTAAATAAGCCTAAAACAAATTGAGCATTCCACCAAAAAGGGTATTTGTATGAAAGTAAAGTTCCTTGCGGCGCATTTTTTTTAATTGACTGTCCGCCCAATGCAGGAACCAAAATCTCATTAAACTTTAATCCTGAAAGCTTCCATTCCATTAACCAAAGCGGTTTTGAAGATTCAACTTTGCATTTAAATTTGATCCCTTCAGCTTCAGCAAATATTTCTAATTTCGCTTGGGTTTTATTTTCAAGATCATTTAATTGAAACGATATTGAATTTTTATTTTTTGTAATATTAGATACTTCTGTTAATAAAACCGGTTCACTAACAGAATCGGGAGTTCTGATCAATAAACTTTGCAGTAAGTTAGAACAATCGTTTGTGCTTTCCGGCAAATAAAAAAATCTTTCTATTTCTAACGGATTTTCATCAAATTGAATTTCATAATTTTCTGATCTGATTATTTTATCTTGCATAAATGTTTATTCCCTTACACTTCTATTTCAATTTCAGGAAGTTCTGTTTTTTCAACATCATTAAATGGAGTTTCTTTTTTGAAAATAACGAAATATGAAGACTCATTTTTTTCAAATGGAATGCATGCGCCATGCCAAATTTTCTCATCGATTTTAATTGCCTGTCCAATTTCTACTTTAAATGCTTCCGCTGTTTCCGGATGATTTTTATCTTTCAGCAAGGGCAAAATAAAAGGCGCATCAATAGGAATTAATATTTCGGGGGTTTTTATATGACGTTCCATTCCACTTATTTTATAAGATGCTTTTTTGTAAACCGTACAAATTCCCACTTCAGTTTCACCATCAATTTTGTAATTCATAATGTTTGACCAAAATTTGTAATCAGCTGCTTGTGAAGTGGGTTCACCTGAAGTTCCTTCAACAACTTTACCGTAATTATCAAAATTTTCGGTTGATATTTTTTTTGCCTTAAGTTTCATATTTTTGCTTTATTTTATTTCGAAGATTGAAATTTTACCGCCTTCAAGTTTTACATTTTTTAATATGAATGAATTATTATTTCTTTCTGAGTTTTTAAATTCCTTTTTATTTCCCAGTTCATCATATTGAATTATATTACCTTTTAGAGAAGATAGAATTTCTATGTTAATATTTTCGCTTCGCGTATCTTTAACCATTCCGTTTTTGTCATTTCCCATTTTACCCGGAACAGATGTTTGAAGCCACGCTGTTATGATATAACTTCCATCTTCATTTTCAAACGCATTTATAATACTTTGTGATGCAAGAGTTCTATCAACTTTAATTTTATCATTAGCATTGCGGTATTTTTTTGAAAATAATTGATTGAAGAAAACTAATGCCTGAGCAGCAGGTTTTGCTTTATGATCAGCATAAGCAACTCCGAGATATCTGTTATTATCATTATCGCCAATAACATTTTCACTTGGAGGAAGGTCTTTTAATTCATACCATGCTACTGCTGAAATTTTTTCTGTTGATGCTGCAAGCGCCAAAGTTTTAAACAAATGAACAGCCTGATATTCAGGAGTGTGTTCGTAATTATAATAAGCTGAATATGAATCTGATACTCTTGCATCTTTTCTAAAAGTACTGTAACCGACTTCTGCAATCCACAATGGTTGATTATTTCCATATCTCCAAACAACATCATGAACTTCATTTATGTAATTTGTTATTTGTTCGATAGGATGGCGATGCCATGTTTCGTAATAATTATGTATGTTAACAATATCAAAATATTTGCTCATACCCCAGTTTTTAAAAAGATCTTTAATAAATTCAGGATCGTATGCAATTCCCGGAAAAACAATTTTAGCATTTGGATCAGCTTCTCTAACTGCTTCAGCAGCAACTTTCATAAATTCAACAAATTCTTTTCTTTCACCCTGCCAGTAAATCCAAATATCAGGTTCATTCCACAATTCCCATGTTTTAATTCTGTCTTTGTATCTGTTCACAAGTGTTTTCACAAACTCACCCCAAGGTTTATTATCTTTAGGGGGATAATTCCAATAGAACATTGTGTCTTTTGGATTTGATGTAGCCCACATTGGCACATAGCAAATATAGGGCAGTAGTGTAATGCCGTATTCATCAACAGCCATTTTTACATAGTCATCCCAAAACAGCCAATTATATGTTCCCTCTTTTTCTTCGATTGCATCCCAGCCGAATGAAATTCTCATAAACTTTATATTATGTTTTTTCAGAAATTCAAAATCATTTCTGATAATTTCCATTGTTGTGGTTTCTTCGGGATAATCTTCACATAAGCCGACAGGCATATTGTAATATGTAATTCCTCCCGGACGTTCCAATTTATCATACATCAATTTATTTGTCTGTGCATAATTAAAAGAAGCAACCAATAAAAAGAATATTGTTAGAATAAAAATATTTTTCTTCATATAAACTCCGGAATTATTAGGATTTAATTTGATCATTTTCATTTACGGGAATTTCCTCATGCCAAAAATCTTTTCTCCAATAAAATTTCTTTAATTCATCAAGTTCATTTTTTGAAAGTAAAATTCCATCACTAACAGCTGTGTTTAACTCAGCTTGTTTTATATTGCGAATTCCAGGGATAACCGTGCTTACGGCAGAATGACTTAAAACAAATCTTAAAGCAAATTCAGGCATTGCCCAATCTTGATGTTTTGAATTTTTAAATTCTTCAATCTCTTTAACTTTTTTTACTACCGTTTTTAAATTATTTCCTCTGAAATAATGTCTGCGAACATCTCCATCAGGAAAAGTTGTTTCAGCATTAAATTTTCCAGTTAAAGCTCCTTCATCAAAAGGAACACGGACAATTATTCCTGTCCCTGTTTTTTCAGCAACAGGAAATAAATTGAATTGAGGATACTGTTCGAACAAATTATAAATTACTTGGACTGCATCTACTCTTCCATTAACCAATGATGCAATTATGGAATCAGGAGTTGTATCAGGCACAGAAACTCCAACTGCTCTAATTTTTCCCTGTTCTTTTAATCTGCTCATTGCCTCAAACCATTCATCGTATGTATTAAAAGCAGGAGCCCATGTGTGAAATTGATAAATATCAACGAAATCCCTTTGCAATCTTTTTAAAGATTTTTCACATTCAGCAATTATATATTCAGCAGGAAATGATTCATTTGGATCCTGATTATCAGGCGGAGGCCATGTACTTCCGGGTTTTGGAGGAACTTTTGTTGCAACATAAATTTCTTCTTTTCTTTCCTTTAAAACTTTTCCAATGATTTCTTCACTATGACCTTTACCGTAACCTTGCGCTGTATCAATAAAATTGACTCCAAGATCAATCGCTTTATGAAGTGCTTTTACGGACTCATCATCACTTTGCGGACCCCACATATCACCGCCGATTGCCCATGCACCAAATCCTATCTCAGATATTTGCCAATTCAGTTTTCCGAATTTTCTATATTTCAAATTTTCCTCCTTTAAAATGTTACGCCAGAAACAAGTATTATATTTGCGTAAGGCGTTGCTTCTCCCGTTCTTACAAATGAAATTTTTTCTTTCCCGCATGTGATCTCTTTAAATTTTTCGTGATCAACTTTTTCAATTTTTACATCGCTGAAAAGTAAATTTATTTCTTCAAAGTATTTTGAATTTCCATTAACTAATTCATTTGCAACTATTATCTTCTCAACTTTCAGTTCTATCAAAACAGTTTTCAAAGTATCAATGAACCTCGGAATATTTTTGGTTAAAGCCAGATCCACTACTGATGAATTTGGCGGAATCGGTAATCCGCTATCGCATATCACAAGTTTATCTGTATGCCCCATAGAAGCGATTATACGGGAAAGTTCCGCATTTAAAATACCGCCTTGTTTCATTACAAATCTCCTTAATTAAAAATTTAAGAAGCGTTCAATTTATCTATCAAATTATGATTTCGTGTTTATATGGAATTGAAC